>CAIKHZ010000242.1 GCA_903827375.1 Akkermansiaceae bacterium
ACGGCTCGCCGTTGAATCAGTTGCCCCGCATGCCACTGACGATGCTTTTGGCACGGCCATAGGAGCCGAGGTTGAAAACATTCTGATAGCCCATGCCTTTCAATTGCCGTTTGGCGATCCCGCTTCGCGTACCACTCAGGCAGTGCAGGAGCAAGACCTGATTTTTGTCGTTTACGCGACTCGGCAAACGATTCTGCAGGTCACCCAGCGGAATATTCACGGCCATCGGCAGATGCTCTCCGCGGTATTCCTCGGCGCTCCGAACATCCACCACCAGAGCACCTTCTTGCAAATACTTGCGTGCAGCCTCCGGCGATATGTACGACAGCCGCTTGAATATCAACACTGCGGCTATCAGCCCAACTACGATCCATAGGGTTGTATTGTTCATAATTTTTCCTAACATGTCTGGTGCATTTCCTGCCACTTCTTGCGCAGCAGTTCATGCAACTGTTCCTGAAACCGAACAGGAAGTTCATACGGCTGGCCGTTCTTGTAGAGCGTGATCGTCTGGCGAATGTTGTCCACGACCACCTGGCACGGATTGCAGCCTGCCATGTGCTGCTCGAATTCCCCGCAGATGGCCGGATCAATCGTGCCGTCCACGTATTCATTCAACACAGCAAGCATTTCTTCGCATTTCATATCGGGTGGTTTCCTGATTGAGCCGCGGGCGACAAATAAGTTACAGGCGGATTGGTGAAAATTCTCATGGGAGGGTTTGATGGCCTCGGAAATGCGGGATGGCGCACGGAACACTGCAGGCATCAGCCGTGGTGGTGATGCCCAGGGCCGATGCGCGTTTCCGGATCGCCGAGCGTGAGTGTCAAAATTTCGCGCAGTTGCAGCCGGGCCCGCAGCAGGCGCGCCTTCACATTGGCCTCGCTCAAGCCGAGTGCGGCGGCGGTTTCCTTCACCGACATTCCCTCGACATCGCGGAGCAGAAAGACCAGACGGTGTTTCTCGTCCAATTGCACGAGCGCCTCGTCCAGCAGGCGGCGGGTCTCTTGCCTGGCCACCAATTCGTCCGGCGACCGGCTCCAGTCAGCGATGTATTCGGGGTGGGGAATCGCCTCATCGTCATCCGTACTTTCGGTCGCCGCTTCCAATGAGACGGTGTCCAAGCCGTCGCGTTTCCGGATGACTTTGAGTGCGGCGTGAGTGGCAATGCGCATCAGCCAGGTGGCAAAGCCCGCCTCGCCGCGAAACCCGTCCAGATGCTCCAGCGCACTCAGGAACGATTGTTGGGTCACGTCCTGGGCATCCTGTTCATGCCTCAGCATCCGCAAAGCCAGGGAATACACCCGCTTTTCGTGCCGATTGGCCAAGGTCTCGAAGGCAAACAACTCCCCCGCTTTGGCGCGCAGCACCAACTCGTCGTCAGCCGTTTCCGGGGCCATGAGATTTGTCATAGGAATGGGTTCACAGGATGGCATTGAACAAATAGCCCACGAGCATGATGCCCGCGGCCACCACGCCGAAGAACGTGGCAATCAGGCGTGGCTTGAGCACCTTGCGCAGGATGATGGCCTCGGGCAAGGACAGAGCGATGACTGACATCATAAAGGCCAGCACCGTGCCCAGCGCCGCGCCCTTGCCTAACAAAGCCTGCACGATTGGGATGATCCCGGCAGCATTGGAATACATCGGAACTCCGAGCAGCACCGCCAGCGGCACCGCCCACCAGGCATCCCGCCCCATCAGCGATGCCATGAAATTCTCGGGCACATAACCATGGATGCCGGCCCCAACCGCGATGCCTAACAATACATAGATCCACACCCGCCCGACAATGTCCTTCACGGCATCCCAACCCGCGCGGATCCGGCCCGGCCAATCCATCACGACGCTTCCCGCATCCACCCCGCTAGGAATTTGAAACACCCAGTCCTCGACATGTCGCTCCATTTTCATGCGACCCAGGATCCACCCCGAGACCATGGCGACCATCAGGCCGGTGGCAAGATACAACCCCGCTATCTTCCAACCGAACAACCCGAACAACATCACCAAAGCGACCTCGTTGACCATAGGGGCACTCACCAAAAAGGAAAACGTCACACCCAAGGGCACCCCGGTGGTGACAAAGCCAATGAAGAGCGGAACCGCTGAGCAGGAGCAGAACGGAGTCACAATGCCTAGCAGCGCTGCAAGCACGTTGCCGAGCGCCTCGCTTTTACCGGCCAGAATCCGCCGGGTTCGCTCCGGCGTGAAGAAGGTCCGGATGATGCCGACGGCGAATACGACCAACACCAGCAACATCAGCACCTTGGGCGTTTCAAAAACAAAGAACTCCACTGCCGCCGCGAGATGGGTCCCCTTCCCGAGCGACAAAATCCCATAGCTGAACCAAACGGATAGGGCGGCCAGATTCCGGTAAACCAGCCACCATGCCGGCGCACCGATGGCGAGCACGACGATGAAACCGAAAATTCCAGGTCTTACGGGTGATGTGGCAACGTCGCGCTCTAGCGGTGCAGGCAATGAGTCCATGGAGGTGGCTTCTTAAATTGGGGAGCGCCGGCATCCTGTCGGCTGGGTTTGGCATCCTGCCGAACCCTCTGCGGAGAGCATGGGCCTGCGCTAGGCACCGACCATGCTCGCGCCATGGGCAACCGGGCAGGATGCCCGGTCCACGGGGTTTGGCATCCTGCCAAGCACTCTTCAGCGAAAGTGCAGCACGCGTACAGAAATTCCAGATGAAATCTTCTCATAGATCAAGGTGCCGTGTAAATCATCCAGATCCCGCCTAACATAACAAGCACGCCGCACACGCCTTTGATGCGAGTGACAGCCATGGAAGTTTCATTCCAATTGAGGAATCTCTGCACCACCTCGGTGGAGGTGCCGGCGAGCACGATGACCGCGCAGTGGCCGATACCGTAAGCCAGCAGCAATGACGCGCCATACCACGGGGCGGTCTTCGCCAGCTTGAAGGTGACCCCCAGCATCGGCGCCATGTAGGCAAACGTGCAAGGACCTAACGCCACACCAAACACCAACCCGAGAATCAGGGCGGCGAGTAGTCCCTTGCGCTTCAAACCCACCTGCCCCGGCCCGGAAAAAGGCAACGGGACCACACCCAACAAATGCAGTCCAACCACCAGAAAGATGACTGCCACGAAGTAGTTCCCATAGCGACCCACGTCACCCAACATACGCCCCGCGCCCGCTGTGATCGCGCCAATCGCCGCGATGGTGATGAGGATACCCACGGCGAACAAAGTCGAGGTCCAGAACGCACGCCGCGTGGTGACCGCGCCCTGCTCGCTGATGAAGCCGACGATGAGCGGGATGCTCGCCAGATGACACGGGCTGAGCACAATGCTCAAAATGCCCCACACCACTGCGGCACCTAAAGCAACCCATGGTGCGCCCTCGACCGCGTGGCTCAGGTTGGTGAAAAGTTGTTCCATGGCTAGAGGTCAACGCCCAGTTCCTTCCACTTGGCAAGGATGTCCTCCTTGCCAAAGAAACCGGTGTGGCGGAACAGTTCCTTGCCGACGGCATCAAAGAAGATCTGAGTGGGAATCATCTCCACACCATACGGCTTGCCGGCGTCTTCATTCTGCCACACGTCGATGAACTCAACGTTCATCTTGCCGGCATATTCCTTTTTGAGCCCGTCCAGGATCGGGGCCATCGCCTTGCAGGGAATGCACTTGTTCGCCCCCAGATCCAACAGCTTGGGAAGCTTGGCGGCGGCGGCGATTGAGGCCGAAGATTCCGCACCCGCAGTGGTGGCTAAGCGAGTATTGTCGGACTTGATGTTCTTGAGAATGAACGCCGTCGCAACGGCAACCGCGACTGCCAATAGGATTGGAATTCTAGTGGATGTTTTCATGTTTGGTTCATCAGGATGGTTTCAGTTAGCTATTGGAGCATGCTCTTGATTTCGGCGATGCCAGGCACCCGCCCGCTCACCTTGACTATGCCGTTGACGGCTAGCGCGGGCGTCATCATCACGCCCATCGCCATGATTTCCCTGAGGTCGGTGACCTTGCTGATTTGGGCGGCAAGGCCGAGCTCCGCCACCGCTTGTTCGGTGACTTGTGCGAGGGTTTTGCATTTGGTGCAACCCGTGCCAAGGATTTGAATATTCATGGTCTTCAATGTTAGGATTTGGGATTTAGAATTTGGAATTTTCTCCAATCAGGCGCAGCACTCGACTTGAAGCGTTTGAACTTCTTCCCCGGCATCGACCCGGTTGATGCACTCGGCAAAGCTCAGCACGCAGGGGCAAGTGAGCCGATAGAAAATCTGCTGACCGCGCCGCTCGTCGGCGATCAGACCGGCATGCCGCAGCACCGTGAGGTGGCGGGATGTGGTCGAAGCCGCGCATCCGGCCGCCGTGGCGAGCTCGCAGGCACACACCGCGCCATGGCCCAGAGCATGCACAATGGCCATCCGGCCCGGATGACCGAGTGCCTTGAAGACCTCGGCCTGACGCTTTAGAGACGACCTCGCCGGCTTGGGTGACGCTATCAGGGATGTCTTCGCAACTTGCTGCATGCGGGAACAATTCGCATTTTCGCGAAGTTGCCAAATAAAATCCGACTCCCACCTATTTTCCGCTCCAACCGCCGCCGAGGGCCTTGGCGAGGGCGGCGAGGGTGGTCCGTTGTTGGGCATCGACGGCGCTGAGGGCGAGGCGGGTTTGCAGCACGGTGCGGTCGGCATCGACGACTTCGAGGTAAATGTGGGTTCATTTCTTGTGGTTAAAGATATAGTAAAGAACGGGCACGGCCATGCGGCTGATAAGGAGACTGGCGACTTCACCGGCCATCAGTGCGATGGCCAGGCCTTGGAAAATAGGATCGGCCAGAATCACTGCGGCACCAACGATGACCGCCATGGCGGTGAGCAACATCGGCCGGAACCGCACGGCCCCCGCATCAATGACCGCCTCGCTGAGGGCCATGCCTTCGCGCAGCCGCAATTCGATGAAGTCCACCAGGATGATCGAATTCCTAACAACGATACCACCGCCGGCCATGAAGCCGATCATGCTGGTAGCACTGAAAAAGGCGCCCATCAGACCGTGCGCAGGGAGAATGCCGATGAGCGAGAATGGAATGGCGATCATAACGATGGCCGGAGTGATGAAGCTGCGGAACCAGCCGACCATCAGCACATAGATCAACACCAAACAGGCGGCAAAAGCGGAACCAAGGTCCCGGAAGACTTCGATGGTGATGTGCCACTCACCGTCCCATTTCATGGATGGCTCGGCGTCGGAAAAAGGCATGCTGGCATTGTGGATCTTCAACTCCGCACCACTGCCGCCGAACTCGCGGGTATCGAGGGCTTTCAATGCCTTGTTCATGCCCAGGATCGCATAAACCGGGCTTTCCACGACACCAGCAACGTCTCCAATGACATACGTCACCGGCATCAGGTTTTTGTGATAGAGACTCTTCTCGACCGTGCCGTGCTCGATCTTCACGAGTTCGCGCAATGGCACCAGAGGAGCCGCGGATGCACCGGGTTCGGGCAGCGCATTGGCATCACCCGATCGCACACGCAGGGCTAACAGCTCGTCGGTCGTGGTCTTGGAGGAGCGCGGGATTTCAAGGCGGATGCCGACATCTTCCTTCTCGGCAGGTTGATGGAGGAGATCGACCGTCTCGCCATCCACGGCGATTTTGAGGGTTTGGGAAATGGTGGCGGCACTGATGCCGTGAAGCGCGGCCTTTTCCTTGTCGATGACAAAGCGGTCTTTTTGTTGATCCGCTTCGTGATACCAATCCACATCCACCACGCCGGGGGTTTGTTTGAAGATCGTTTTGACTTTCTCTGCCAGTTTGAGCCGGGACGCTTCGTCGGGTCCGTAGATTTCCGCCACCAAGGTTTGCAAGACAGGCGGTCCCGGCGGCACCTCGGCGATTGCGATGCGCGCTTGATAGCGCTCAGCAATGGCGGTCAACCGCGGCCGGATGCGCTTGGCGATGTCGTGACTTTGCGCCTTGCGTTCGTTCTTGGGAACGAGGTTGACCTGAATATCCGCGATGTTTGCCCCGCGCCGCATGAAGTAGTGGCGCACCAACCCGCTGAAATTGAAGGGCGAGGCCACGCCGCCATAAATCTGCCAGTTAGTGACTTCCGGTTCGTCGCGGATGGCAGCCGCCATCTCACGGGCGACCGCAGTGGTTTGTTCGAGCGAGGCACCTTCCGGCATGTTGAGAATGACCTGGAATTCACTCTTGTTATCGAACGGCAACATTTTCACTTTCACCCAACCGAGGCCGACGGTTGCAAATGAGGCTAACAACAGCAGCGTGATTCCAGTTAGGAATGCCCACCGCCAGCCCGCATGATGAATCAGTGGTCCCATCATGCGGCGGTAGAGCTTGGTGAAGAAATCCTCCGCATGGTCTGACGCGTGCCCGGCAGGAGATGGCGGAGGCTCGGTTGGGGATGGAGAGGGGGCGGCAGGAGTTGAAGAGTGTTCGGATGGAGATGAAGAGGGCTCGGCAGGATGCCGAACACTGCCGGCGGGACGCCGGCGCTCCCCGTATTTCTTGCCCCAACCGAGGATGCGGATGGATGCCCAGGGAGTGACGATGAAGGCGATGAGCAGCGACCAAAACATGGCGGCACTCGCCCCGATGGGAATCGGCCGCATGTATGGCCCCATCAGGCCACCAACAAAGGCCATCGGCAGCACTGCGGCAATCACCGCAAAGGTGGCCAGAATCGTGGGATTGCCCACTTCATTGACCGCCTCCACCGCGATGGCCGACCAATTCCGTCCGTGGTTACCCGGCAGGTGGAAATGTCGGACGAT
>CAIKHZ010000243.1 GCA_903827375.1 Akkermansiaceae bacterium
CCAGGACCTGACCCGGGAGATAGCGGAGGTGGTTGGAAGACATCGTCTCGGGACGAGATTAGGGCAGCGGCTGCAACAATCAAGCGAGGGTTTTGGCGACGTTCTCAGAGCCCACCTTGATCGGGACTGTTCCATCACTGAGGCGACCTCATCGTGATTGCTCAAGCATGCGCAGGAGTGGCAACTCGGCCTTGGCACGAAGACCTTCCTCCATCTCGACGCGGGGATGCAGGTCAGCTAGGCAGTCGCGAAGTTTCTGTAAAGTGTTGAGCTTCATGTAGCGACAATCGGCGCAGGCGCAGCGATCGGTGGGGCCTGCAATGAGGTTCTTATCGGGGCATTCCTTGCGCAAGCGGTGAAGCATCCCGCTCTCGGTGACGACAATGATGTCCCTAACCGGGGCTGTCCGGCAGTACGAGATCATTTTCTCGGTGGAGCATACTTCATCCGCGAGGAGCCGAACGGCTTGAGTGCATTCCGGATGAGCGACAACAAGAGCCCCTGGATGATCCGCCTTGATGCGGTTGATGGAGTCACGAGTGAACTCGACGTGGACATAGCACGAGCCCTGCCATAGGTCCATCTTGCGGCCCGTTTGCTCCATCACCCAAGCCCCCAGATTGGCGTCGGGCACAAACAAAATCGGCCGCGCCGGCGGTGCCTGATTGACAATTTTCACCGCGTTGCCGGATGTGCAAATGACGTCGCTGATCGCCTTGACCGCCCCGGAACAATTGATATAGGCGATGACGTAATAGTTTTTCGCGGCGTTGGCTGCCAGATAGGCTGCGAGGTCTGGTGCGGAACACGAGGCTTCGAGCGAACAGCCGGCATCCGCATCCGGCAACACCACGATTTTGCCAGGATTGACGATTTTGGCGGTCTCCGCCATGAAGTGAACGCCGCAGAACACGATCACATCCGCTGCGGTGGACTTTGCCTGATAGGCAAGACCGAGCGAGTCTCCGACGAAATCGGCGACGTCCTGAATATCACCGGTTTGATAGTTGTGGGCCAGGATCACCGCGTTGCGGGAGCGCTTCAGAGCGAGGATTTCTTGTGTTAGGTCCATGTAGTTAGAAGTGAGAGACAAAAGATCGCTGCACTCAAAGACAGAAGATATGAGAAGACAAAAATAGGAGCTGCCTTCAGCCTATCATTTTGGGTCTTCGGGCGTGCTGGTGGCTTGGGAAATTTCAAGGGTGCCGATGTGCTTGGCCCCGGATTTGACGACAATGGCGGCGGCCCGAATGAATCCGTGGAGATGGGTTCGGCGCTCTAGAGTGACGGTGCCGGAGCAGAAGAATTGGCCGCGAACGTGGCCGGCGATGCTGGCGCTAGCGGATGTGACGGGCAGGAAGAATTCGACCCTGGCCCGGCGCTGGATGCGGAGGTGCTGGCAACTGACGCGACCCATGACTTTCCCGTGACCGCGGATGAGCAAATCCCCCGAGCAATCAACGGGGCTGGCGAGTTCACCCAACACGGTGAGATGATGACACTGGATGACACAACCGGAAACCATCCCGCCTTTGAGAATGACGACGTTGCCACGTGTCTGAATGCGACGGTTCCAAGGGCCGTCGATTTGATAGTCGAGGAGGCTCACATAACAACAACAGCGCGGACATTGGCTGGACTGGGCCTCGGCTGCGGCCGTGTATTGGTGGCCGCAATCAAAGCATGATATCTCACGCGGCGGCTTGGGCGGAAAGAGCAAACGAAACAAGCGCTGGCGCAACGTGGGAACCGGCAAGACGCTACGAAATATCGGCGGAGGTGGTGGCGGCACCGCTTCTAAAAAGGGGTCTGAATCCCGCCTCGACTTGGCCAACCGGGCAATCGGGCGGGTGCGCACCACCGCTTTGCCATCGTGCACCTGAAAATTAGCGCGGCAGCCATGGCATTGCGTCGAAATGACCATGGCCGGCTCGAATTGAGTATGCCCACATTCGGGACAAGTCAATTCAATGCGCTGGCGCGGAGATGGGGACTCACCGACCATAACAGGATTTCGCGGGGTTCCCGCAACCAGAGGGTTCGGATGGATGGATCAAACGGCGCCCGGCAGTGTGGCTTGCTTGGGTTGCGCGGCCCCCGCAGGTTTGGCGGCCGCCTGCGCTGGGACTTGCGCTGGGGCTTGGGCCGGAGTGCCGACGGTGGATTTGCCAACGAAGATGGCCCCGGCTTCGATCGAGAGCGTCTTGGATTTGATATCACCGATGACCTCGGCGCTGGATTTCAGCTCGATGCGATCAAGAGCCGTGATATTGCCGTGGACTTTTCCGTAAATGACCACAGTGGCGGTTTTGATTTCAGCCTTGAGTCGAGCGTTTTCCCCCACGGTGAGGCTGCCATCGGAAGAGATTTCCCCTTCGATCTTGCCGTCAATGATCAGGTCGTTGGTGAATTTGACGGTGCCTTTGATTTCAACATCCGAGGAAAGAATGTTGCGGGAAGCTCCCACCGATGGCCGGGATAGGGGCGCTTGGGCCGCTGCGGGCGGGGCGAGCACATGACTGGCTGGGGGTGCCAACGGTTCGGGCTGCCGGTAACCAGCTGGTGGAGCCGGGGATGGACGATGTGAGTCGTCTTGGCCAATGACTTTCTTAAACACGGTGTTTGGGGGAATAGGAGTTAATGAATGTGAAACGATTGCAAAAAAATTACGGCTGGGCCGA
>CAIKHZ010000244.1 GCA_903827375.1 Akkermansiaceae bacterium
GCTCGATTTTGGCTGCCGTGGCTGCTGTCGCTTTCCTCTGGCCTTTTTCGATCTCGCTCCACCACTTGGAACAAAGGCCCGCTTTGCTTGCAGCTGCGACAATACCCATGCGCAGTCTGCGACGCAGAATGATCATCCGGTCGCACAGAAGCCCCGAGCGCGGATTGCATGGCGGAAACTTGGAAGGTGGCACCACTTTCCGTTTGAGCCGTTCCATTCCCCATCCCGTTTCCCTCATTACCAGGTAAAGTCCACTGCCGCCATTTTTCATGGTCCTGAGGGTGCCGTAGGTGAGGACCTTGCCCTCGCGTTCCAGCAGGTCCAGATCGTGATGAACATCGGCTTCGTCGCGGTACGTCGTCCGCGACACCACCCCGGCGGCGATGCCCTCCTTGGCCGCAAGCCCTTGCAGTGAGCCGTAATGGCGGATGACAATCCTCAGATTGGCCTTGTGATGATAGATGGCGTCGAGCCTTTCCACGCGTTCCCTCCCCTTGAGAGGTTCTAGAGCGCGGATGGCCAACACCACACCGGCCACCGCCTCGTTCGTGAAGCTGGCCCGCGGGTTGATTTTCTCATATTCCAGTCCGGCCGCCTGACTGGCCGCCTGCCGCGAAGGGAAAAATCGCCTTGCCGCCATCTGCAGGGGAACGGACATTTTCCGTTTCGGATTCTCCTGCTTGAGATTGGCGAAGTTGCGCAAGCCGTCGATGACCATCGTGCGTGTCCATTGTCGCTCCGGAGGATTGACCCGCAGCACCGCAGGGTCCAAGCCTGCCGCTTTCAGGGCAGCATCCCATGAGCCGAATCGCTTGAGAGCCTGTGCCTCCAGCGCCATCCCTACCTGGTGGATGTGCTCGTAATTCACAGGGATGCACTCCTCATGATGCAGCCGCAGGATCCAATCGATGACGTACTGGGGGCTCCACACCCGCTCCCAGTGCGCAATACCCGCTATCGGCCGCAGCCCGGTAAGGCCCGCCCTGTATGACTCCGATGTGGTCTCGTGATCTCGACCGAATTCCTGGAGGTATTCCTCACAAGTCATGCCGTGACAGATCTTCAGGTGTCTTACCAGGATCACGAATGACATGCCGCAGACGGCGCATTCCACCTGATCTTCGTAATCAAGCACGATCTTGTACGGATCCACCCCCGCATCTATCAAGCTTCTGCGCCAGCCGCGCGGGGTCGGTCCAGCAAACGCCTGCTCCAGCAAATCCGGCCGCTCGCGCTGCACCGCGTGAATGTTGAGGGGCTGTCCGGTTGCCGCTTGCGAGCGGATCCAATTCGTGATGTCCATGGTGGGTCTGCGCCCAGTACTTTGACGGCTTGGAGGATTGACTGCAAGCCCGCACAGCCTGGACGCAGCTTGGGCCGCGCCCACCCCTTGTCACTTGCCCCTATTCCAGCAACCTCAGTGCCGGGCTTCCGTCGGCCATGACCAGACCCAGGCGTTCGCGCAAGAACCCACGTCCGCCCCACTAGCCCCCGAGGACCAACGGCCTCGTGCGGCGCAATCTTGGGTATTTCACTGGGCTTGTGAAGGATCGGGCTTGTCGGCGGCCATAGGGTGCTGAATGATTAGGTCATGCAAATCAGATCTGCGATGAAACTGCCGGGACGTGGCTGCGGCACCCGCCGATTTGGCTGCAAATGAGCGCAGTTCCCCTCCCAGCATCATGGTCACCGACTTTGGACAGCAACACCGCTACAATTTCAGCTTCACCGCCGCGTCGCTGCGGCCGGAACTGATGCGGATTGCTGCGGAGATCTTTCTGGCCTCCGACAGCTGGGAAACCGCCAAAGAACGAATCCTCGCCACCAACGCCCTCCAGTGCCAGAGTACTGGCAGTGCCGTGCGGCAGGAGCGGGAGTTGCGGCAGAGGCTCCAGCTCCTGACTGCAGCCCAGCTCACCCTGCTGGTGGAGGCTCCGGCGGAAGACCGGGCTGCAATGGCCTGGCTGGCTGCCTGCAAACACAGTCGATTCGTGTTTGATTTTGCCGCCATGGTGGTCCGCGAGAAATTGGCTGCCAACGATCCGGTCTTGCGCCTTTCGGACTACGAATCGTTTGTGGATCTGCAGGCGGTGTCGCATCCTGAGATGGGCGGGCTCACCCCGTCGTCCAAGGCCAAGATCCGCCAGGTTCTTTTCCACATGCTGGGGGCGGCCGGGTTGCTGTCGAAGGGCCAGGGCATCGGCCGGATTCACCGCCCGGTGCTCTCCCCGGCCTCCGCCCAGGCCATTCTATCCGATAATCCCCGCTGGCTGGCCGGGTTTCTAGTACCCGACATTGAAATTCCAAACTGCGGCACCCCATGAACACCCACGAATTATCCGAGCGGCTTTTCACAACCCTGAGTCATCCGGGGTTCCTTGCCATGGAGGGGCTCGCCAACGAGGTTCCCATTTTCATTCAAACTTACGACCCGGCGGCAGAGGATGTCGTCCGGAGGATGGTGGAGAGCCTAGCAATCCGGCTCCGCAACACCGGCGTCACGCTCAAGTCCATCGACTTGTTCAGCCTTGTCCTGGAGGAAATGGAAGAACACCACGTGCTTGAAGACCTGTTGCGGGATGAGGTCGATTGGCAAAAGGCGGATGTGCTGGAGACGCTGCAGAATTATTCCGACCCCGAGACGCACTTGATCCCGCGGCTGATCCGGGCCATCGGGGATGATGGTACTCAATTGACGCTCATTACCGGCTCCGGGCGGATTTTCCCGTTCCTGCGCACCCACACCATTTTGGAGTCCCTGCAGCCGGCGATGTTGCGGCACCCGGTGGTGATCTTTTTCCCCGGTGAATACGCACAGGACCCTATCGGCGGTTCCCACTTGCGCCTGTTTGGGTCCATCCCCAGTCCGCGCATCAACAACCCCTACTACCGGGCCACGAATCTCGACCACTATCTCCTCTGACCTTCATGAAAATTCACGAGCTGTTCCTCAAACCCGTTGAGCGCCCCATTGATGGTGTCATCAAGGCCGATGATGATCGCAATCTCCAGATCGAGCTGGAGGAATACGTCGTCACCCGCGATGTCGCCAAAGGACTCAGCACCTTCACCGACCGTTATCTCAACGAGCTGACGGCAAACGGCGTGTGGATTTCCGGATTCTTCGGCTCAGGCAAATCCCACTTGCTCAAAATCCTCTCCCTCATCCTCAGCGGCGAGCCCCTCGCCAACGGCATGCGCCCCGCCGACATCGTGTTGCCAAAAATCGATGATGAGATTGTGAAGGCCAACTTGCGCAAGGCCACTGCCATTCCGTCGCGGAGCATTCTGTTCAATATCGATCAGAAGTTCGACGGCATCGGCGGCGACCATTCAGCGCCAATCCTCGAAGTCTTCGTCAAGGTCTTGAATGAGCTGCAAGGATACTACGGCAAGCAGGGATATGTCGCCAAATTCGAGCGGGATCTTGACGGGCACGGTGACTTTGCTCCCTTCAAGGAAACCTATCTGAAAGTGAATGGCAGCGCCTGGGAGAAGGACCGCGAAGCCATCGCCACCGCCCGCAAGGCGGCCTTCGCCAGAGCCTATGCCGCTCATTTCGGGGTGCCCGAGGCTGATGCCACGAATCTGATGCGGCAAGTCCGCGAAGATTACCGCGTCTCTATCGAGAGTTTTGCGCAGATGGTGCAAGACTACATCTCACGGCAACCCCCGGGCTTCCGCCTGAACTTCTTCGTCGATGAGGCCGGCCAATTTATCGGGCAGAACTCCAAGCTCATGCTCAACCTTCAGACCGTGGCCGAAACCCTGGGCACCGTCTGCAACGGCAGGGCCTGGATCTTTGTGACGTCCCAGGCCGATCTTGAGGGCGTGCTCGGTGCCTTCAAAGGCATGGATGCCCAGGACATCACCAAGATCATGGGCCGCTTCAAGACCCAGCTCACGCTCGCCAGCGCCGACGTCCGGGAGGTCATTCAAAAGCGGCTTCTGGCAAAAGAGGAGGCGGAGCCCGCCGTCCTCACCGACATCTATGACCGCGAGAAGGATAATTTCCAGACGCTTTTCCGCTTTGGCGACAACTCGATCCACTTGCGTGGCTGGCGCGGCAGCGACGAGTTTTGCGGTTTCTATCCCTTCCACACCTACCAGTTCGAGCTGTTCCAGCTCGCGATCCAGCAACTCTCCAAACACGGCGTCTTCACCGGCAAATACCTCTCCGTGGGCGAGCGCTCCATGCTCGCGGTTTTCCAGGAGGTTGCCAAGTCCGTGCGCAATGATGACGTGGGTCATCTCGCCACCTTCGACCTCATGTATGATGGCATTGCCGCCTCGATCCGTGGCGACATGCAGACCACCATCAAGATGGCCGAGCGGCAATTGGGCGAAGGTCTTCAGATCCGCATTCTCAAATCGCTCTTTCTCCTCAAGTGGGTGCGCGAATTCAAAGCCTCCCCGCGCAATGTCGCCATTCTGTTGATTGATAGGCCTGACATCGACATTCGTGCCCACGAAAAGGCGGTCCTTGAGGCGCTGACCCAACTTGAAAGCCAGCAGCGCCTGCAGCGCAATGGCGACCATTACGAGTTCCAAACCGACACTGAAAGGGATATCGGGAAGGAGATCGAGAATACCGAAATCGACGATTCACAGATGGCAGAACTCCTCACGAAGGTCTTGTTCACGGATGTGCTCAAGGATCCCAAGATCCGTTATGAGGGCAATGGCCAGGATTATGCCTACGGCCGGAAGTTGGATGACTACCAAATCGGCAAGGAGGCGGACGTCGCCATCAACATCATCACCACCGAGCACCCGAACCACACCGACGCCGCCACCCTGGCCGCGCAGAATACGGGCAAGGCGGAGCTTCTCGCCGTGCTTCCTGCCGACACCAGTCTGGGCGATCAGGCCCGGCTCTATCTCAAGACCCAGAAATATATCCAACAGAACCCCAGTGCGGGGGATGAATCGCGCAAGTCCATTCTCAACCAGCGCAACGAGCAAAACGGCATCCGGCGAACCGCCATGCAGGAACTGGCCGGACAATTTCTCAGCAAGGCCCCGCTCTATCTGAATGGTTCGCGCCTCGATAGCGTCGGCGAAGGCGATGCCCGCAACCGTTTCTCCAAAGCCTGCCAGGAACTCATTTCCTTTTCGTTCCCCAGCCTTCGCATGCTGAAAGGAGCCTATGACGAGACCACCTTGTCACAGGCCCTGCTCGACCAGAACGACCTCCTCACCAGTGGCACGCTGGCCCCATCGGAATCGGAACAGGAAATTCTCACCTATGTGATGCGCAACCAGGACAACGGCACGCGCACCACCATCGAGGAGATTGTTAGATGCTTCAGCCGCCGCCCTTATGGTTGGTATCCCATGGCCGTGCTCACCCTGGTCAGCCGCCTGTTCCGCATGGGCAAGGTGGAGTTGCGTGCCTCCGAGCTGCTTGACGCCAGCAGTGCCTTCGCGCTGCTGAAAAACACCCACCAACGCGGCAGTGTCCGGGTGCGCCTCCAGGAGCAGTTCGATGCCACCAAGGTCAATGCCCTCAAAAAGTTCCACCACAACTTGTTTGACCGCGCCAATCCCGGCACGGATGCCCGCTCCGTCGGCCAGTTCACCTCAGAGGCGCTCGCCGCCGAGGCCCGCGATCTCACTGTGCTGCTGGACCAGGCCGCCCGCTATCCCTTTCTCGAACCGCTCCGGCCCTGCGTCGGGCAGATCACCGCGCTTGCGGAAAAGGATTACACCTACCTGCTCAATTTCCTGGCAGATTTCCAGGACGACCTGCTCACCGCCAAGGACGACCTGCTATCCCCGCTCAAGACCTTCATGCACGGCCCGCAACGCAGCGCCTACGACGACGCCATGGCATTCCTGCGGGAAGAAGAGGCCAACTTCGCCGAAGTCCCGGCCGCAGATGTCCAGCCCCTGCGCGACCTCGCGGCCTCCGCGCATCCCTACCGGGGAAATACCGTGCCCGCAGCCAAGGCGGCCGTGACGAAGTTGCGCAGCCTCCTCGCCGAGCTTCTAAAAATTGAGCGCGACCAAGCCCTGGCGACCCTGGATGCCCAACAAGCCAGACTCCAGGCCGTCGATGATTTCGCCGCGCTCGACGCCTCAGCCCGCCAGCAGGTGACCGCCTCCTCACTCGCCGCCCGTGAGTCCATCCAATCCGCACGCTTCGTCACCGGTATCCGCGACCGCCTCCAGCGCTACACCACACAGGAATACCCGGCCCAGCTGGCCCTGGCCTCACGCCTCGCCACTCCGCCCCCGCCACCACCCGCGAAGCCTGGTACCGTGACTCCTGCGCCCCCGCCCCCCGTCCACTACACGGCCGCCACCAGCCTGCGCCCGCAATGTGCTCTTCCCTACATTGCCACCGAGCCCGACCTCGATCAGTGGCTCGCCGCCCTGCGCGCCGCCGCCCTTGCTGAACTTGGCAAAGGGAACCGCATCAGTCTGTAGTCAAACATTCTTGACTGATTGCTAAATAGATTTACAAATTAGCCATGAGCGTTACTCCGCAGACGATTCCGCGTCATTTGAAAACGGTCGCCCTGCGCAATATGCGGGGATTTCCGGCTATCGCGATCACCGGCCCGCGGCAATCGGGAAAGACGACCTTGGCCCGTGAACTTGGCGGGGACCGTCCCTATGCCAGCTTGGAAAACCCGGACGTCCGCCGCTATGCCGACGAAGACCCCCGCGGCTTCCTGTCCCAGTTCCCGGATGGCGCGGTGCTCGACGAAATCCAGCGCTGCCCGCCGCTCTTTTCCTACTTGCAGGGAATCCTGGACTCCGACCGCCGCATGGGGCGCTTCATTCTGACCGGCTCGCAGCAGTTCGGCATGATCGAGGCCATCACCCAATCGCTGGCGGGCCGTGTGTCATTGCTCAGCCTCTGGCCATTTTCCCTGTCCGAGCTCCAGGACGTGGACCGCGCCCCGGCGTCGCTCGACACCTTGCTCCACGCCGGGCTCTTCCCGCCGATCCACGACCGCCCCGTGAACCCGGACGCCTGGCTCCAGAGCTACGTCGCCACCTATTTGGAGCGCGATGTCCGCATGTCGATCAACGTCCAGGATCTGTCCAGCTTCCAGCGCTTTCTCCAATTGTGTGCAGGCCGCATCGGCCAATTGGTCAACCTCTCTTCGCTCGCCTCGGATACCGGCATCAGCCGTGCCACCGCCGAGGCGTGGCTGTCGGTGCTCCAGGCAGGCTTCCTGGTCTTTCTCGCCCGCCCTCATTTCACCAACATCTCGAAACGCCTCATCAAGGCTCCCAAGATCTACTTCACCGATCCCGGCCTCGCCGCCTGGCTCATTGGCATCCACAGCGCCGAGCACCTGCGCACCCACCCGCTGCGCGGTGCCATCTTCGAAAACTGGCTGATGACCGAACTCGCCAAAGCCGCGGCTCATGCCGGCCGCGTCCCCTCCATCGGCTTTCTCCGCGACAAGGAAGGCCATGAAATCGACGCCATCGTCGAAAACGGCAACGTCCTTCACGCCATCGAGGCGAAATCCGGCCAGACCGTGCCATCCGATGCCTTCAAAGCCCTCGACTTCTGGCGACCAAAACTCCAACCCGGCAATACCTCCCGCTCCTGGCTGGTCTATGGCGGCGACACCGCCCAACACCGCGAAAACGTCACAGTCCTCCCCTGGCAAGGCCTCGGCCCGCTCCTCAAAGAACTCTGAGCCTCTTCACAATTTCAGCATTTCAGTTTTCAGCTTTTCAGCATTTCCCCCATGAACACCTTCTCCCTGCGCAACGCCGCCGCCTTGGCAGAACTCAAAGCCGGCAACCGCATCAGCCTGTAATGCCATTCCCGATGACACCTCTCGAACTTCTCCAGCAACTGAATGACCTCGATGAGCACCCTCGTATCGAGGCCAAACAGGGTTCAGCTATGGGAAAATCCATTCTTGAATCGGTTTGTGCTTTTGCCAATGAGCCGGGGCTTGATGGCGGATGGTTGCTTCTTGGCGTGAAACCGGATGAACAAGCCTTCTGGAGGCAATATGAAGTCGTCGGCGTTCCCCACCCCGACCAACTTCAGGCCGATATCGCAAGTCAATGCGCAGCGACCTTCAATATTCCTATCAGGCCTACGATCGAAGTCGCCGAAATTCAGGGAAAGCGTGTCGTTTCCGTATTCGTCCCCGAGTCCCCCGCCACCTCAAAACCCGTATTTTTTACCGCTACAGGACTGCCCAAAGGTGCCTACCGCCGCATTGGCTCGGCGGATGTACGCTGCACCCAGGAGGACATGGCAGTCTTCTTTGGCGAACACGCAGCCAACACAATGGATGTGGCACTCTTGCCTGATGGAGAGTTGGATGAGATCGACCCTGATGCGCTCAACGAGTACCGCCGCCTCAAGGCCCAGACCAACCCCGCCGCAGAGGAACTTCAATGGCCCGACCCTGAGCTGCTCCGTGCGCTGCGATGTGCCGACAAGGATGGGAAAGGTGTTCTTCGGCCCACGGTGGCAGGCGTTCTCCTGTTCGGAAAATCCACCGCCCTGCGACGTCACTTTCCGATGATGCGGGTTGATTACATCCGGGTACCAGGGAAAAAATGGGTGGAAGATCCCCACCACCGCTTCGAGACCCTCGAAATCCGAGCGCCTTTGATACGCCTCGTCGGACGGGCAATCAATGCCATCCTTGACGACTTGCCCAAGGCCTTCTCGCTCCAACCCGATTCCATTCATCGTCAGGATCTTCCGCTTATCCCAACCCGGGTCCTCCGTGAAGTCGTGGTCAATGCGGTGATGCACCGTTCCTATCGCATCCATGGAGCGGTCCAGATTATCCGGTACTCAAACCGCTTGGAAATCCGCAACCCGGGTTACTCCCTCGTGTCCGAGGAGCGCTGGGGCGAGCCTGGCTCAGTGACCCGTAACCCCCACCTTGCCGCCGTCCTTCACGAGGTAAACCTGGCCGAAACCAAAGGTTCCGGTATCCGCGTCATGCGCCGACTCATGGTCGAACTCGGACTCACTCCGCCGACGTTCGATTCGGACCGTCACAACGACCAATTCGTCGCCACTCTCCTCTTCCACCACTTCCTCGGCCAGGAAGACTGGGCGTGGCTCCGCTCCCTTGAGGTCGCAAACCTGATCGACGAGGAAGCGCGTGCCCTAGTTTATGTGCGGGAAACATTTTCCATCGACAACGCCACCTACCGCGATCTCAACCGCGTCGATGCGCTCAACGCCAGTCATCACCTCCGGCACCTCCGGGATCAGGGGCTGCTGGACCAGCGAGGCAAGGGTTCCGCCACCTTTTACGTCCCCGCAGAGCGCTTCATCTCCTCTTTGGACCCAGAGGCCGCCAGCCTTCCCGCAATCTCACAGGCTGGAAACCCGGAGGCGTTATCTGGTAACCCCCAGCCGTTATCTGGTAACCCCCAGCCGTTATCTGGCAACCTCCAGGTTTTGCTTCAGTCTCTGCCCGGAGCGCTGCAAGATGAGCTCAAGTCCTTGAAGAAGAGGGTCTCGCATCCCGTTCTCAGCAATCTGGTCAGATCTCTGTGCCGGCAGCGGGCCTTTACCGCCGATGAACTTGCCACCCTTCTCGGAAAAAACCGCAAATACGTGCTGGACCGGTTGCTAACCCCGCTCCGGCACCAAGGATTCCTCAACCTCACAATCCCCGTGCAGCCCAACCACCCGGACCAAGCCTACATCACCCCGCCGGATCCATGAGCCCCCCAAACCTTTCTCTGACTGTTCAAATATGCCGGTCCTCATCCAATCCGGCTCCCTGGATACACCCGTGGCGCACAATACACTCGCTCGGTGTACCGTGACCGTTTTGGGGCTTTCTTCCACCGATTACTGATCACTCAGCACTTCTCCCCCGCCTCTTTTCTTCAGTCTTCTGTCTTCTGTCTCCAAGTCTTCTGTCTTTCCCCCCATGAACACCGCCGCTCTCAAAACCTTCGCGCCCGCCGTCCGCAGGCAGCTCATGGAGGCCGTCACCCGCAAGCTCGACTTGGTGCTCAGC
>CAIKHZ010000245.1 GCA_903827375.1 Akkermansiaceae bacterium
GGGCTACTTCTATCTTCTATCTACTATACTTTGTCTCCGTCTCACTTCTGCGTCACAACCAGGCGGGCGAAGTGAGTGCTGCCGCCCAAGGTGGACAGGTCGATGGAGATGGTGGCGGGGGGGGCGACGGCGTTCGTGACACCCGTGGTGGTAGTGTGCCACACGTCGTTGACACCGAGGTCAGCGGATACCTCGATGGCGTAGGTGACATCATTGTTAGTGACCGCTTCGGGACGCTTGGTGAAGCTGAGCTGGTTGCCAGTTAGAGTGCCGGGCGAGCCATTGGTGCCGTCCGTCTTGAGGGCGAGGGCATAGACGAGCAAGTTGGGAAGGCCGTCGGGGCCAACCGCGCTCGGTCCGCCGGTCAGCGGTGGAGTTTGGGCGGCCGCCCAGGTGCCGTAGTTGGAGCCGCCAACGCCAAAGTATTTGGTCGTAAGGTAGGCATTCATATCTGCCATTTCTGCCGGATTCAGCGCCCGGCTGAACTCAATGACCTCAGCGATGTCGCCGTCGAGGGTTCTCCCGTTGCTACCAGAGCCGATGACATGGGTGCCGCCGGCACTGTAAGAACCGCCCGCAGCTCCTTGACCGATCCCGTCGATCCACATTTGCCAAGCGCTCGAGGAACTGGAGATTGCGAAGATGTGTGAGCCGGAGTTAGGCATAGCACAGTATCCTCCCACCCTCGGCGACCGGAAGACCGCCGGATAGGATAAGCCATCACCAGAGTAACGCCACCATTCGGCGTCATTGGAATTAGTGTAAACCAAGGTGTATGCCGCCGTGTTGGGGTTGATGGTCGTCACGATGAAAACCGTGGCGGCCGAAGGGAACTGGCTCGACAAATTGGCCGTCGTGAATGCATCTCCGTTAGCCTTGACAAACCGGATGACCGGTTTGCCATTGAGACCGCTGCTTATATACTTGGGTGAGCCGCTCGTCTTAGCGGCATCGTTGCCCATTCCGGACATGTCCGTCCAGGTGGTCACCGGATCCCCGTCACTCAAAATGAGTTGCGACGCATCCAGCCACAGCTTCATATCGGTGATGACGGGCAGTGCCAATGCGGCACCAATCGTAAAGGCCGCCGGACTGGACGAGGCGCCGAGGTAGTTAATGGGAGGAACCGTTTCCGCTGCCACCGACGCGGTCGCGGTATAGGTGCCGATGTCCGTCGGTCGGGTGCCGCTCGGTCCGTAAGTCGTGCCACCGGTGCCCGCATAGCTGAAGGACAAGGTGCCGGTTGAACCGCCTGTATTGGCGGTGTTCGGCCCCTGCTCAGAGCCGTTGTAGTGGAAGCTCGTGTGGACTGTGACGGTCACGACCGGCGTCGCCTGGCTGACGGTTTGGTCGGGGTTCAAGGCGGCTGAATCACTGCCAACATAGACGGCATCGCCGTCATAGGAGGCCACGATGGGGTCGTGGGTGACCGCCAGCTTGGCGGTGGTGATGGTGCAGATGCCGTCAGTGCCGCTGGCAGTAAGGGTTTTGCTACCGAGGGTCGTTGTGCCGGCTTTCAGGATGACGGTGCCCACCGGGGACGGGGTGCCGCCGCTCACTTTCACATCGAAGCTCAAGGAATCGCCGTAGGTCGAAGTCGTGGGTGTGCCCGAGCTGCGGTCCAGCGTGGTCGTGGAAGGGGTGGTGCCCGCGACGGCGACGGTCAGCGACATCGATTTCATCGCCGTACCGGCAGACCCCCCTGCCTGCGTTATGAACCCTACGGCTGTGATCGCAGAACGCAGTCCCGTTGTGTCAGCCCAAGGAGTGGCGCCGTTGAAAACCACGTGCGCGGTATAACCTGTCGTGTCATCCATGGTGAGCGTGACGACGGCATGGTTGGTGCCTACTATACCGTTCCTCACGTTGCCAGTGACAGTGTTGTGATCCCACCCGGTGCGGAGACCGATGATCCACCACGGGCCACCGCTACCGCCGGACGTTTGAGTCCATGTCCAGTCCAGGGTATAGACCGTGGACGCCTGGGGGGTGAACGGAAGTGATGCGAAACTCTTGTCGGCTTTCGTACTCGACACGCCCGCACCGTTAAAAAGCCAATCTCCTGTCGTGGCGGACCACGTGGCTGAGGCCGAACCGCCGTAGCTTCCAAGGCGGACGTCCGGGACAGAACCCTTGAGATCCGTGCCGATCGTGCCTCCAATAAAATCGTCCTGATAGATAATCGTGGCCTGCACTTTGGCGGCAGGCATGGCAAGGCCGAGGGCGGCGAGCCCTAGGAGGAGTGGGAGGCCCCGGAAGGATCGGGGCGTGATGGCGGCGCTTGTTTGCATGGTTGTGTATTTGTTAGGTTTGTGTTTTGGTTGGGGTTTCGGTGTTTCGGAGAGGCGCGGGGGCGAGGGTTGGAATTGGGAGGATTGAGCGAGGCTTGGGACGCCTGAACAATGGGATCCTGGCAGGTATCCAAAATCTGTCATGCCGCATGAAGTGGCGGCATGGGGGGGAAGCCGAAAAGCTCAATGGCCGGTGAATTTGGCGACGGCTTCGGTGCGGCTGTGGACCTGGAGTTTTTCGTAGCTGCGGCGGATGTAGCAGCGGACGGTATGGACGGAGATATCCATTTCCTGGGCGATGTGGGCGTAGGTGTGGCCGTGGGACAGGTGGGTGAGCACCTCGCGTTCCTGCTGGGAAAGGGTGATTGAGGCGGCCTGGTGAAAGGAGGCGACGACCTTGCGGGCGATGTGCGCCGACATGGGCGAACCGCCCGCATGGACTTCGCGAATGGCCTCGAGGATTTTCACCAGCGGCGTGCGTTTGACGAGGTAACCATACGCTCCCGCCGCCAGCGACTCAAAGATTTGCTCATCGCGCTCGAACACGGTAAGCATGATCACGCGGAGCGCGGGGGCCTGCCGCCGCAATGCCGCCACACATTCAATGCCGGACATGCCGGGCAGTTGCAGGTCCATCAGCACCACGTCGGGCTTGTCCAACGGAAGTTGGCGCAAGGCCACGCGCGGATCTTCATAGGCGCTCACGCACTCAAAGCCCGCTGCCCGGTTGAGGTATTGCTCCAGTGCCTGGCGGATTGGGGCGTCATCTTCAACGATGGATATGCGGATGGTCATGGAGGGTGCCATTGAATATCAGCCGATTGCGCCGGTCTTGTCCAGCGGCCAACACAGAATCACGGTCGTACCATGCCCGGGCGCGCTCTCGATCCGGCATTCGCCGCCGATGTTGGCCAGGCGTTCGCGCATGTTGGTCAGGCCGTTGCCACCGGTTGCCGCGGCAGGCCGGGCCGGGTCGAAGCCGCAGCCGCGATCGGCAATGCTGACCTGAAATTCACGCCCATCCAACTGCATGCCAATGTTGGCGGTGGTGGCGGCTGAGTGTTTCAGGATGTTGGCCAGCGCTTCCTTGACGGCCTGGATGACCGCCTCGCAGGCGTCGGGCCGCATCACTTGCGCGGGGAGCTCCGGCAACGATTCAAACATACACTGCACCGGGGTGTCGGCAAAGTATTCCTCGGCATACTGGCAAATTCGGTGCGCCAACCCAACGAGGGTGTCATGTTTGGGATTCATCGCCCAGATGATGTGCTCCAGTTCACCGGCGGCCTCGCGCACGCCCAGGGTGATTTCCCTGACCCGCGATTGGTCCTCCGGGCTGCCCGCGAAATCATCGACGGCCATTTCGCCGAGCACCGACAAGCGCGCCAATCTGCTGCCGATCTCGTCATGCATGTCGCGGGCGATGCGCGCCCGTTCGCGCTGCAAGGCGTCACGCTGCCGCATTTGTTCCAATTTCTTGTGCAGCCGGCGCAGCACCAGCAGGCGCACCGCACCAGCGACCGCAGCGAGTCCCAGCAGCGACGCCATTGCCAGAAACCACCACGTTTGCCAGAACTGCGGGAGTACTGCTAGGCCCAGTGCCGAGCCCGTTAGATTCCAGACGCCGGAGCTGTTGCAGGCAATCACCTCGAAACGATAGTCACCCGGCGGGACTTGGGGATAAGAGGCCACCCGCCGCACGCCCGCATCAACCCAGTCCTTGTCCAGAGGGTGCAGCCGGTATTTGAAGCGGATGTCTTCCGGCTTGGTGAAATTCAAGGCGGTGAAGCCAAACTCCAACTGCCGCGGCCCGGGTGACAGGCGCAAGTGCGGCGCGCCGCCCCACAACTCGGTCGGCGCGGCAGGCTCTGGAGCTGTTAGAGGCGCGTCCGCGCCATAGGCCGCCACGGCCTTGCCATTGACGCTGACCCGCTCGATGACCACCGGCGGCACCTCCTTGTTTTCCTCAAACAGCTCGGCCGCATACACGTCGGCCAGGCCGGACTCCATCGCAAACAGCAGATGAAGGTTGGTGGTGCGCAACGCGCCCGGCCAGAAGTCGTGACTGGCCTGCAAGCGCGACAGTCCGTCGTTGCTCCCATAGGCAACCGGGTGCACCCGCGAGGCCCGGCCGTCCGCCAGCGCGTCCAGTTCGCTTTGGAACACGCTGAAAATCCCGCGGTTGCCCGCAAACCACAGCCGGCCGTGTGAGTCCGATAGAATCTGTGAGATGTAGTCGTCATGCAAGCCCTGCTCCATCCGGCAGCGGCTGAAGCGCCCGGCCTTCAAACGTCCCAGCCCCTGACCACCATAACCGATCCACAAGCTGCCATCGGTCGTGGCAAACAGACAGCGGATCGCGTTGGGCTCCGCCAGGGTGTTGGAAGTTTCATCGATCAGATCATTCCCGCAGGCCCGCAGAAGCATGCCACTGGAAGTTGCCGCCCAGCAGTCGCCGGCGGAGTCCATCGCCATGGCCGTTACCTTCCCGTCGGCCGCAGGCAGCGGGAAGGTGCGGAACTGCCCGGCCTGCCAGCATTGCAGGGCATGGGGTTGCGGCGGGCAGGATGCCCGCGCCACCGTGGCCCGGGCATCCTGCCCGGTGTCCTCTTTTGCAAAATCCTGCTCTAACTGAACGGTATCGCTGGCACCGACGCCGATCCACAATGCGCCGGAGGGTGCTGCCAGCAACGCGCTAACAGAATCGCCGGCCAGGCCGTTGGCGGGGGTGAGGCTGGTGATGGGCACCTTGTCCTGCCAGTGGTGCAGGCCATGGGTTTGGGTGCCGATCCAAGCACCGCCTTGGGGATCGGCGGCCACGCACTGGGCGTCGGCGAAAGGCCATCCGTCGTCGGACAAGGGTTTCCATCCGCCACCCCAACTCCGCGACACCACCCCGTTTTGGGTGACAATCCACCGGGTGTTGGACTCGGTGCTGGACTTTTCCTGGCAGATCGAGCGCACCGGCATGAACTCGATCGGAGTGACCGGGGCCAACAAGTCCACGGCCTGTGGCTTCAATTGGTTGAGGCCGCCGCCTCGGGTGCCGATCCACACGTTGCCCTGGTGATCGGATTTCACGCTGAGGATTTGCTGATGCTCGGTGACTTTAACGATAATGCCCGAGTAACGGAACAAGCCCGCCTCCTTGGTTCCAATCCACAGGAAAGTGCCAAAGCTGTCTTGGTGGAGCACCGTCGGGGTGACCTCGGGCAGCGTCGCCGGCAAGACGCCGATCTTCTTGAGCGATCCGCCCTCGGTGTAGCTGGAGAGTTCCCTGCCCGTGCAAATCCAGATGCCACCCGCCTTCGCCGCAGTGATGCACTGGGCATTTACCTGCGCGAGTTGGTGAAACCGGCCATCCCGAAAGACGCCCACCCACCCGCCGTGGGAAAACCACAAGTGCCCGTCCGGATCGCTCGTCAATTGGCAGGTCCCGCCACCGGGCAAGCCATCCGCCTCGGTGAATGCACGCACCCCGCCGTCCTGAATGCGCAGGACCTTGCCGCCGATATATGACAGCCACACACCACCTGCGGAATCCTCCGCCATCGTCTGGGGTTGCAGATTCGGAACACCATCCGCTACGCTCAGCACCGTCGTCGTCCCGTGGTCCACGCAGACCACGGTCCCGCGTTCCTTGGCAAGCCACAAGCGCCCGTGCCGGTCAACCCGCATGGCCTGGATCAGGTTGGCCGCGCCCCCGGCCGCCGTCGCCGCTGAGAACGGTTGGAACCGCAGGCCATCGAAGCGCACCAAGCCCGCCGGGGTGGCCACCCACAGGAACCCGTCGGGTGCCAGATCGATGCCCACCACCGTGTTGTCCGGCAAACCCACGTCGGACTGCCAGGCCCGCATGAACCATGCCGGACGATCCTGGGCCCGAACTGCCGCCGGATCGGCAAAGGCCAACACCAGCAGCAGGCTCGCGAGCCAGCGCCTGCGGCAGCGACCATGGATACGGGAGAACACAGCAGCAGCCTATGCCGACTTGCCGTGGGATCAAGCCGCGAATCCGGGCGACTCAAACAGCGCGACGGTCTTTTCTTCTACCCCTCTTCAACGCTTCGATGGGGTCAGTCCTCGCATGGTAACATTTGTTTGAGATGTTGCTGGGCCGCCTACAGCCGACACTTAGGGAATTCGACTTGCTCGATCCGTTGTTGAAAGCGTGGTAGAATGCTGAGTTCTGAAGCGCTCTATAGACGGCCACTAGCCACGCTGGGGCATAGGGAGCATACATAGTCGGGTATCAATCTACATCATCTGAACCCGCCCCCTCCGACTCCATCATCCGGTGGCATATTCTGACCGTTTCTGACCCGGCAATTCACCGCGGGTTGCTGACAGCAACGATCTCCTAGCCGGCAAAAATTCCGTGGCATAACCCCCCCGCAGAAAAGACCACGATGAAAACCGCAAAACCCATCCAACCAAAGCCACAACCCCAACGATGATGACCAACGAAGACACAATGGTGGTGATTTTCAGCCTTGAGCAGGTCCGCCAACTCAAGCTCGCGCATTTTCTCAAGCAACTTGGCCCGCCCGCACTCCCATCTGGACCGGCCCTCGCGGCGATGATGGGCCGATTCCACTTCCTTGTCGATGGCTGGAACGACGACCCGCAAGAGCTTTACTCGATCCCGGAGGTGCGGCGCTTCTATCAGACCCGAAGCGACCTCAGCGGCATGGACAAAATCCTTCCGCTGGTGCGTATGGAGATCGCCCGGCTCGTACGGAAAATCATAAACGACCAACCGGCGATTGTGAGGTGGTCCCCGAGTGGTCCTGCCACAAACTCCCGAGTGGGTGGCACAAATTCGGGCTTTCACCCTGTGATCTAATTTTTCATCCTATCCTATGCACCAAACCGTTGCCGCCCTCAATGAGGAGCATGTCCTGGCGAGGCTTTGCCTCAGACACAAGCACGGAACCCGGGGCGGGTATGGAGACTTGAAGACACAAAGAAGTTGACCTAACGACATCATCTTCCGCTATATTGTCGGCCCTTGCCCCCCCGGGCTCAGCTCCGCGACCCTGATATCGGTTTCTACTTGGCGCTCAATCACGCAGCCTGGGTTGCATGAACCTTCCGGCCTTGCTTTAAGTCCCTCGCTATTTCTGGGAGGGGGAGCCGACTTTGATCGTTCCCCTCACAGTGCCACCTCCGCCATTTTCCTCAATTTCTCCTGGCGGAGGCTTTCGGTTTGTTGTTCCTAGCCCTTTGATTCAGCCTACAGACACGCCTTGTGCTTTGCCAATCGCCTAGCGGGGGTGCCGGTGGATTCCGGCGGCCCCACAGGAGCCGGAGAGAACTCATCAAGCTCCGGGAATCACCAACGCGTCTCGTTCGGCTGAAAGGGATGGGGTTACTGGCTGACCACCAACCGGGAGAACAGCGTCCCGGCATCGGCGGGCAGGGTGTAGGAGATGGTCGTAGCGGGGTCTCCCTTGGGCTGGCTGACTTCGGTGGTCCAGTGCTCAAGGTCGGACGAGGTCTCAATCGCCCAGCTGACATCTCCGTTGGCGATGGCATCGGGGCGTTTGGTGAAACTGAGTTGTCGGGTGGCCGGGTTGAAGATGCCGGGGGAACCATTGGTGTGATCGGTCTTGAGACCGTCGATGGCGTAGATGATGAGATTCGTGAGCCCGTCGGCACCCTCGGTGCTCGCACCGCCGATCAAGGGCGGGCTTTGGGCGGCAGCCCACGAAGTATAGCTGGCGTTCGACGTCCACTGCGCATACAAAGTCGTGTCGGCGGTGTAGGTGAAGGTGGCAGCGGCGGCATAGGTCGTTCCGGAGCCGTCGGCCGCAGTGTTCCATCCAGCGAACGTGTACCCGTTCCGCGCAAAGGTATCCGCCGGGGCGGTGGTAGTGGTCGTGCCGTAGGATCCAGTGTACGGGCCGGGTGCCGTGCCGCTGCCGCCGTTGGCATCGTAGCCCAAGGTGTACGGGACGATTGACAGAACCACATTATCGTATTTTCCGCCGGGGTCACTATTTGGAGGGTTGGTATTTGGGGATAGACCGGTGGACCCGAAGAAGACCGTGTCCTCGCCTCCGACAGCCGTGAATGTGTGGCTGAACAGGGTCCATGCTCCCGTGGGGTTGGTGTCGATGGCGGAGATGGGCAACGGCGAGTAGCTGCCATCAACGCAGTAGTTGCCACCGCTGAACTTGCCGACGCGGACATGCATCGTATTGGCACCCGCCCAGGTGGCCAGATAATAGGTCAATTGGTATTTCAGACCCGCAACGAGCGGTGCTCCGAGGGTCTGATAGAAGCCGCCCGAGGCGCTGGCGCCGCTGTTGAAGCCCCACCCGATGTTGTTGAGGCCGCGTTCGATTCCGAATGCATCGCCAACCTTGGTCCAGTCGGTGGCATTGCCTCCGTTCGAGCCGGTGTTGGTCTCAAACCCGCCGTTGGAGATCAACGCCACCGTCAAGGTTTGCGATACCTGCGTTGCGGCATTCCAGTTGTCATCGCCCACTTGGTTGGCCAGGATATGGGTGGTGCCCGTCGCGATGAGGGTGACAGTACCGCTCTCGTCCACCGTGGCCACATCCGTGTTGTCGCTCGAATAGGTGATCGTCAGCCCGGAATTTGCCGTCGCGGTGTCCGCGAACGGAGCCCCGCCCAGCCCCTTGGCCACTGCGGTACCCAAGGCGAACGTGATGGTCTGGTTGCCCTTGGCCACCGTGTTGCCGCTTGCGGTGGTCGCCACTCCCACGGGGGTGGCACCGCTGCTGCTCAGGATGGCGGCGCTTTGCGAGTCATGGCTGCCGGCGGGGACTGTGGTCGCCAGGCGCACGTAGAGCGTGCCGCTGGCGTTGCCGCCGCTTTGGGTGAAGGTGGCAAGTCCGCTGTAGGGTCCGCCGGAAGTGGTGGCGACTTCAAAGCCAGTTTGAGCCGTGGCCGTGATGTTAGCTGTTAGATACGTCCCTGCCACCGAGACATGCTGCGCTCCCGAAGCCGTGCCGTGGCTGGTCGAGAGAGCTGCCGGTAGCGTCGCGGGAGTGGTGATGGAGGGCGACGGCGGAGCATCAATCGTGAACGCGGTGGCGCTGGACGAGGCTGCATTGAACTGGCTATCCGCCGCCAGCGACACCGTTGCGGTGTAGGTGCCAATCGCTATCGGTGGAGTCGGACTGGGCCCGTAGCTTGTCCCGCCAGTGCCCGCATAACTCCAAGTCGGCGTCCCCGTGTCTCCAGACGGACTGGTCGTGTAGCTGCTAGGCCCTTGCTGACTGCCATTGAAATAGTAGGTGCCCACCGACACCGCCACCGTCGGGGTGAGCATGGACACCGAGTTGCCGCTCGCGGTGGTTGCCACGTTTACGGGGGTGGCAATACCGCTGCTCAGAATGGCGGCAGCCACCCCGTTGTAGCTGCCCGCAGCAGAGGCCGTGGCTGCCAGGCGCACGTAGAGCGTGCCGCTGGCGCTGCCGCCGCTTTGGGGGAAGGAAGCGCTGCCTGCATAGGTGGAAGCGTCGCTGGACACTTCAAATCCGCTCTGGGCGGTAGCGGTGATATTCGACCCCAGGTTCGCCCCAGACACCGCAACGCTCTGCGGTGACGAAGCCGTGCCGTAGGTTGTGGCGAGGCTTCCCGGCAACGTCGCCGGAGCGGAGATAGTCGGAGTGGCGGACGCGGAGCTGACGGTGAGGATCACGCTGCCTCCGCTGACCGAGACCGCATTAGTTTTCGTTGGATCAATCGCCGAGCCGGTCACCGAGGCGGATGGGGAGCCGCTAATCGTGCCGCTGGTAACCGAAATCAGAGTATAGGTGCCGTTGCCCAGCAGTGAACTGCCGTTGATGGTGAGGGCGTTGTTGCTCAGGGTGAGTGCGCCTTGGGATACGACCAAACAGGGATGTGTGTTGTCGGTGCCGGAAGTGCCTCCGCCCCAAGTGAGAGTGATGCCTTGTGAACCCAAACTAACCGTGGTGCCACCGATGATCGTAGCTTGCGTGCCGGGGGTGCTCGACCCGCTGGCGCTCAAGGTCGTGCTGCCGCTCACTGTGTAGGATGAAATGGCCGACGCATCGAAGGTTCCCCCGGCGGCGATGGAAATCAGCGGCGTGTTGTCGATGGAACCGCCCGCACCCAAAGCCAGTGTGCCGGCGGTGATCGCCGTGTTGCCGGTGTAGGTGTTCGTGCCGGAGAGGATCTGCGTCCCGGTGCCGGTCTTGGTGAGCGTCATGCCGGTGGCTCCGTTGGCGATGGCACCGGAGTAGCTGTAGCTCTTGCCCGTGCCGGGATTGAGGGTCAGGGCGGTGATCGCTCCGTAACCGCTGGTCGTGGGATTGAAGACCCCTCCCGTCGCCGAAAAGTTCTTGTTGCCGATGAGGCCGCCGAGGGTCAGGCCAGTCCCTACGGTGGTGTGGATTCTGAGACCATTGCCATTCCCCACTGCGTCGCCTAGGATGCTGGCGGTGGTGTCTAGCGCACTGTTTTGCAGGGCAAGGGCATTATCAAGCCGGAGAATACCACCGCTGACGGTGGTCGTGCCGGTGAAGGTGTTGGCGGCGGCTAAACTGCTGAAACCTGCGGTTATCTGTTTGAAGGATAGGGTGCCAGATCCGTCGGAGATAATTCCGTTAAATACAGTCGTCGGGCTGCCACCACCGACGGATTTATTGGTGATCGTCAAGGCACCGTTTTTGCTGGTCATGGTGCCAAGGGTCAGGGATTGCCCATTAGCCAAAACACTGACGATGTCCAGCGAGTCCATCAACTCAATCGGTACGTTGTTGACAATGTTCTTCCCACCGTTGGCCACATTGATCACGGCGTTGGTGCTGCCGGTGTTGTCCAAAGTGAGCACGACACCGACGCTGGGGCTGAAGGTCAAGGTTCTGCCGCCTTGGCCGAGGTTCCAGGTGCCAAGGGTTCGGCTTGTGGCCATGCTGATGGTCCTGTTTGAACTGGTAAGGGAAACTGTGAACGCCCCCGTCGCGCCCACACCGTCGGCGATGTTAACCCCGCCGGACCAGTTGGCGGCCGTGTCATAGGCACCGCCTGCGGCGTTTGACCACGTTCCGTCGGTCGCCACCGCGTTGAGCGTTCCGCCGGCCAGCGCGAGCAGCGCCAGCAGCGCCAAGGCACCTGTTCTCCGCTGTCGGAGGTTCGGGGTTCGCTTTTCCAGGATTGGACTCGGGGTTTTCATGGTATGGGTATTGTTTTTCATGATTCGGCAGATTGGTTCAGTTTGGATTTTACCCTCACCTGCCGCCCCGGACCAGGGCAGGGCAGGGCAGGGCAGGGCAGGGCAACGGGCGGTTTTCCCTCAAAGCGGGTCAAAATGAGCTCCCTCCGCTCGACTGCAAGAAAAATCTTTCCCTGCAACCGCTCCCTTTTGTGGGTAGGATTGTGGCTAGGCCCGGTAGGGGGATCCTGGGAGTTGAGGCTTTGAGGGCGGATTCCAAGGGGCCGGCGGAAGGCTGTTGGCCGATATAGCGATCGCTCATGCCGTCCCTCCGCTTCGCCTCAAGCAACTCTTCGACCACCACCGGCACCGTCAGGCAGATTTTCCTGAGGTGGGTTCGGCGCTTAACCAAACGAATTTTCGTCTTAATTCCCAACCCTGCATACTCGAAAACCAAACCAACAGCTCACGATGAATTTCGGGCAAATGGGCAGGGGACCACGCGTTTAATGCGAAGACACTCCAACGCGGAAGAATTGCTTCGGCGCATGGGTTAGGCTGAAGTTGTAGCTCAGTGTGTTTGTCGATGCATCTTGGGCGTCGCCGCAATTCTGCCAGTTCAACAGATCTACCGAGCTTTGCAACTGGTAACGCAGGCCGGGAATCGTGTCCCATGCGAGGGGCACAGTTCCGCCAGGTTGGGTCTGCGAAATGGCCAACGTGGGAATCAAGGTGCCGCTGATAGAAAAATTTTGTCCGCCAATATCGGCACCGATGTTGGCATAGCTGCGCTGCGCAGGAGTGGATGTGGCATAGATATCCGGCGCAAAAGCGCCTGATGATCCGGGTTGAGCTAAGAATGAATAACTTCCGTCCGGTCCGGTTAAGCCGGTGCCGACATGGATGCCTTTCAACGGCCAGCCGTTCGTAAAGATCACGCTGCCGCTGATTTGCGGCCACCGGATGCTGAAATTGGCGGCGACGTAACTGTTTGTGCCGGGCGTGCGAGGATTGGCTGGCAGACGCAAGGCGTAATCGCCAGCGGTGACCTGTGCGGGAAACGAAATCGTCAGGAAATTCCCATCGTTGGTGAGTGTGAGTTGATTGCCGGACAGAGTTCCCGACGGTGTGACGAGTTCAAAATCACTCGCGGCAGGAACGTGCGGCCCCCCCGACAACGCAAATGTCATGCTGGAAACGGGACGCGTTAAAACCCCGGATGGATATTGTCCCAAAAAACAATTAGTCGGCACGCCGTTGGCTTGAAAAACAACCTGCCCCGGATCGCCATCAGCCGCGGTGTAGTAACCGCGTAAGCCGCCGTTCGCGGTGAGCGCGCCCTCAAAATAATTTATGTCTGAGATTCCCACGTCGAGAAATCCGCCGCCACCGCCACCCGCGTAAGGACCACCGTTAGCACCGTTCGCGGAAACACCGCCGTGGCCGTGGAACGAACCCGCCCGCAAAAATATTCCGCCACCCGCGCCGCCACCCGCGCCACCGTTGTTGCCATTGGCGGTCAGCGCGCCTTCCAAATCCAAATTACCGGCTACTTCCATGTGAATGACGCCGCCGCCGTAGCCACCCGCACC
>CAIKHZ010000246.1 GCA_903827375.1 Akkermansiaceae bacterium
AGGCCCCCTCCTTTGCGTCTTTGCGCCCTTTGCGCGAGGCAATCTTCTCTTCCTCTTCATCATTCAAAATCCAAAATCCAAAATCCAAAATCCTCTTCCTCCTCCCTTTGCGCCCTTTGCGCGAGGCAATCTTCTCTTCCTCTTCCTCTTGCGTTCTTGTTCAGCGGTTCAAGCCTCTACCTGTTCAATTCAAAATCCAAAATCCAAAATTCAAAATTCCATCTCTTCTCTCCGGTCGCCGTGCCTATTGCCGCTGCCGGTATGCCCGCTCCCAAGCCTGCCACCATCGCCTCTGTTCTTCCTGCCGCTCCTGCTGAATCCACTCCCGCCCGCAAATCCGTCATTATCTGATCTCCTCCGTCTAACGTCTCTTCCATCAACTAACAAAATCTAACTACCTACTGCCATGGCCATGTTCTGCTTTGCAAAGCAAGAATCCCGGGAACAGAAATATCCTCATCCAGTTTATCCCAGCCAAGAGCGTAGCCATCGAAAAGACGGGGATTCTGTCGTTAGGTCGTATTCTTTGTTTTGCGCGGCTCCTCGTCAGCAGCCGAGAAGCATCGGCGAGAGTTGAGCGAGCCAGGCTGCAAAATCATTGGCAGTAGGGGTGGCTGGCAGACGCTCAGGCTGAAGCAAATTCCAGCGGAACACGAGCTTGTAACCGTCCCAGGTGCCAACCGCACCGCAATCCTGCATCCATTTTGAAGCGCGACGGTTGTCATGCAGCGTGTAGGCCACCAGTTGCTTCACGCCGGCCCGCATCGCAGTGAGCCACATCACCGCCAGCAACAACGTGCCAATCCCCCGGCGCTGGTCAGCGTCGAGCACCATCGCGGAGATTTCCGCCTCGGCGGGGTCGGCAGCATTGCGCCACCAACTCGCCCCACCCACACCGGGAAAGGCGCGGGCAGGATCTAACACCACCCAGGTCACATGCTTTTGCGGATTTTGCTCGATGAGCCGGTCCAACATGGCTGCGCCGAGCAACTCACCGACGGGCGTCCAAAACCGTTGGTAGCGGCCCTCGGGCGAGAGTCGTCGATAGGCTTCTGCGACCGCCGGGCGGTCCTCCTCGAGCAGGGCCCGCACGATCACCGGAGTGCCGTCGCGCAGGGCGAGTTCGAGGCGCTCAACCATCCCGTTAGATCAATCCTTGCTCGCGAAGTTGCTCGTCCACCTCGTCGTGATCGGGCAGACCATCGCCGCCGTCACGAATCCGCTGGATTTGCCGACGCACCCCGTAGCGACTGCGCGGACCGGTGACCAGATCAGCAACCCCATCGACAACAAAGGGCAAAATGGCCAAGATGCCGAGGACACCGAGGCCCACGCCGACACCGCGCCGCGCATTGCGATGCATCAAATCACTGAGCAAGAGGCCAGCTGCAGCGCCAAACAATGCGGGGGCCGCCAAGGCGCTGGCTTCAATCCATTGGGGGGTCAGGTCCGAACGATCATCTTCCATGGCCCACTTATAGCCAGTGACCGGCCCGCCGACAACCCCGGAAAATAAAATGCGTGGGATTCGCGCTTTTCTGCGTGGTATTTTTCCTCTAAACTGGCATCCGACATGGCCAATTTGGAAAACACCTACGCACTCATTCTTGCCGGAGGCTCCGGCACCCGCTTCTGGCCGCTGAGCCGCAACGCGCGTCCCAAGCAATTGCTCGACCTCTTCGGCGAGGGCTCCCTGCTCGGGCAAACGATTGCTCGCCTCGAGGGACTGGTCCCACCTGAAAACATCCTCATTTTAACCAATGCTCTCCAGGAAGCCGCCGTGCGGGAGATTGCCCACATGCTGCCAGCCGCCAATATCGTGGCCGAACCCGCCAAGCGCGACACCGCCCCGGCCGTAGCCTTGGGCATCGGCCTGATTGCTGCACGCAACCCGCAGGCACTGATGATGGTGCTGCCATCCGACCAGCTCATTGGCAACATCCCCGCCTATCAATCCGTGATGCGCGACGCCCTCGCCTCCGCCGAGCACTCCGACGGCTTGGTGACCGTCGGCATCCGCCCGACCTGGGCCTGTCCTTCCTACGGCTATATCGAACGCGGGGAGCCCGCGAGCATCCCGGGCCTGAGTGCAGCGCATCCACCCAGCGAGGTGAGACGCTTTCGCGAAAAGCCCGACGCCCATCTCGCCGGCCAATTCCTTGCCACCGGCGGCTTCACGTGGAACGCCGGCATATTCGTGTGGGCGCTGCCCACCGTCATCCGACAGCTCAACAGTCACGCTCCGGAACTCGCCGCCTTCATCGCCGAGCTGCGCAATTCCTCAGACATTCCATCCACCATTGCCTCCCAATTCCCTCGCCTCACACCCATTTCTATCGATTACGCATTGATGGAAAAGGCCGCCAGGGTCCTCAATATCGAGGCCGACTTCGACTGGGATGACGTCGGCTCCTGGCTGTCGATTGCCAAGTACCTGGATCCAAGCGCCGTTGAAAACCGTGCCAACGAGCCGTTCACCCAACTCGCTTCCAGCAATAACATCGTCTTCAACGCCCGCGAAGGGACCCGCATCGCGCTGCTTGGCGTCAATGATCTGATCGTCGTGCAAACCGCCGACGCGCTGCTCATCGCCAACCGTCACGAGGCCGACTCCATCAAAAAACTCACCGATCTGCTCCCGCCGGAATTGTTGTAGGCAGATGCATGCGCCATCCCTCACCCACCCGGCACTAGGCATTGATCATGGCGACGCCCGGGTCGGCATTGCCGCCACCGATGACTTCGGCATCCTCGCCTATCCGGTGGAGACGATCGACACCGCTGCCCACGATCCGGTCGCATGGATCGGCGAATTGGCCGAGCGCCGCGGCTCCCGCACGTTGGTGCTGGGCCTGCCCTTCCGCTTGGATGGCAGTGAAGGGAGCGCCGCAGCCAAGGTGAGGGTCTTCGCCGCGAGGCTCCAGCTGCGGCTTCCCGACATCCCGCTGGTATTCGTCGATGAAACCCTAACCACCACCAGTGCCGCAGCCAAGCTCCAGCAAGCCGGCCGCAAGGTCCGCAGCCACAAATCCATCATCGATCAGGCTGCCGCCGTCGAGATTCTCAATCTGTGGATGACTGAGGGCGGGCTCCAGCCATAGGTGGCTCACCGATCCTCCAAAGTCACCGCTTGCGGACTCAGAGCTCGACGAGCTTCTCCTTGATGGCATAAGCCACTAGGCTGGCAGTATTGTGGCAGTTGGTTTTACCCAGAATATTGGCGCGATGGCTGTCAACGGTGCGTTTGCTCAAAACCAAGGCGGTGGCGATCTTCTGGGTTGACATCCCTTTGCAGATCAGAACCAAAATTTCCATTTCGCGTTCGGACAAGGGGGAATCCGGGGCTGATTTTGAGGGGGCATTTTTGAGTGAAGTCACCAGGTTCATCAACAGTTCTCGTGAAAAGTAGGTTCCCCCTTCGACCACAGTTTCGAGGGCCAATTTCACTTCCGCAAAATCCGAGTTCTTCAATAAAAACCCCTTCACCCCGGTCTCCACCATCTTGAAGTAATAGGCCTGCTCGCCAAACATGCTGATGGTGATGATCCTCAGGTCAGGATACTTTAGCAATGCCAGCCTCGCCGCCTCAATCCCGTCCATCTCCGGCATCGCAATGTCCAGCATCACGATGTCCGGCCGCCCCTGCTCCAGCAAATCCAAAAATTCGTGCCCATTGGACGCTTCGCCGCTCACTTGAAAACACTCCAACGCATCAACCAGCATCCGCAAGCCTTTCCTGAAAAGCTTGTGGTCATCAACTAGCAGCACCTTGTGTTTCATAAAATTTTCCGATTGGAGTCATGTCCCAGATTATTACCTAGCGCCAGCCGTGATGGCTCGCTGCATGTATTTACGCAACTTACCCCGCACTAGCAAGCACAAAAATGTGGATTTTTTCGTCAGAGTGGATCCTTGGGATGCATATGACCGCTGCAAGAAAGCGGGGATCTGGGGGGGGAACGGAGGTCTTGGGAAGTTGGAAACCGGGAAATACACTGGGGCAGTAGGTACAGTTAGCGGCTGTCCAAGAGGAGGTGGGCGGCGGCGGCGGCGGGCACTTGGTTGGAGGCGACTTTGCGCTCCAAGTCTGGTAGCAGCTGCTGGATTTTGGGATCGCGGAAGAAGCGCTGGCGCAGTTCTTCCTCGATCATGGCGTGCATCCATGCGACGGACTGGCGCTCTCGGCGTGCGGCAAATACGCCGGACTCGCGGGTGACCCGCTCGAATTCGTCGATGGAGCGCCACAATTCCGAGAGGGTCGAGGGAATGAGAGCAGAGCAGGTGGTGCAGCGGGTTTTCCAACCTGGGGTGGCCGCTTGGAGCATGCCAAGGACGCGGTTGGATTCGGCTGCGGCCAGATTTGCCCGTTGGAGGTTATCGCCGTCGGCCTTGTTTACGGCGAGCATATCGGCAATCTCGATCACACCCTTTTTCATGCCTTGCAGTTCGTCGCCGGCACCGGCAAGCATGAGCAAAAGGAAAAAATCCACCATGGAGCGCACCGTCACCTCATTTTGACCGACGCCGACGGTTTCCACGACGATGACGTCGAAGCCAGCTGCCTCACACAGCAGCATGGTCTCTCGGCTTTTCCGGGCGACTCCGCCCAACGACCCAGCGGAGGGCGAAGGCCGGATAAATGCCTGCGGGTGGCGCACGAGATTTTCCATGCGGGTTTTGTCTCCGAGGATGCTGCCGCCACTGACGCTGCTGGAGGGGTCGATGGCAAGCACGGCGAGGCGGTGGCCCTGATCGCAGAGCCAGCAGCCGAGATTTTCGATGAGGGTGCTCTTGCCGGCACCGGGCACGCCGGTGATGCCCACACGCAACGAGCGGCCGGTGTGGGGCAGCAGGCGGGTAAGGAGTTGTTGGGCCAACGCCTGATGGGCCGGGTGGTTGCTTTCCACCAAAGTGATGGCCCGCGAAAGAATGCCGATATCGGCCGCCATCACGCCATGGGTGTACTCGTCAAGGCTGAGTTTGCGGCGTCTGGCGGGCTGCTGCCCGGACGCGGGAGCAGCGGTTGGAGCAACCCCTGCCATCACGCGACAAGCAAACTTTGGGTCGTGTTCCGATCCCAGCGGCACCCAGTCGGGCAGCGACGCCGCCGCAGCACAGGCACAATTGGGCTCTGGGGCTGGGCAGGCGGGATCGCTATTGGAAGCGCTATTCATGGGATGAGCAGAGGATTCGCGGATGAAAGGAACATCCTCTGGCGAGGCAGTACGCGGATTTCCCCGATTGTTCAAGGTTTTGCTCTTCGGATTCATCGCGCCGCGAGACGCGGCACGCACGGCCTGCGGCCGGAGGCACGCAGCCACGTGGCGTAGCTGCGGCGTCCTCGCAGCAGGCCGTGACAGCGTGCCTCTGGCCGCTGCGCCCATGCAAAAGCGAATGCAGCTTGCGCCAAACTCAGCGCATTCTCCAAGCATGGGCTGCTCCTGGCTCGCGCTGCGGGACGCAGCACGCACGG
>CAIKHZ010000247.1 GCA_903827375.1 Akkermansiaceae bacterium
CACCGCTTGGGTGGCCTTATTGGTTGCACTGATCATTTCAGAAAGAGGTCGGGTGTTTTTCTCGCAGCTAGATTTCGGTCAATGGATGGAGCCACGCACGAATCCTAGCACCCGTTTGACAAGTGTCAATCGACAGTTGACGCGCTGCTGGCAAAGAACCGGTCGGGACGTCGGACTGTCAGCGCGTCGAATACCTCTTCGCGCACTATGAAACCCTCACAGCGCCGCTGGTGAAAGCAACCAAGAAGCCGATCAAATCCAATTCCTGAGCGACCGTGAGATTGTCCCAGGGGGGATGATTTCAACAATCGAACTCAATAAGATCCTCAATAGCCTGGCGAAACCAATCGTAAAATTTAGGGAAAATAGCCCGTTCTTCCCAACCCGCCGAGGCAAAATCGTGGATAACAAAGATCTGTTGCGAGTCGGGCGCGCACCAGCAAGCAATGTCATCATTATCTTGACGACGGGCAAAGGGAACTAGATTTCGTTCAGGATAGCGAGACGCAAGTCCTGCTTTGGCTTGTCTGAGTGCATTGCTTTGGAGAACATACCAAGGTTCGAGATCCAACAGGCCAAGCTCTGCTATGTGAATAAACTGCCTTGGGTAAGTGAATCCTGTTGGCAATTCGTCATCGGAAAGTAAGTCAATCTTGTTCATCGAATTGATCCAGTTATTGGCGCTCCGTTTGGATATGTCTGCCGGAATATTCGGTTTTGCTGTTGAATTCGCAAAAGAACCGCTTCGCCCCACGTTTCTGGAACGATTCCACTCTTGGGGATCCACCTTCCCACAGGAAATGCCTCGCCTGCTCCATGCACAACGGCTTGGGTATTGATGCCAGCGCGACTAGCCGCAAGCACTCGGGTATTGTCAAAAGCAGTCAAGCCGCCATCCCCCATTCTGACCACATCAATTGGCGTTCCTTGCCAGCCGCTTGCTCTCATGCTTGCAGTAATATCTTCAACGCCGCTGACTGACGCTTGACTGAATCTAATTGAACTTGGATTTATCGAAAAAGGGGCACTTGCAAATGCCCTGAACGCACCGAGCGCTTTCGCCAGACCTGCCGTGCCGATTTCAACGGCGAGCATGTTGCCGACCATTCGCGGTGTTCCCCAAGGCGTGGTTCCCATTGCGTAGCCGAGTCCCCTGGGACCAGGTGCAGGCTCCCACACGCTCCAAGCGCCGCCCCACTGGTATTCGTCGCGGCCGTTGCCGCCGCCAACCGTTAGAAGCGGCGTGTCCCACCAGGTCAGCACCCCGCCCCTGTCGCCGAGGATTTGTGCCTCGCGGTCACTCAGGCTCCCCCACGGAAAGGATGAGGTTGCTTCCCCTGCCGCTTGGATGCCACGCAGATCGACCGCGTCCAGATAGATGCCCTTGCCTTGTGCAAGGTGCCCGGCCTGAATACCGATGATTCCAGCATCGAAGTGTCCACCCGGATTTCCGGGAAGCGATGCCGATCCCGGCATGATCCAGAGATCGTTTGGCGAGGCGGTGCCTGTCGCCGCCCATGGCCACGCTTTCGGATAGTTTTTCACCGATCCGCCGAGTTTGCCCGCCACGAGCGCGACATCGACGAAGGTTGGTCTCTTGGTCAAATCCAGAGGATCGAGCTTGGCCACCAATCCGGCATCCGCCATCATGTTGTAAACCAGCCAGAAGCTCGTTTCATCGTTGACCAGAACACCGTTTCCGCCGGGTGTGGTGGTCACAACTTCCGCCGTCCCCAGCACATCGACCTTGTTGACCGGATCGTTGTGGCAGTATGTGTAGAGGTTCAGGGATTCATTCTCGCCCAGCGGTTCGCGGGACAGAAACTGGCCGGTGGTGGGATCGTAGTAGGCCCAAGCCGGGTGAGCCAGAAATACCAGATGGACGATCGCGAATAGGATGAATTTGAGGTTTTTCATTTAATTTCCTGTTGCGGTGGTTAGTTAGCAGTTTGTTTGGTTGGCGGCAAGCCGGAATTGCCCGTTTCAACCGGCTGTCCGGGCGGCGGTCTTTTGAAGGCCGACGGGGGTGGTCTGGGGAGCAGCCCGCGACGCCTCAAATCCTCTTCCATATTCCACGTAGCCCATGCGACTTCGGGAGGATCGCTCCAAAGAGTCGGATCCGGAGGCATTCCTATTCCGGGGCGGAAGTGGCCAGTGCGTTTTTCTTCCTCACGCTTGGCCATGTGGAGCAGGAGTCCGTAGAATCGAGAATCCGGGGCGACCCGGACGGCTTGTTCAAACGCTGTCAATGCCTCGTCATAGCGACCGGCGGCCCGCAGGCAGTAGCCACGGGTCGCGAGGAACTCAGCGCACTCCTCGGCACCTGACATGCTCTTGAGGAAACCCATGTCCTTTTCTTCGTCGGCGGTCATCGGATAGGGCCACTTCCGGTAATGATCGTCATCGTAGGCGGTCATCCCGCCTGCCGTTGCTTCGATGTTGAAGCGGGTTTCCCGATCTTCCCAGCGGACGAAAAGGTGGCACTTCGCCGCGACAAGGGACAGCGGGTATTTTAGACGGCGACCGACGACGACATAGAGCACGGGCAGTGAACAGCAAGTGCCCGATTTCATTTCCCCGGTGAGGCCGTGCAGGAATACATCGTGTGAATCCGCGTAAAATTTATCGTCCGGCTCACCCGCCCCGACGGGTGATGCTCGATTCGGGTTGTATCGAATGCCGAAGTCTTGCTGGAGCACGGTAGCGAGAGCCACCATGCGGAAATAGCCTTCCGAGTTACGGAATTCAGCGGGCTTCGAGCGAAATTGGCGCATGTTGCGGTCGGTTTCCAAGCGGACACGCGTGGCCATTTCGTCGAGGCGGTCGAGAGATTTGTCCAAATCCAGATTCTCCGATCCGTGCAGCCCCTCGGCGCAGAGAAGATTGACCAGCCCAACGTCGAATTCCCCAAGTTGGGTGGGCTTGAGTGCGAGAAGAGCGGCAAGAGTCCGCTTTTCATCTGCCGGTTTCTGAGACGACGTGGCGTTTACCTTGGATGCATTCGTGTGGCGATGCCAAACAGCCACACCAGACGCAAGAACCAGAACCGAGCCAATGACCGCCAGCCAGCGGCGACGTTTTACCTGTCGCTGCCGCACTTCTACGATCTGCTGTTGTCGTCGATCCTTGTATTTCGACATCGGCGGAAGGTTACGATTCAGCGGCATTTTGCAAGCTGTTTCCATTCTTCTGTTTCCTTTCTTGCGACAAAACCGACGCGAGAATCACCTTGTCAGCATTCCTTGCGTGCCCGGTTGACCCCATCCCAGGCGCATGAGTGCCCTCACCGTCACGGTTGGGGCCGACATCGCTGTCCTGAAACGGGCCATGACCGGGGTAGTCTAACTGGTCGAAGCCTCGGTAAAGACCGCCGGTCTCGCGACCTGTCTGCTTTTCGCGTCAAACCGGATTTCATCCAAGGACGCCATGGCGGCATCGAGCGTCTGCCATGCCAACATGAGGAATGCGGGACGGTCGGTCGAAAGTGGCGGCATGGTGCGATGCCGCGCCAGTTCGGCCAGCACCCGCTGCGCAAAGGGATACGACCGCACGGCAAGCTCGCCGCCTGCCGTGTCGGTCACAAGCCGGGTGGCCGATTCGACCGCCGCCAGCAGGTGCCCCCCAATCACGGCATGAACCTGCCGAAGCTCGCTTTCCTGTTGGGACCGGCGGATGCGAAGCGCCACTGGATGCCCGATGGTCGCCTGTTCGTCCTTGAGCGACTGGCATTCGCTCGGGTAGGGGCACCGTCCGATCAGGCCGGGAAGCTCGTCGGCTCGGACGAGTGTGATGGCAAGCGTTTGCAGTTGCCCATGAAGCCTGGTGGCATGCTCCACAGACTGGCGGAAGACTTCAATCAGGTCGTGAGTTGCGGTGTTCATGGCGGCGTGGGGTCAGGACTTGGCGAGCACCTTGCGGAAGACCTCGCAGGCGGCGGCCATGCGCTTGTCCTCATCCGCAATCTGGACCTGAGCCGCCAGCACCTTATCGAACGATACCAGGGCGGACTTGAATCCCTCGACCCGTTTGGCTAGGGGGTCCGTGGAAGACGCCACCGACCGCCATGCTTCGTGCAGCCGGTCCTCCTGTTGGCCGGCAAGCGCCCGTGGCCGGATCGCCTTGGTGACGACCGCGTTGGCCTGCTCGATGTTCCTGCTGTCGTGGTCAAGTTGCGAGGCAGCGAGCAGGTCGCGAAATGCCTCCATTGCCTGCTTGGGAGTGTCCTCGATGAGCCGGGCAATCTCCGTATTGGCGGCGTGGAACGCGTCCTCGGTTTCCTCCAGATGGGCGGCAAGCTCGGCCTGCAATCGCGGCTCGCGGGCCTGCTTGACGATGACTGTCTCCTCGGCGCGGGTCAGGTCGCCCAGGAGCTTGCGGGCTTCAGCCTCGTTGCGGCAGTCGCCCATGCGCCCATAAGGGTCAATCAGGGTGAGTGCATAGGAAACGCCGTCATAGCGCCCCATCTTCGCGCCGGACCCGCGCGACCAGAGCCCACGGTCCTCCCAGCTTTTCGTCACATGGTCGGAAATTAGGACGGCGGCACCGGCCTTTTCGGCGAACGGCCTGATCAGCTCCTTGATGAAGTTGAGAACTTCTTCCGCCTTGTCCTCGTTCAAGCCTGCGGCCGCCATGCACTCGGCCATGCCGTCGATCACCACCAGCGCCGGTTGATGGACCGCCGCCCAACGCTGGGCCAGCAGGATTTCGGCGGGGGCTGAATCGTTGAGATAACGGCAGCGGTGGATCAGGTCGTCGGGTTCGGCACCAAGTTGCAGCGAGCGCCGGGTGAAGCCCGCCGGGACATCCTCGGGGTCGATGTAAAGCACGGTGCCGCCCGAGCGCATGACGGCATTGCCAAAGGCGATGGCGATGTTGCTTTTGCCGGTTCCGGGTTCCCCGTGAATCTCGTTGATGCGACCCGCATACAGCATGCCCGTGCCGATCCCCACGTCGGCCACGGTCGGCAGCTCCGGTTTGCAGCCGTTGGCGATGAACTCCGCGAGATCGACGAATCGGGGCATGGTCGCGCCCGAATGGTCCGCTTCCCACGCATCCCACGATGCCGCACCAAGATTCGTGGCGAGTAACGACTGGCACCGGACCTCGTCACCCACGGTGCGCCGGCCATCGGGACAACGCGAGAGGCGCGAAGGGTTGCGGTTCTGCTTGTCGAGGTTCATCGTCTCGAAGTGCTTCCAGACAACGTCCACCCGCCGCGTGTATTCAGCTTCGTTCGGTGCATCCACCCGGACCCAAGCGTGCAGGCTCTTGTTGCCAGAGTCGATCAACGCGGCGACCGGCATGCCGCTTGCCATGATCGCACGGTATTGCTCCTCTTTGGGAATCGGTTCCCCTGCTTGGTCGCAATCGAATTCCACGAGAACATGGCGGAATGCCGTCACATCTGCGTTCGTCGCGCCGCCCTTGATCGTCGGGTTGATCCGCACGAACACCCCAAGCTTGGTGCTGAAGACCTTGTCGATGCTGCCCTTGGCCTCGATCTTCAACTTCCATTCCGCCGCCGTGAGTGTGGTGCCGCGTCGCGGCTTGATTTCGCCAGCCTCGTTCTCGGCGGCGATTGCGATGGCAACGTGTTCATCGGGCTGGAAGCAGGCATCGAGCAAGTGCAGGAATCCACCGGCAACGGGCTCAGGGGGACCGGTGACGCGACGCGACTCATGGCTGGCAGCGTGACCCTGCTGCTTTCCACCAAGCGGCTCACGGGCCGTCTTGGTAAACGCCGACTGGATCGTCTGCCGTGCCTCTGCTTCAGTGAGTCCATCAGCCATGGCACGCGACAACAATTGCTCCTCCACATCCTCTAGCGATTGGCCGGCGTCGCGAAACTGACAGGTCGCGTCGAAAAGTTCAGCGTTACGCTTTCCCTCTGGTGCGCCGCTCTGAAGATAGTCGAGGGTGCGCTTTGGCAACGGCACGGCGACCGCTGATGATTTGTATTTTGCCATTGGTGTGAAATCAGGGGTGAGGGGTGAGGAAAAAAGCCGACGAATCGTTGACACCCTGCCCATTCATGGACGGCCTCCTTTTTCTTCGGTGGGAGTGTTCGTCTTGAGTTGGTCCTCATAAGCGGCGGGGGGGTGCAAGCCCTCCCGCCGTAATGTTTGGAACTGCTCGCGTTGCTCCCACCGCGCCAGCGACCGCACATGGGCTTTGGGTGGCTGTTTCTTGAGTTGGCGCGATAGAATCGCCACCCGCCTGCTAATGGCCGCTGCCGTGCATCCGGCGCGGCGGGCACAGGCGCGGATCGACTCCCAGTCGTCGCCCAGCATGATGCGCCAGGAGACGAGGGTGATTTTCGGGTCACCGGTGAGAAATGTCCGGGCGACAGCCTCAACGACAGTGATCATCGCTGGTAGGCCGCGTTCGGGTGATGCCTCCTCGGGCTCCAAATAGTCAACCGGGAGGCGTTCATCCACGGCGACGAGGCTGCTGTTGTCATCAAACCAGGCTTTCATGGTCTTGAGTTGGTCCTTGGTTTGAGGTCTAGAGAGCCGAGGGCTGGCTTCCACCGATGGTCATGCGGTCCAGCGTGGCGTCGAGGTCGCGCTTCCGGTAGCGGACGGAGCGCCCGATGCGGATGAAGGGAATTACTCCCTGCATGCGCCAGGCATAGAGCTGGCGGTTGCGGATGCGGAGATAGTCGCAAGCTTCGAGGTCTGTGAGAAGCCGCTCGTCGCGGCCCGGCATGGTGGTTTGCTTATCCATGCCAATGCGCCCGTGTCAACGGATCGGCGCGTTTCGTGAAACATGCTTTTCCATGCGTCACGACGGCCTGACATTCGCCAGTGAAATGTCGTTTCGGAACGAAAACCTCATGCCGGGATCGGACGGGCGGATTTGTTTCCGGAAACAAACCTCGGGTCGAACCGAATTTTCCTTACGTAAGGAAATTTCCTGTCGTCAGGAAAACGTGTTGACGTTTACACTATTCAACAGCGCACCATGCGTCAACCTGCCGCTTCCTGCGTCTCCATGCGCGACACCACCTCGGCCCAGTCGTCGGGTGGCATGATGCCGAACCATGCCTTGGCCGCATCCGGATCTACCAACTCATGGTAGTGGCGAAAGATGATCTCGGGGGAATTGCCGGATTCCAGTGCGGTGCGCGGCACGTCGCCGGTGAGCGCCACCCGGTAGCTGATATATGAATGGCGCAAGGCGTTCTTCGGCCAGCCCACCCCGATTTCCTTGGCGAGGATCGCTGCATCACAGCGGATGCGAGGTTTCGGGATGATCCGGCCTTTGCCAATCAGCGGCGTGAGCCACGCGGCGAGGTTGTCGCAGATCGGGATGATCCTGCGGGCGGCTGTCTTCGCCTGGGTGGCGCGAAGCTCGATGTTGCGGCGTTCAAGGTTCACCGCGCTCCAGTCAAGCCGACATAATTCCGCCGAACGGATTCCACAGAACCCGCGCAAGACCAGGTAGGGAATCAGGTAACCGGGTGCCGCCCGCAGGATCTTTTCAAACTGCTCGGGGG
>CAIKHZ010000248.1 GCA_903827375.1 Akkermansiaceae bacterium
ATTGCCGTCAAGCTCAGGAGCCGCACAAGAATCTTTGTAGGAATGTGGCAGCGTGTCGATGACCGTCGATGACCGTCGATGACCCTGAATCGCCAATGACCAGCTGGCTCGACTAGGGGCCTCTCATGCACATTCAGATCAGAAATAACGTTCATCAATCGCTCGGCATGAGCTCTCGTCGAAGTCTTCTTCGCATTTGGCATGGTCTGAGGTATTCCTGCTAACACCTAACACTTAACACCTAACACTTAACACCGCCGGGCTGGCTGGGATACTGGGATTGGTTTCGGGAGGAGCCAGAGCCATATCCGGCTCGAGGGTTTGGAGGCCGAGTTTGGCGAGCAAGGCACGATCGTTGGCGGCCTCAGGATTTTCAGTGGTGAGGAGTTTTTCGCCGTAGAAAATCGAATTGGCACCGGCGAAGAAACACAGCGTCTGAGTCTCGTCGGAGAGTCGGGTGCGGCCAGCTGACAGGCGCACCTTGGCGGCGGGCACTGCGATGCGGGCACAAGCGATCATGCGGACGAGATCCAAGGGCTCGACCTGGGGATTTTCCGCCAGTGGCGTGCCGGGCATGGGCATGAGCGAGTTGATCGGGACGCTTTCCGGGGCCGGATTAAAGTTAGAGATAATTTCCAAGAGGCGCAGCCTATCGGTGATCGTCTCACTGATGCCGAGGATGCCGCCGCAGCACACGGCGATGCCGGCGTCCTGGACGTTGCGGATGGTGCGCAAGCGGTCTTCGTAGGTGTGCGAGGTGACGATGTTAGGGTAGTGTTCGGGGGACGTGTCAAGATTGTGATTATAGGCGGTGACGCCGGCCTCGCGGAGTTGTTGGGCTTCGGCGGGGCCGAGTTCGCCGAGGGTGACGCACACTTCCATATTGAGGGAGGCAACGTCTCGGACAATATCGAGGACCTGCTCGAAACGAGCGGTGCCGCCACGCACGCCGCGCCAGGCGGCCCCCATGCAAAAGCGGGTGGAGCCGGAGTCCTTGGCGGCGCGGGCGTGGTGCATCACCTCTTCGCGCTCCAGCAACACGTGGCTTTCCAGCTCTGTCTTATAGCGTGCCGACTGGGCGCAATAAGCGCAGTCCTCGGAGCAACCGCCTGTCTTGATAGATAGCAACGTGCAGAGCTGGATTTTGCCGTCGGGGAAATTTTCCTGGTGCACCGCATGGGCTTGGCTGAGCAGGGCGAAGAACGGGAGGTCGTAAAGGGCGCGAAGTTCGGTTAGAGTCATTGGGGTAAATTATAGGGTCTTTTTCATCTTGCCCAAACGCCGGAGACTGAGGGAAGTTGGCCTTGGCCGACGATCGTGTAATTGGTGGCACCGACGGCCCCTTCCAGAGGGATGCCGATGGCGAGTCGCCAGGCGGCGCTCATGCTTTCGGCGGTGTGGCAGCCCCAGCTTTTACACATGGCATTGGGTGCGAAAACTGAGGAATGAATACGGGGAAGGTCGCGCTCATGAAGCCAAGCGGTGGAAACGGCCATGATTTCATTGCTATAATCGAGCATGAATGCATAGCGGTTGGAGTGGCCGAAGAAGTCGAACGTGGTGATGGCATTGGCTGGGCG
>CAIKHZ010000249.1 GCA_903827375.1 Akkermansiaceae bacterium
GCCCTGGTTGCCCTGGTTGCCTTGGTTGCCTTGGTTGCCTTGGTTGCCTTGGTTGCCTTGGTTGCCTTGGTTGCCTTGGTTGCCTTGGTTGCCTTGGTTGCCCTGGTTGCCTTGGTTTCCTTGGTTTCCTTGGTTTCCTTGGTTTCCTTGGTTTCCTTGGTGGCCCTGGTTGCGGTGGAGTTTGCGTTTTTCGCGGCGGCGTTTGCCGCGGCTTTCGGGATTGGAGCCGGTGGGTTGCTGGGAATGCTGGGAATGCTGGGGAGGCTGTCTGGGGCCGGCTTGAGGAGATGTGGCAGCCTGGGGACCTTGGGGTGCCTGAGGAGCTTGCGGAGCGGAGGGACCTTGGGGGGCGGAGGGACCTTGAGTAGCTTGAGGAGTTTGAGGAGTTTGAGTGGCTTGAGTAGCTTGAGTAGCTTGAGTAGCTTGAGTAGCTTGCGGAGCTTGAGGAGCTTGAGGAGCTTGAGGAGCTTGAGTAGCTTGAGTAGCTTGCGGAGCTTGAGGAGTTTGCGGAGTTTGCGGAGCGGAGGGAGCTTGCGGAGCGGAGGGAGGAGTTGGTGGGGCTGAGAGTTGGAGTTGGAGCTGAAGGGGAGGGGCGTCGGACGTCGATTGACTGGCGGGGGTGGATGCCTTAGTGGGGTTGGCGGGTTTGTTGGGTTTAGTGGGTTTGATGGCACCACCGCCGGGGACTCGGCCGATGCGCCGGGGTGCGGGGTCGCCGGATGGCTCGGGGGATGTTGCATCGGGGCCTGGCGCTGATGGGGGTGCGGGGCTGAGGGGCACAGCTGGGGCAACGGGAGCAGGCGTCTTGCGCTTGCGTGGGGCAGCTGCAGGTGCGGCTTCGGGGTGGTTATCGTTGCTGCTGGCGGCAGGTGCTGTGGGCTTGGCGGCAGGCTTTTTAATAGCGGCAGGCTTCTTGATAGCGGCAGGCTTTTTGATAGCGGCAGGCTTTTCAATAACGGCAGGCTCTTTAATAGCGGCAGGTTTGCGCTTGGGACCGGCTGCGGGGGGCGAGATCTCAGGGTCGAAGCCCGAGCTGGCGGGCGCTGGGACGGTGGCGGACGGCTTGCGTGTGGCTTTGGCCCTCGCAGGTTTGGTGGAATTTTCGGGTGAGGCGCTTGGAAGGGGGCTCGGATCGCGGAGGGGGGGCTTTTTAGTCACGCGTTTGCGTGCAGCCGGCGAGGCTTCGCCGTTGGCGTCCGGCGAGTGCGCTTGGATTTTTTTTGAGTCGTTGTTAGTCATCCGGGATTGGGGCTGGAAGGTGCGCCTGCTGGCGCAGAGAGTGAAAGTGGGGTGGGAGAGAGAGGGAGGATTTCCTGCATCAGGCGTGCTGGCTGGCGGCAGGATCAGGCCTCAAGCCGGTCCAGCAAATCGTCGGCCACCTCGAAGTTGGTGAAGACGTTGAGGGTGTCAGGGTAGTCATCGAGCAGGTCGAAGAGCTTGATGACTTGGCGAGCGATAGTTAGATCGTTGACGACGCTTGGGATTTGGGGGACTGAGACGAGTTTTTCGGAGGAGGGTTGGAATCCGGCGAGGCGCAGGGCGTTGGCGACGCTACCGAGTTCGTTGGGAGCGGTGAGGACGAGGTGTTCGTCGGGGTCGGATTGGACGTCATCGGCACCGGCTTCGATGGCGGCATCCATGAGCACGTCGGCGGGCAGGTTGGCGGCGGGGAGGCGGATTTCGCCTTTGCGGTCGAATTGATAGGAAACGCTGCCGAGGGTGGCGATGGCACCGCCGTTTTTGGTAAAAATCGAGCGCAGGTCAGCGGCGCTGCGGTTGAGATTATCGGTGGCCATTTCGATGATGAAGGCGATGCCGGCTGGGCCGTAGCCTTCGTAGGTGACTTCCTGGATGGCGTCGCCGCCGAGTTCGCCGCTGCCCTTTTTGATGGCGCGCTCGATATTTTCGCGGGGGGTGGAGACGGCTTTGGCGAGATCGATGGCGGTGCGGAGGCGTGCGTTGGTGGACGGATCAGCGCCACCGGCGCGGGCGGCGAGGGCGATTTCGTGGGCGCACTTGCTGAAGACGCGGCCTTTGATGGCATCGACTCTAGCCTTGATATGTTTGACCTTTGACCATTTGTTATGACCGGCCATGGATAATGATTGCGGATTGTGAAGTGAAGGGATTGCGGAGGCCGGCAGAAGTGATCGGAGATCAACGGGCCGGGGAGAGGGATGAAAGCAACGCGGCAGTGGGGAGAGCCGAAGAGCCGAAGAGCCGAAGAGGGGAACAGGTGGGTGTGGACCCTGCGGAAGGTTCTGTCATTTGACGCAAACCCTCGCTCCGTTGTTCCAACGGGCGGGACAGTGAAGCATCTAAACCCACTTGGCAAACGAATTTTTCAAGGAATTTTTTTTCAATAATTCATTCCGGGACACTCCTGTGGGAAAAAGTCACACATTGCCCTTGTGTGCTGGGCCAGGGAGGGGCTATGGATGGTGCGTGCCTGTCGGGGCAAGCGGATGGAGAGGGTGAATGTACGGGTGGTCTGAGTCGGCCCGGCGCGCTCGCCAGCGAGCGGTCCACATCGGCGAACCCTTTGAAAGCACCATGTATCTGAATCTCGTGCAGCTCGCGGAGTCGTTTGGAGTGTCGGAGAGAATTGTGGAAGGCTGGATCCGAGAGGAAGGCTTGCCGCATACGCCTGAGGGTCGGGTGCTGTTGTTTGACCGGGCGCAGGTGGCTCAGTGGGCTGCGACCCGCGGACTGGCCACCAAAGCGGGATTTTTGGCGGCGGCGAGTCCCGCGCTTGGTGCGTCATTGCGATTGGCGCCGTTATTGCGCCACGGGGGGATTTTTCGTGGGGTGGCGGCGGCGGATGTGACCGGGATATTTGTGCAGGTGGCCAGTGGGATGCAGGGGGTGACGCAGGCGGTTCGAGGGTTGTTAGGCCAACGATTGAGGGCGGTGGGTGGAGTGACTTACGCGCCGGTGGGAGGGGGCCATGCGTTGCCGCATCCGGCGACTCGGATCACGCTGGGGCGGGAGTCGGGGACTTTGGCGCTGATATTGGTGCCGGGCGGGTTGAGTCTGAGCGAGCCGAAGGTCGATGAGGTTGCTGTGACCCGATTGTGGTTTTTTATTGCGCCTTCGCCGCGGGCGCATCTGGACATGGTGGGGCGGCTGAGTCGGCTGATCATGAGCGGGGTATTGCGTGAGAGTTTGGATGGCGGGGCTGTGGACGAGGAGATATTGGCTGGGGTGGAAGCCGCGGATGCTGCCGCGGATCGCAGAAAACCGGAGGGGCATGCATGATGTATGAAGGGGTGGTGGTAGGGGTGGCGGTCTTGCTGCTGGGGCTGGCGGTTGTGGCGGGGCCATGGTGGCCGCGCGTCTGGTTGGGGCTGACGCTGGCAGGGGCGGCTGCGGCGGTGGGAGCGGCGGTGGTGGTGTTGGTGACGGGGAATGAGTGGGAATGGCGGTCAGGCTTTTTGATTGGAGGAGAGGGGCTGCATGTTCGCTTGGACGGGTTGAGCGGGTTGTTTGTGGTGTTGGCGGCGGGGGTCGGGGCGGCGGGGGCGGTGTACTCGCTGGGGTATTGGGCGGAGCGGCAGTATCCGGCGTCAGCGGCACGCAGCCGGACGTGGTGGAGTGGAATGGTGGCGAGCATGCTGCTGGTGGTAACTCTATCAAATGGGTTGCATTTTTTGATCGCGTGGGAAGCCTTTGCGGTGTGTGGGTATTTCCTCATCACGCTGGAAGGGGAAAAGCCGGCGGTGCGGGCGGCTGGTTGGTTGTATTTGGCGGCGTCGCATGCCGGGACGGTGTGTTTGTTTGCATTTTTCGGTTTGCTGGCGGCGAAATCCGGTGGCTGGGAGTTGGGGCCGATGCGTGGTGATGCCTCCCTGGCCCCGATGTTTTGGTTGGCGCTGGCAGGTTTTGGGATGAAGGCGGGTCTATTTCCGCTGCACATCTGGTTACCTTCGGCGCACGCCAACGCTCCGAGTCACGTGTCGGCGCTGATGTCTGGGGTGGCGATCAAGATGGGGGTATATGGCATTGTGCGCTTCAGTGGTTGGCTGCCGTTGCCGGCTGCGGCGGGTTGGGTGGTGATCGGGCTGGGGGCGGTGAGCGCATTGTTAGGGATCGCATTTGCGCTGGCGCAAAACGATTTCAAGCGGCTACTGGCGTATTGCTCGGTGGAAAACGTTGGGATTATCATGATCGGGGTTGGGGCATCGATGTTAGCGAGGGGGCATGGCGACGCGCCGTGGGGGCGCTTGGCGCTGGCGGGAGCATTGTTGCATGTGTGGAACCACGGGGCATTCAAGGCACTTCTATTTTTTGGGGCGGGCTCGGTGCTGCACGCCACCGGCACGCGGGAGATGAGCCGTTTGGGTGGGTTGTGGCAGCGGATGCCGTGGACGGCAGGGCTGTTTGCACTGGGTGCGGTGGCGGTGGCGGGTTTGCCGCCGCTCAATGGGTTTGTCAGTGAGTGGCTCATCTACTTGGGACTGATTGATGCGGTGGCTGGCAAGCAGGCATCGGCATTGGCGGCGATGCCCGCAGCGATTTTTTTGGCGATGGCCGGGGCGCTGGCGTTGGCGACTTTTGCCAAGGCCGGGGCGACGATGTTTTTGGGGGCGGCGCGGACAAAACCGGCGGCGCAGGCGCATGAGTGCGGCAATTGGATGCTCGTGCCGATGGTGACGCTGGCGGGTATTTGTCTCGGGCTGGGGTTGGCTCCGGTGCTCGTCTGGCCGGCTCTCGAACGTGCGGCGGATGTCTGGCACGCGGGGTGCTTTGCCAGCGTTGTGGTGCCGCTGGTGACGCTGGGCTGGGTGCAGCTCGGGCTGGCCGGGTTGATGGCCACAGCCGGAACCATGCTGTGGCGAAAAGTCCGGGCTAACAACCTTCGCCGCGGCCCGACCTGGGACTGTGGCTACGCGGCTCCCAGCGCACGGATGCAATACACCAGCGGGTCGTTTGGGGGCTTGGCTGCTGCTTGGTTCGGCTGGATCTTGCGTCCGCAGCGGATGTTGCGGCGCGTCCGCGGTCATTTTCCGGCTGAGGCGATCCGGTTGGACCGGGTGCCCGAAACGATGTTAGAGTTGGTGATTCAACCGCTGGCGGAGCGTGTGATGCAATTGTCCACTGCGGTGCGGCGCTTGCAACACGGGCATCTATCTGTTTACATCCTTTATGTGGTTGCGGCGCTCGCCGCACTGACGGGCCTGGTTTTATTGGAAAACGTGCCATGAATTCGATTCTCGACCTCATTTTGCGACTCGACTGCTGGCTGCTTCTTGCGCCATTGCTGCCGGGTATCATCAACAAAGTCAAGGCGTGGGTGGCCGGGCGGCGGGGACCGCCTGTGCTGCAGTTGTATTACGATTTGGCCCGGCTATGGAAAAAGGGGGTGGTGATGAGCACGCTGGCCTCACCGGCCTTTGTGATTTTGCCGGCGGTGACGTGGGTGGCGCTGCTCAGCGCGGCGATGCTGATGCCGTTGGGGCCGCTGGGGGCTGGGCTGACGTTTCGTGGCGATGCGTTGCTGTGGCTCTATTTGCTGGCGCTGGGACGGTTTTGCACGGCGTGGGCAGCGATGGAAACCGGTTCGGCGTTTGAGGGCATGGGCACGGTGCGAGAGGTGAGTTATGCGGTGTTGGCGGAAGCCGCGCTCATAGCCGCGGTGCTGACCCTCAGCGTGCAAAGTGGCAGCATATCATGGGTCACGATGCTCGGGCCGCCGATGGGGGCGGGTGCGGCGCTGTTAGCTGCGGGGTTGTTCATCGTATTGCTGTCTGAGAATTGCCGGGTACCGTTTGACGACCCAAACACTCATTTGGAACTCACCATGATTCACGAGGCGATGGTCCTGGATCACAGCGGGCCGCCGCTGGCCGCCATCCTCCATGGTGCCTCGATGAAATTGTTGCTTTTCACTGTTTTGTTAGTGCAGGCGGTGCTGCCGATGAGCCAGCTCAAACCGTTGGCGGCCGGTGCGGTGCTGGCCTGCGGCGTGCTGGGGGTGACCGTGGCGGTCGGGCTGGTTGAGTCCCTGTTGGCGCGTTTTGCATTCCGGCGGGTGCCGCTGTTGCTGACCACGGCGTTTCTGCTGTGCTTGTTCGCTCTGTTAGTGGCATGGAAAGGCGGGCTGGCATGAATCACGCACACTTGAATTTACTCATCGGCCTGGCGATGGGACTCAACCTGTTGGCCCTTGGCACCAGCCGGTTGCCGCTGCTCATCCGGGCAATGTCTGCCCAGGGCGTCATCTTGGGGGTGATGCCCACCTTGATGGAGCGACCTGACTGGCGGGTCCTGTTAGTGGCTGCGGCGACCATTGGCGGCAAAGGATTGTTCATTCCCGGAATGTTGCGCCGGGCCATGCGCACGGTCCAGATTGACCGCGAGTTGGAACCACTGATCGGTTTTGTGCCATCGATTTTGTTAGGTGCTGGCGGCACCATTGCGGCGCTGGCCCTAACGCCCATGCTGCCCTTGCTGCCAGAGCACGCAAATTCGTTGTTAGTACCAGGGGCACTGGCCACGGTTCTGACGGGTTTGATATTGTTGATAGGCCGGACCAAGGCGATTTCCCAGGCTTGTGGATATCTGATTTTGGAAAACGGAATCTATCTTTTTGGGTTGTTGCTGATTCAGGCGATGCCGCTGATGGTGGAGGCCGGGGTGCTGCTTGACCTCACCGTCGGAGTGTTCATTCTCGGCATCATCGTGGACCGCATTCAACGTGCGTTTGATTCGTTAGATACCCGCAAACTTACCGCCTTACACGAATGATCGCGCTGCTACTCATTTTGGTGCCTTTGGTGGCGGCTGCGCTGGCAGCGGCGTGGCCGGACTCCCGCACACGGCCGTGGTTGTTGCCGGGTGCCGGGCTGATTCACTTTGTGCTGGCGTGGTGGTTATTTTTTAATCCGCCGGTGGTGGAGGCTGGGGCTTGGCTGGGGTTTGATCCTCTGGCGCGGGCGGTATTGCCGGTTGTGTCGCTGTTATTTTTGGTTTGCGCCTGTTATGGGGTGACGTATTTGCGGATTCGCAGCGAGCGGCCAAACCGGACGTTTGTTGCGGCGCTGCTGGCGGTGCTCGGGCTGCTGAGTGCGGGCCATCAGGCGCGACATCTCGGGCTATTATGGATTTTCACTGAAGCGGTGACGCTGGCAGCCGTGCCGCTGCTGCACTTCAACGGCACGCCGCGTGCGTTTGAGGCCACTTGGAAATACCTGTTGGTTGGCGGCACCGGCATTGCTCTTTCATTGCTGGGATCCTTGTGCCTCGGCTATGCCTCGCTCTACGGGGGCGGCGATGGACAACTGACGTTTGTGGCACTCATGGCCCAAGGCGGCGGACTCTCACGGCCGTGGGTGCTCATCGCTTGGGTGTTGTTGTTAGTCGGTTACGGCACCAAGATGGGGCTGGCACCGATGCACACCTGGAAGCCGGATGCCTACGGAGAGGCACCTGCCATCGTCGGTGCCATCTTGGCAGGAGGCGTCACCTCGGTGGCATTCACCGCGCTGCTGCGGGTGCGGGCGGTGGTTGGAGCTGCGGGCTCTGGCGCGGTGGCCGATCACACGCTGATGGCCATCGGCTTGTTTTCGATGCTGGTGGCGGCGTTATTTCTGCTAGGCACGCGGGATTACAAGAGGATGCTGGCGTACTCGAGCGTCGAGCACATGGGCATTCTCACGCTTGGCGCGTCGCTGGGGCGGGCCGGGGTGGCGGCGGCGCTGTTTCACGTGTGGAGCAATGGTCTAACCAAAGGTTCGCTTTTCCTGAGTGCCGGCAACATCCGGCGTGCGGCTGGCTCGCCCTCGATGGATGCGGTTCGGGGGATGAGTGTGCTGACGCCGCGCTCGGCGGCGATTTTTGTGACTGGCATGTTTGCGGTGACGGCGTGTCCTCCGTTCGGGCCATTTTTCAGTGAGATCAAGGTGTTGCGGGCGGCGCTGGAAACCGGGCACTGGGTGGCAACCGCGATGTTTCTCAGCTGCCTGTTGCTGGCATTTTTCGGAATTACCCGGGTGGTCTTCGGAATCGTCGATGGCCGCCCGAACCATGCCGCCAAAGCGGGCAGCAAGCGCTTCGTGGAAACCGTGGGGGTGATCGCACCCCCGTTTTTTTTGCTGGTTCTATCCTTGTGGCTGGGCTTGTTTACGCCGCACATCATCACTGACGCTTGGGCAGCGGCGGTCGCCCAACTTTTTTCAACGCCATGAGCGCATCGACTCCGTTTGCCTTGTTAGCGAATTCCGGCAGTCTGCCGTGGGCGGAGGTGCCGGCGTGGCCGGTGGCGGATTTCATCCGGGCATGCAGCACTGAGTTGGGTCGCGGAGCACGGCTCTGCTCGCTGTTTGGGGTGGCCGAGGGGGAGGCCACGCAACTGGTGGCGGTGTTGGCGTTCGATGCCGACAGCACCCTGGCTGTCGGTCGCAGCACGCCTATGGTCGGGAGTTTTCCGTCGCTGACACCGAACCACCCGCAGGCGCATTTGTTTGAGCGCGAGGTGTGGGAACAGCACGGTCTAACACCCGTGGGCCATCCGTGGCTCAAGCCGGTGCGGCGCACTGCCGGCAATGCGCCAGCCAACGGTGAATTCTTCCGGGTGGCAGGTGGGGAAATCCACGAGGTGGCCGTCGGCCCGGTGCATGCGGGCATCATCGAGCCGGGGCATTTCCGTTTTCAATGCGCCGGGGAGGAGGTGTTGCATCTGGAAATCGCCTTGGGCTATCAGCACCGGGGCATCGAGGAGGCGCTTGGTGGGGGGCCCTACCGAACGACCTTGATGCAAATGGAAACCGTCGCCGGGGATTCCAGCATCGCTCATGCCACGGCCTACGTGACCTTGTTGGAAGCTCTTGCCGGCAGCGAGGCACCGTTGCGGGCCCAGTGGCTGCGTGCCATAGCCCTCGAACTCGAACGCCTCGCCAATCACACCGGCGACCTCGGCGCTCTCGCCAACGACGTGGCATTTCTGCCGACGTCCTCCACCTGCGGAAAACTTCGCGGCGATTTTCTTAATCTAACGGCTCTGCTGTGTGGTAACCGTTTCGGCCGCGGGCTGATTCGCCCCGGCGGCAGTCGCCACGATCTGGAGCCCGCCCGCGCCGAAGAGATGTTAGAAAAACTGCTGCCCGCCCTAACCGACACGGCGCAGGCCATCGCCTGGCTGTGGGACAGCTCTTCGGTGCGCTCCCGGTTTGAGGGGGTGGGCAGGGTGTTTGCTGCGCAGGCCGCTGAGATCGGCTTGGTCGGGCCGGCGGCGCGGGCCTGCGGCTTGGTGCGCGACGTGCGCTACGATCATCCGGCCGGTTGGCACCGCTTTGCCCAATCGCCGGTGACGGTCTGGCCGGGGGGGGATGTATTTGCCCGGGCCAGGGTGCGCTCGTTGGAAATCCAGCGCTCCGGCGAGTTTCTCGCTGGCCAACTCATCTGCCCGCCGGAGGGCGAATTGCGCGATGATCTCGCGGATCCCGAGCCCGATACACTGGCAGTGGCCCTTGTCGAAGGCTGGCGCGGTGAAGTGTGCCACGTCGCCCTAACTGACAATGCCGGGCGTTTCCGCCGTTACAAGATCACCGACCCGTCGTTCCACAACTGGAGCGGCCTTGCGCTCGCCTTGCGCGGCACTGCCATCTCGGATTTTCCCATCTGCAACAAGAGCTTCAATTTGTCCTACTGCGGGTTTGACCTCTAACGAAGCTTCGAATCAGACACAAGACAGCATCTTTGACCTTTTCAAGTAATCTAACCGGAGTTTCAGCAATGTTCATCCACGACACCCTCCTCCACCGCCTCAAGCGCGGCTGTGAGACCATGGCCTATCCGCGAGGTCCGGCCCCGGCGCTGCCCGGCCGCCACGGGGGGGCGCTGCGAGTGGACTCCTCGAAATGTCCGGATGCCTGCCGGGTGTGTGTGCCGCTCTGCCCAACCCGTGCGATCAGCCGTGAGTTAGGCCAAGCGGTGGTGTTGGACATGGGCTCCTGTGTATTTTGCGCGGCATGCGTGGAAGGATGTCCGCAGCAGGCGATCACGCAGACGGGTGATCACCGGATGGCGGTGCGCCGCCGCGAGGATTTGCTTCTCGGTGCGCCGGGCCAGGAGCAAGTGCGTCTCGCCGATGCCTTGGACGCGAAACTCCGCAAACTCTTCGGCCGCTCGCTGCGCCTGCGCCAAGTCAGCGCCGGCGGCTGCAACGCCTGCGAGGCCGATACCAACGTGCTCGGCACCATCGGTTGGGACCTCGGCCGCTTCGGGATCCAATTCGTCGCCTCGCCCCGCCATGCCGACGGTCTGCTCATCACCGGGCCTGTTAGCAAAGCCATGGAGCTGGCCCTGAAAAAGACCTACGATGCCGTGCCAGAACCGAAGATTGTCATTGCTGTGGGGGCCTGTGCGATCGCCGGAGGCCCGTTCACCGGTCATCCCCAGGTGCTCGACGGTGCAGCCGCCGTGGTGCCCGTCGATCTCTACATCCCCGGTTGCCCACCTCATCCTCTAACCATCCTCGACGGCTTGCTGCGCCTGCTGGGCCGGTTGGAAAACGAGCGTTAGGACATCCTGATGTCCGATCCGACGATTTGCCACTCGTGGGTCATGTGAATTGGCAATTGATCCCGGAAAATGAGGGTGGCACCTTTCCGGGTTTTCTCAATCGGCATCCGGCTGATTCTGTTAGCTGGTAGCCATGTGAGAGGCTTCGAGTCGGAAGCCTAAGCCCTCGCTTTCTCCTCCAGCTCGCCTTGGCGTTTTGGCGTCTTGACGATTTGGATCTTGAATCTAACTACATATCTGGTAAAGTGGACTGGAACTGATAGGTTCCTGAACCCACGGTATAGACGGCCGTCCCGTTCTCCATGCGCAGGAATATCACGCCTGTGGCATTGGCTGCTGGGCGCTCGGACTCGCTCACTCCGCCTTGATCCTTGGACGGGACATGCACGGTGGCGGTGGTGTTGGCGGGGATGGTGATATCCATGGTAAACTTGTTGCCATCACGTTTCCACTCGCTGGTGATTCGGCCAAACAGACTATCATGATGGGCCTTCACCCAAGTGAGATCGCCGAGCGGCCGGGGGTGGATGATGATGTGCTTGAAGCCGGGTGCGTCCGGAACATAGTTGATACCGGCCAGCGTCTGATAGAACCAGGCGTCGAGGTTTCCTGAAAGGATCAGCAAGGCTTCGCTGTTCATTCCACCGCCCTGGGTATCGCAATCCCAACGCTCCCAGATGGTGGTGGCTCCTTTGCCTATCATGTACCCCCAGCTCGGCCTCGTCGTCTGGGTCGCAATGGTAAACCCCACATCAGGCCGTCCCACGTCCGTGAGCGTCTGCATCAGCCACTGCATGCCGATCAAGCCAACCGTCAAATGCCCTTGGTTCTTCACTAGGATGTTGTCGATCAGGCGAGCCACCACAGCATCATGCAATTGCGGTGGCACGAGCCCGAACTTCAGTGCCAGCACATAACCACACTGGGTGTCACCCGCATAAGTGCCAGTTGCAGCATCCAGGAATTTCCTGTTAAAGCCATCCTTGACCTTATCGCCGAGCGCATCAAACCACTTTACATCATCCGGCTTGTCCAGCAACTGAGCCAGTCGCGCTGCGATCCGACAGTTATTGAAAAAGTAGGCGGTGGAGAGCAGTGGCATGGCGGTATTGCCCATCGCCTTGCCTCCTTGGTCCATCGTTGAGGCGTCACACCAATCCCCGTAGCTATCCTGGCTCACGGTGAAATCCGGCTCCAGTCGCTGCTGATGAAATATCATCCACTTCTTGATCGGCTCGTAGTTCGCCTCCAGCACCCGGCGGTCCCCATAAAAATCGTACAACCATTCGGGGAGGATCGTGATCACGCTCGGCCACAACACACCGTTGCCCCAATCCCAAAAATTCGGAGATATGTCCCCAATGCTGCCATCACCCCGTTGGTCCAGCCTGATATCACCTAACCATTTTGAATAAAATCCGGCAACGTTGAAATTGAAGGCATCGCTTTCGGCATCCTTCGCCGGATCACCGAGCCAGCCTTGCCGCTCATCCCGATCCGGATCCAGCGGGACACCATGCCGCTTGTACATGCGGGCACCCCAGATAATGTTCCGGTGAATCTTGCTGATGAGCGGATTGGAACAGGCGAATTCTCCAGCATGGGCAACATCCGTGCTGACCACCAGTCCTTCGAACTGACCGGCCGTCGGCGTGCCCGGCCAACCGCTGATCTGGATGCGCCGCAACCCCTGGCCTTTAAGCACCGGACACCACGTCTCCTCGTCCAGCCCCTTGAGAATGTAAACATCGGTGCAGTTAGCATTGCGGTTGTCCACCGTCTTCAAGGTCCCATCCGCTTTCAGACTGTAGGCCGCAGTCATCTTGATCGTCGTCCCCGCCTGACCTCTAACTTTGATGCGAACTTGCCCGTAAAATGCCTGTCCAAAGTCAACGATCCACACACCGGGCGTCGGCTCCGCTACCAATACCGGCTTGAGAATATCCACAACCCTGTTAGGTTCCATCACCTGTGCCACAAGCTGGCCTTTCGGCCCGTCCACAAGGCTCGCTTCGCGCCACTTTGATTCATCAAAGCCAGCCGTATCCCAGCCCGGCATTTCCTTTCTGGCATCATATTCCTCGCCGTCATATTCATTGTTGGCTGTAATCGGACCATCTGCGGTGGCTCGCCACCCCCCATCGCTGACCCATCTGGCATGGCCACCATCCTCATACTCGACTTCGATTTGGACGAGGAGCCTGGGCGCTCCATAATCCAGATAGGGTGCCGGATTCTTGAGGCGTGGCGCAAAAAGCCGGCCATTGCCAAGAATAACGCCCACCGCGTTGCTACCCAACCGGACGTTCTGGGTGACGTCAAATGCCACATAACTTGCCCGCTTGTTGTATTCCGTCAACACCGGATCCATGATGTGATCGCCGATCTTGGAACCGTTGATGTGGAGGTCGAAGCAGCCCAAGCCGCAGACATAAGCCATGGCGCGCCTGATGTTCTTCCCGGCGATAAACTCCCGGCGCAGATAGCGAGCCGGCAACCGCCGCTTCTCCGCGTCCTGTCGATCCACACTGGCATCCTTCATGTCCAACCCGATCCACTTTGCCTCCCAGTCCTGCGCTTTGAGCAATCCCATCGACCAGCTGGCCACAGCACTCCACTCCGTTGTTTTGCCATCGTTCAGCCATACCCGCACTTTCCAATGACAGTGCATCAGTGAGTCTAGCATTATCCCGGCATACTCAACTTGGATGCTCTGGTCGCATGCCACCTTGCCGCTGTCCCATAGGTCGCCTTGGCCGTCGGCGAGATGCTCCGATGTCGAGGCCACCAGTACCTGATAGGCGATCTGTCGCAGCCCCCGGGCCATCCCGGTTTCTGTTTTTTGTTCCTTATCATCGATCATCCATGACAATCGCGGCTTCATCACGTCGATGCCGATCGGGTTGTCACGGTACTCGCAGCGCAAGTGCGTCAGACCCGCGGCGGCGGCGGATGAGAGAACCGCGAGTGCGGCTAACAGACAAGCAGTCAAGCGGCGGGGGATGAGATGATTCATTCGGATTAGCAATGAGTGATGTTCGGGAATAGGTTCTTACTCGCTATCAGCGGCCACCCTTTCACCTGATGCAGTAGCCAGATGGTGGGTTGAACACCGGCAAATTCCGCGCTGCACGGCCAGTGGTCCATGACATCGAATGGTCCTCTGCTATCAAAAATTGGGGGCGAATTATTGATTTGCAGCTCGGAAATTGCGCGATACACTCCGGCCGTGAAAGCGGTCGCACCGGTCGCGTCATCGGTTGGAGCTTCCGAGAAGCAGGCAATTCAAACCTAAACCCATAGCATGATCCGGCAACTTTCCAGTGTCTCAGTCCTCAGCACTCTTGTCACAGCCACTTGGCTGGTCGTCGGCGCGTCGGCAACTGCGGCAGATTCGCCGCAGCCCGGCGAGCGCTTCACCCGTAACCCTGTTAGTTGCGAGGTCCATTTGCCCGACACGCTTAACCCAACCACCAAACAGGGCATCAAGTGGACCGTTAGCCTCGGCTCACAAAGCTACTCCACGCCCGTCATCGCAGGCGGACGGATCTTCGTCGGCACAAACAATGATTCGCCGCGTGACCCGAGGCACACCGGCGACCGCGGCATCTTCCTCTGTCTCGATGAAAAATCCGGCAAGCTCCTGTGGCAACTCGTCGTTCCCAAGATCGTTGGTGATCCCTATCTGGATTGGCCAAGGGTTGGGATCACCTCGCCGGCAATCGTTGAGGGCGAGCGCGTCTATCTTCTTAACAACCGCGCAGAGGTCCTCTGCCTCGACGTCAACGGCATGGCGAACGGCAACGACGGGCCATTCACCGATGAAGCCAGCCACCAGACACCCAAAGGCGCGGAACTCATTCCCGTCGGGCCGACCGACGCGGATATCTTGTGGGTGACCGACCTGCGAAGTGAAGCCGGCATTTGGCCGCATGATGCCGCTTATGGCAGCCCGCTACTGGATGGTGACTTTCTCTACATCAATTCGAACAATGGGGTGGACAACACTCACAAAGTCATTCGCAGGCCGGATGCTCCGAGTCTGATTGTTCTCGACAAGAAGACCGGTCGTCTTGTCGCCAAGGATAACGAGCACATCGGCCCGAGCATTTTTCATAACACCTATTCAATTCCGTCGCTGGGCACTGCTAACGGGCGGCGCATGGTCTGCTTCGGCGGGGGGGATGGCGTCCTCTACGCCTTCGAACCCCTTACCGAGATGCCATCTCCCGGCACCGTCGCCACTCTGAAGCGCATTTGGAAATACGACCCGGATCCGGGTGCCCCCAAAAAAGAGGTTCATACCTACAGTGGCAACCGCGAGATATCTCCTTCCACCATTGTTGCCCCGCCGGTATTTGTGGGTGATCGCGTTTACCTGACTGCTGGTGGCGACGTTTGGTGGGGCAAATACCAGGCGTGGCTCAAGTGTGTCGATGCCGGGCAAACCGGTGACATAACCTCCACTGCCACGCTTTGGTCCTATCCGCTCAAGCAGAGTATCACGCCGCCTGCTGTGGACGGAACCCTGACGTTTGTGGCCGATTCCGGTAACAAAACCATCAACTGTGTGGAAACCGCTACCGGCAAAGAACTCTGGTCCCACCACCTAACAGGCGAAATCTGGTCCAGCCCGATGGTCGCCGACGGCAAGCTTTACGTCGGCACCCGCCGTGGTAACTTCTATATATTTGCCGCCAGCCGGGACAAGAAGCTCCTGTGCGAAACCACTCTAGACGCTCCCATCTCAGCGCCCATGGCCGCCGCCAATGGCGTCATTTACGTCGCAACCGACGAAACCCTCTACGCCCTCGCCATTCCTTAAACGCCGGGTGGAAATATTATATCCAAACTTTCACTTACGCGTGGTGGTTCTTGTCATCTCCTTGACATAATCCTGGATGTTAGAAGCATCCTCCTTTTCCATGTCCACCCGTCTCTTGTAAACTCGATTGTATATCTCCTCATCTTCAGGTGTCATGCCTTCGGTCCATTTTCCGGAATGCGGCAGCGCCAGATCGATCCAGCAGGAGATTTTGTCCATTTCTTCCCGCGTCATCCGGACTTTCTCATGGCCCTTTTCAAGCAAGTTGACCAATGGACTGAGCGACGAACCATGTGAATACGGCGGAATCATCTCCGGCACGGACCACCGTCCTATCCAATTCAGATATCGGGATTTCTCCGAGATGACTCCCAGCACCTGGTTCGTATCATTGGCCGGAGGTGCCGGCCTGTCGGTGGAGATTAGCACATGGTACGCTTGGTTCCAAAATTTGCGTGCCTCCCCGTCCCATACAGGGGTGGTCCGCAGGTCGGGTGGCTTGGTGTCCCCTCCCTGATGGCACTTTACACACTTGGCATCGAAGATCGGCTGGATCATCTGTGGGAAGCTAAAGCCCTTGCCTGATATGTCATAAAATGGCTCCAGTGGCTTGATGCCAGCCGCTAGAGCCATGGCTGGTGGCGTGCTATTGACGGCTTCATTCTTGTTTTCATGGCAGCCCGTGCAGCTGAAGATTTCGCCCGGCATGAGGGTTGACCAGGAGCGCATGGTTTGGACGACGTGGCCGTTAGCATCGATCGCCTGGAAGTACACCGGTGTGCGGGCCGGAACCTCGAAGGCGGCGGAGCCGTCTTCGAAGACGGGAGTTTCTCCCAGGACGCGCTTCACATCCCATGCGGCCAGGTCACTGATGGTGGAGGGACCATGTTTTCGCCCTATGTCCGTGGCCATGAACTCCAATGCCACAACCCGGATCTTCTTCACCGTGCCACGCTTGATGCCTTGCAGGCCCGGCCCGTGATAGATATCCTGCAGAGTGTAGGCACTGGTGGTCTTCCGCCAGTCCAAGGAGTCGGGCTGTTGCGGGGGAATCGGGCGCGGGGCCAAGGGGACTGGCTGGTTGCAAGAGATAACCGGGTCTGCCGCCATCAGTACCCGCTCACCCTTGCTGTTCATGAAGTAGATTCCAAACCGTTGCTGACCATCCGGCCGGAAGCTTACCAGATAGTTTTGCTCATCCAAAGGATATGGGTACTGCCATTGGTCCCCGTCCTGCCCGTAGGCGTCAATCTTGATGATGCCTTCCAATTTCTTGACCGGAGCCACCAGCGTCACACCGCTGGTTTCCTGCCGGCCCATCGACGGGTCAATGATGGCCAATTTTCCGCGTTGCTGGGTATGATGGCCGGAAAGAATCGCCAGCACTTTTCTCGTCCCCGGAATCCCCCGGGCGTGCAGAATGCTTGTGGGGAAATACGAATTATTGCCGTAATACTCAGTCTGATGCGTGCCGTTCGGGCACATCTGAAACAGGGGTTGTGGATAGATCTGGCCGCGGTCATTGTACTCCCAGCGAGTGTAGGTCACCAAGCCGCTCTCCGGATGAACCTGGGCATAGTTGGTATTGACCTGGTCAAATCCAATCCGCCGCATATATTTCCCATCTTTGTTCATCAAATACATGTTGCTCACACTCACGTGCCAGCAATCGACGTTTTGAAAGCAACGTGTGGAACTGAACATGATATTGCCGTCGGGCAGATAGATGCCCTCGTAATCAGCGACGCCCTGACCAGAGGTAAGTTGGCGGACGTCGCGCGTTGCGAAGTCCATCTCGTATAAATGATAGTCATCGCCTCGTGCCGATTTCTTCCATGCAAAGAGGATCCGCTTTCCATCATACGAGACGTCCGGGTCACGGAAGACGCCTTCTTTGTCCTGGATCAGTGTCGTTTCCTTGAACTCGTAATGCTCACCCGTTTCCAACAAGCACAGACTGGACCCAGGCGTGTAATTGAATTCCTTCACCACGCCGTTAGGGTTAAGTGTGTCCTCGTCGCTCACCGCATCCGTGTATGCGTAGTGTGAGCCGCCCATGTCAAAATGTTTGGTGAAGATGATGCGTTGCAATTTCCCCCGGTGGGCCTCCAGAAGACTTCGCTTCGCAACGGGGTCCTCTTCGGAGGCCAATGTCTCACACATGCCGTTGCTGACAGTTAGGAACAGTGGAAGCAGCAATAGCAGTTTCATTCGATCACGAGAGGGGGATATTCGGTCGTTAGGGAATGCCGCATCACACCTGCCATGGGGCGCGCATCGCCCGGGAGCGGAGGCGGTTGGCCTCGGCGTCATTGACAAACTCAGCCTTTTGTAGGTCGAACTTGAGGCTTCGTTTCAATTGCTCGCAGATATCGGCAGCAAGGCAGATACACATGGACCGATACATGACGTCAGGATTCGCCACGGTGGGACGGCGAGAGCGGATGCAATTCAGGAAATCGCGCACGTGGTGCAACGGTCGTTGGGTGCGGCTCGTGTAGTCTGCCAGCACTTTTTTGAATTCACGCAACAGTGCGGGTGACGAGACATCGGGTGCTGTGTAACCGTCGGCGGCCGCCACCCATCCATCTGGACCATCGAAGCGCTCGCCACACGAGCCATGCCACAAGTTGCACTGGTCAGAAACCGAGCCACCGCTGCGGAACAGAACCAATTTCACCCCGTTGGACAAGCGCGTGTTCATTGAGACATCGGGCCCCTCGTACTCCAGATCGATGTGGGACACGGCAGTCATATCGAGTCCTGCCAGGGCTTGGGCAACCGTGTGGGCACCCCACATCGCGACGTCGGTAGCCAAATCATAATAGTGGTACCAGCCACCGCCATTCACATAAGCGCTGTTGTATGGCCGCCATGGGCAGGAGCCGAGCCAAGCGTCCCAGTCCAGTTCCTCCTTGGGTGGTTCCGGTTCTGCTGGCAACCAATTGCGAAGCATGCCGTCGCGCCAACGGATGTCGGCGTACGCTGTATGAATTTTGCCTAGGCGACCGGTGCGAGCCATTTCGATAGCGAACACATGGTTGGGTTCGCTGAGCCGCTGGGCACCGGTTTGATAGACCCGGTTATAGCGCCGTGCGGTTTCCACAACCATTTTTCCCTGTGCCATCGTTAGGCAGGCTGGTTTCTCACAATAGACATCTTTGCCTGCCTCCATGGCGAGAATCGATGCCGGGGCATGCCAGCGGTCGCCAGTGGCTATCAGGACGGCATCCACGTCGGTCCGCTCGCTCAGGAGTTGGCGCATATCGATGTAGGCAGCACAATCCTTGTTGCCATATTTGCCGTCCACAGCATTCTTGGCAGCATCGCGGTTGCCTTTGCGCACGTCACAGACGGCCACAAACTGCACGTCCGACTCACCTAGCATCCAACTCAGGTCGCCGGACCCACGGCCGCCCAAGCCGATGGCCCCCATCACGATCCGCTCGCTGGGCGCCACCGCGCCGCCGCGTCCCAACGCTGAGGCCGGAATGAAGGTTGGAATAGCAAAGGCACTGCTGGCGGCAAGACTGCGTGTTAGAAACTGACGCCGGCTCAACGGCGTTTCTGACAATTTATTGTTGGATTCGGTCATATTCGTGGGAGTTGAATGATGCTATTGCTGGAAGTGTGGGCACTTGCCGGGGATATTACCGGTGTGATATTTCGGATGTTTCACATATTTGTCTTCTGTCATTTTCTTAGACTTCGCTTGCCGTGAGCCAGCGCAACGAGATGAGTTCGATCCGGCGGCCAAATGTCTTGTTGGCGGCATGATCCTTCACCTGAAAGAAATTGCCCCCGCCGTTCCGATAGCCGACGGCGAGCGGGATGGACGAGCCGGCGGGTACCGGGCTGGTGGTGGTGGGGCTGAAGAGGCGGGTTTCGCCTGGTTTGAGAGTGAAGGGTTCATTGATCTGATCACTCAGGGAGCCGGACCCGGCAAGTGAGGGCGTGTTGTTGGTGCTGCCGTCCATCACCGAGTTGTAGTTGGAGTTGGCGACGCCGTTGATGGTATCAGCGACATCCGGGCGTTGGCCCGGGCAGCCGCCATCGCCTCGCCATGCGAAACTTCACGCAGCGAAACGCTTGAAATCGTTAGCAATCCAACCACTAACAACATCAACAGGACTATCAGCGCAAGAGTGATGATCAAAGCAAACCCGCGATCTGGCCAATGGAGGACGGTCGGGCGCGACTGATGAAGGATGGTGGTTCGGGAGAACAAGGAGGGTTTGCTTGGCTCATTCATCCTTTCCGGTGAACTCCAGCGTCAGTCCTGGATGCGTCGAACGCGCAACGATCTTGCCCGTCCACGGGCTTAACAGTCGCAGGTTTCCACCAACTGTCGAGGTGATCTTGAGTTCCGTCACCTTGCCGTCCTTCTGCACAGCTGATACCAGGAACCCGCCCTGTGCTCGCAGGTCGGTGAATTTAGCGTCCTGCTCTTTCGGCCAGCAGGGGAAGATCCGAATGATATCGCCGACGCTTTGCATCAGAAATTCAGTAACAATGGCCGCCACGCCGATGCTCTCCGGCATGAACGTGCCGTGTCCATGCCCTTGCCAGACAAACAGGCCATTGGGCAGTTCCCGGCTTTTGAACCATGTCTTGGTATCCAGAACCGCCTCCGGCATTGACAGCCGGGCCTTGGCAATATTGAACATGACATGGGAATTATTCCCATTGAATGTTGTATCCTTGATGGTGTGGCGAAACAGTTCCTTGACCGGTTCCGGTGAAAACCAAGTCACTTGATCCGCAGGAAAAACCGGTGATGCCGGAACAGTTAGATTGTGCAAATCAACCTCCTTGTATTTGCAGCCAGCCCAATCCACCACCACAGGTTTGCCGTTGGCGTCCATCGCCACCGGATAGTCCGCAAGCAGGTCCTTCATGGCCAGGCACTCGTCTGCCAGTGCCTTGTCTTTGCCGAGTTCACTGGATGCCTTGGCAAATGCCGCAAAGGTGTAATGCACATAGGCGATATCGAATGGACAGTTATTGATACCCAAGCTGCCATGCTCGGGGCTGTATGACGGCCCGAGCAAAACCTTTCCTGAGGCATCCTTTCCGCACTGTTTCATGAACGAAAGATAGAACCTCGCCGCCTCTCGAAGTGACGGATAGATATAGGTCTCAAGATAGGCCTTGTTTGGATCACACAGGTGTTTGTGCCAGAGATTCTGCGCCGTCATTCCGACCATGCCGATGGTCATTCCCCATGGACTCATCACCAATGAGCGCTTGTTCACGCTCTTGCAGGCGGCGGGATCGGGTTCATGCAGAAACTGACTGATTGAGTAGTAAACTCCCTCACAATCAAAAACCTCCTTGGCCTGCCATTGGGCCCGTGGCAACAATCGGTTTACATATGCAATCCAAGGGTCGGCGAGGGCTGGTTGATTGGCGGAGATAACCGACCAGAACGGCTGCCATGAATTGTAGTTGAAATGAAAATCCGCGTGCCATGGCGTCTCGTCAGTTGCCAACGGAGGCATCAACGCTGGAGGGAATTTGCCACCAGGTTGGCAAACAGTCCTGGCGAAATACATCATTCGGTACCACCAATGTTGCAGGTCGCGGTCGGCCAGCTCCACGCCGCTGTGGGCCCAATAATCGCGCCAGGCATTCTCATGACCGGCAATCAATTGTCCCGGTGAGCGTTCGAGATCAGTCGCGGTTTTCTTCGCCAGCGCAATGGCGGCATCGAGCACACTCCCAGTGGTGATATCAAATGATGTGACCAAAGCGACGACCTTTGTGTTGGGCGTCCCGGCCACTGCCACACAGTATTCCATCCCCTTGTAATCGATGTCGGCCGGCAGTACGACTTTCTCCCAGTTGACCCCGTCGGTCGTTCCAACCTGCCCGCCATGCCCGACCTTGATGCTAACCACCTCTTTGGTATCTATCAGAAATACATTTCGCTCGGCCAATACTCGGACCGCAGTTTTGTCTCCATTGCCGGCAGTGAGGGTGGCAACCGCATGCTGCAAGTCCAGAACACCTTGGGCCACCGGCGAGGTTCCGGCAATGCGGATCGTCGCCGCGCACAGCGGTTGGGGATAGGCATTTGCATAGCTTGGAGGAGCGCCCGTCGAGCCGGATACCGCCCGTGTGCGGACGTTCACCTTAGGCAAGGGGCCGTCCTTTGATGTGTCAACCCGCGCATCCCAGATATCGTTTTTGGTGATTCTGAGTTGGAGGCTGCCATCATTGGCCCATATGATGCCGTAGAGATCGCCATTGCCGATGATGAGGCTCTCGCTTTGCCCATCAGCCATCTTGGATAACGTTACTCCCGCATCCAGCAACGCCGCAGGGTATGGAATGAACGGCTTGGAGGCATCAGCCGCAGCGTGAAGGGATGAGATCCATATTGGCAATCCGACAAGCAGCACCAGTCGGGCGATTATATGGTTAGATTTGGATTCTAAATATCTTGTCTTGTTCATCGTTGTGTTTTTGGTTTGAGAAATCGATTGATCATCGGATATTGGGAGGACCACGACGTTATCGAAACAGGCCTCGCCGCCAGTGGTCCGCAGGCCGATGCTAGCGCTGGTCTCCGGGCACTGGTGAGGTCATCGAGGTGGCCATCTCGAACGTCGGATAGATCCTAAACTGCGGGTGATCCTTGTATTGCAGGTTCTTTCGGCCCCAGTAAGTGCCGTAATATTGACCGTTCGTGTCCACCCAATTCGTCACTTTCAAAAACTCCTCGGGTGTGAGTTTGATGTCTTTATGCACGTCTGCCAGCTTGGCGGCACGCTGCGCTTTTCCGGGATCCGCTAGTTTTACCTTGCCCTTGCTGAGCATCGCCACCAGGACGCTGGCATGTGAACCGAGCGACTTGGCAGGTAAGTAGGCAACATTGCCGGTCTTGGGGTGATTCTCACCAATGATCGGTCCCAGTACTCCATTCTCCCGGTTGCTTACCAGGCTCGTATAGGACACATTAAATAAATCAGTCAGGTCTCCGCTCAGGTTGAGTTTGCCCTTGGGTTCAGCACCGCTGTGGCATTTCAGGCAGTGACTGTCCCAGACCGGTTGGACGTCGTGAGCATAGTCCAAGGGGCGGCATGCAGCCTTCTCGCCCGGCTGTGGGCCGGGGATGGATGGCTGCCTGACAAACGCCTTTTTTACTAGAGCAGAGCCGTCGTAGCGGGTCACGCCGGAGGGTGTTTCATGACAGCCCACACAGCTTCTAACCTCACCAGGCATATAATTCACAAATGTACGTTCGGTCTGCAGCGCCATATAGTTCTCATCGAGCACCTGGAAGAAGATATTGGCTTCGGCAGGAACCACAAAGTTGGCGGAGCCGTCGTCTTCAACCGGCACCACGCCTCGTTGGACTTTCAGGCCGAGGTGGGTATCTTTTGTGATGCAGGCATATTGCTGGTCATATTCATCTCCGCCCCAGTTGCGGCGCGTCGCCCAAGGCCGTGGAATCTGCTCAAGGATCCGGATGTATTTGATCGATCCACGCGGCACATCTTCCAAGCCACAATAGACATCGGACACCATGCAAGCGGCTTGGTTTGCCTTGGCAAGGATGGCGTTGCGCGATGATGAGAGCTTTGGTGGGGTCGGGCGCTGCTTAAGCGGGTAGGGGAGCCAGCACGAAATTCCCGGGTCTGAGAAAATAGGTTCGACGTCCCCTGACTCATTTAGCAGATAGAGTCCGTAAGCTTTGGGATCGGCCCAAGGAGCTCCGGCAGGTTTGTGAGCCACCATAAAGAGCTTATCCGAGAGGGGATAGGGGTCTTTGAACAGGCGTCCTTTGGTTCCATCGTTGCGATATCGTTCACCCTTGGAGTTTGTGAACGTGTAACTTGTCTCCTCGGTGACATCGACATCAGGTGTCATATATGTCATGGGTTCCCGGGTGCGGATGTTTTTCGTCAGATCGAGGCGGATCACGGTTCCCATGGCATTTTGGACGCAATGTGGCGTGCCGAGCATCACATACTTGTCCGGGGCGTCGGGAATGGCTCGGCTATAAATGAATGTGGGCGGCAGGGCAATATCGTTGCCATAGATCTCCGATGAGGCAGTACCGTCCGGTTTCATGGCCCACAGGCCTTTGACGCTCACGGCTCCTTTGTCCACGTATTCCCAGCGGGTGTACATGACTCGCCCGTCGGGTAGCATCACCGGGGATGCCTCACTGACCGAGCTGTTGCTCAGTTTGCGCATGTTCTTGCCGTCAGCGTCCATTCGATAGAGCACGGTGGTCGTAAAATTGTCCGGAGGGTCACACAGGATTCCATACTGGCAACGGGTGGATATGAAGACGATCCCGCCATCGGGCAGATAGCATGGTTGCATGTCATCGGTGCCGTGGTGATATTCTGTGGTCACGCGATATTTTCTCACAAGTTCCTCCTCGTCGGTAGGTGGGAACGTCAGTTGATGAAGGGCCGTGCCGTCGGCATTGACTTCATAGATGCGGTAGCCCTGGTTCGGACCGGCCTTCCACGCGAAGACCATGCGCTTCGCGTCGAACGACACGTCAAAGCGCTCAAACACGCCGCCTTTCAATTCCGGAGCAATTTCCCGGACGCTGCCAGATTTGAGATCGAGGATGCAGAGGTTGCCGCCAGGCGTCCAGCTGCCGTTGACGTACTCCGTGTAGTAGTGGTTGGAATTGTATGTGTAACGCTTGACAAACGCAATCCTATCGACTCCATGTTGCCCTAGCTTTGCAACCACTTCGGGTTTGAGAGGAATATTTTCAGTAGATTCGGCGATGGCCCAGGGCGTGAAGCCGGCAAATAGGGCAGCAGCTAGGAGTGGCAATATCTTCTTCATGAATTTGAACCCTTGTGAAAGTTAACTATTTTTTGATAGCGTCGGATGGCGGGGTTAGCGGCAGGTCCAGCCAAGCCAGACCGACGTCGCGGCGCATGTGATCCGTGCTGTCAGCGCCGGGTCCATCGTAGAAGATGGCCAAGCGTTTGCCGACCTTGATGACTGACGGCATACCGATGCATTTCCGACTCCAGGCGCAGTTCTTAGCATCGAGAACGACAGCTTTGTTTTTTGCATCCCATGAGTTCAAGTCCTTTGACCAATAGACCCAGACGGCGTCGGTGTATTCTCCGCCGTCCAGGCCGATGTGGTTGGTAAATAGGAACCATGTGTTGCTAGATGGTTCGAAATACATCGAGGAATTCTCGATCTGCTCCTCCGGTGGAACAATTGGCTTGGGATCGATCACCCACGGGCCGTTCAGATTCTTGGTGCGGGCAATGCCGAGCGTTCGTTTCATGGATGCACTGAAAAACATCAGGTATTCGTTGCCTTGCTTCACAATGTGACCCGGGCTGGCTGTGTCTGCATAATAGGTGCCAGGTTTTGTCCGAAACGGGATCACGTCGGGCTCTTTTACCCACGGCCCTGCCAAGGAATGGCTTTTTGCCTTCAGCGTTAGATACGGAAACGAGGGGATCAAGTCAGGAGGAGGACTCACATTTGGCGTTCCCAGATAGAACATATGCCACTCATTACCATCGAAATAGACCCATGGCGAGGAAGCCGCGGCAGAGTCCGCTTCGCCAGGCTTGCCGAAATCAAGGATGGGGCCTTTCTTTTCCCATGTTTTGAGGTCCTTGCTGGTGGCGAGGCACGCCAGCCACCCTTTGGCCCCGGCACCGTCATAGAAGAGATGATAGACTCCATTTTCCTCGAAGATCAATGCCTCGCGGGCACCCAGGATGTCGCATTGTCCAGGTCCGTCACCATGTTTGAGCACGACTCCCTGATCCTTCGCATCCATGCGCATAGTCGCCGACGGCCGGCCATCAGGATAGACCGTGGCGCGGTTTGCTGGTGGCTGTGGTTCGGCAAGCGCGAGATTTCCGGCAAGTGCTAGAATGACTGCTAGGTTCGAAAATTGTGTTAGTTTCATAGTTGTAGTTTCTATCCTTCGCGGATTGTTGTGGATTCAATCGGCCTTCATCATCCGCACCGGGCCGAGCAGGCCGGAGGGAAGGAGTGCGTCAGTCTTTTTGAAGCTCTTCACGTTGGTATGCGTTAGGCGCTTCTCAGGTGGCAGTGAAGCATCGCCGATGAGGCGGTTGGGCCAGAAGTTGGTGACACGAACTTCCAGCAGATTGTCCTTGGGCTGGACTGCGGTGGTGATATCAACACGGAAGGGTCGCGCCCAAAGCACGCCCAAATATTTCCCGTTGAGTGTGACTTCGGCCAGGTTTTTCACGTCGCCCAGATCGAGGTAGAGCGCAGATTGTGGAGGAATGAATAAGGACTCAGGCATGTTGAATGGCTCGTAACGGTAACTGGCAGTGCCCGAGTAAAAGCGGATGCCGTCTTGTTCAGATTTTGACCAGTCGAAGAGTTTCTCGAAGCGCGTTGATTCGGGCCCGCCCCATGCAGGATCAAACTTGACCGTCCAGCCGCCGTTGAGCCCGAAGGGTTCCGACCACCTCGGACTGTTGCCGGTTGCTGACCCCTGACGGTCGTCGGGGATGGGCTCGCGGAAGATTACGAAGATTGAGCCGTGGGGTGCGAGATCCAGTGGCACGGTCGTGCTGCCGTTAGCCTGAGAATAGGCCATGGCCTTGTGCATTGATCCGTTGACTGGATCCCACAACTCCGGTTGCTTTCCAGCGACTCTGAACGTGCAGTTGGCGGCTTCCTCACGGTTCAGGCGGTTAGCTACAAAGTAGATCTCAGCATCGCCGTCTCGACGATGGATGAAATCAAGAAACGCGCCCTTGTCCTTGCCGACGTATTGGAAATCCGGTGCGATGCTTTTGTCGGTTAGGATGTCACGCAGGGTTTTTCCCCAGACGATGTGGCCTTTGCCGACGCTTCGTTCAGTGATCGATTTTCCGTCGCAGTCGCCCCAGACGTTGGCTGCCAGCGATTTTACAAGCTCATCGCTTCGAGGGTAGTTGTTTAGTCCGGGGTCCTTTTCCGGCCGAGGACCCACCACGGTGGCACCGTCCTCGACGAGTTGCTTGATTTTCTTGAGAACTTCCACTGGCATAAAGTGGCGCTCCGGCAATGCGAGCGCCTGGTAGCTCATCCCGTCCGGCAGCACGATGCGGCCGTCCTTGACGCTCATTCGCGTCAGGAGCACTTCGGCGTTGCAGACGTCATAGTCGTAGCCTTTGCCCAATCCGGGATCGAGATGCTTAGGCTCAACCAAGTTGGGGGCCCAGTCACCGTTGTAGTAGCAGACGTCGGCGACGAACAGACCTTGCGAAAGCAGCCACTGGCAACGGGATATATAGGATGTCCA
>CAIKHZ010000250.1 GCA_903827375.1 Akkermansiaceae bacterium
AAATCAATGAGTGGTGCCGAGAACAGGACTCGAACCTGCAAGGGTTACCCCACTTGATCCTAAATCAAGCGCGTCTACCAATTTCGCCATCCCGGCATGTGAAGGGCTGCGCGCTTCAAATACCTAATCCTCAATGGCCTAGGCAAGCAATAATCGAACAAGTTGACGCCGGGGCCAGCGTCATGAACGAAGCTGGTGACAAAATGGTGACAAACTACGCGGCGACCCCTAACATCAATGCTCGCAAGGGCGGAAAAAACGGAGGTGCCTGTGCCAGGGTTAAATTTGGGTCGGCCACGGTGCCCATTTACCGCTCGCAATCCAAGGGAAGGACCCGCTATTTCGTGTGCTACCACCGCGACGGCAAACGATTGCGGCAAACATTCGCGGATCTGGCCGCCGCCAAAAAGGAGGCGCAGCTCGTGGCGCAGCGAATCCAGGCGGGCATGCAGCATGTCACCGACCTCAGGCCGCACGAGCGCGACAACTACGCCAGGGCGGTCGAGTTGCTGGGCAGTCTCAATATTCCGTTGGTCGCCGCCGTCGAGGATTACGTGCAGGCCCGCAAGCTGGCGGAAAGCGAATCGCTCACGGCCATGGCGACCGCTTACCGCAAGTTCTTCAAGCCACTCACCCGGCGGGTCACGGTGCCGGAACTGGTGACCGAGTTGTTGGCCGCCCGCAAGCAGGACGGTGCCAGCAAGACCTACGTCGGGCAGCTCAAGACGATCCTGACCCGGTTCGCGGAGGCGTTTCCCGGCGAGATCCTTGGCATCACATCCTCGGACCTCGACGCCTGGTTAAGAGGTTTGAAGGTGTCGGCCGGTTCGCGCAATTCCATGCTGGCCTGCGTGAAAGTCCTCTTCTCCTACGCCCGCTCGCAAAACTGCCTGCCCGCCGAGCAGATGACGGCCCCCGAACAGCTCAAAAAGGTGAAGGTCACCCATGACGACGTGGCGGTCTTCAGCCCCGAGGAAATGCAGTCAATTCTCCACGCGGCACCCATGCACCTGATTCCGATCCTGGCCATCGGCGCGTTTGCCGGCATCCGCATGGCCGAAATTAACCGGCTGGATTGGTCGGCCATTGACCTGGAACGCGGCATGATCGAACTGCGGGCCGGTCAGGCGAAAACCGCATCCCGACGCATCATCCCGGTCACCGACAACCTGCGGGCATGGATCGAGCCGCTGCCGCGCAAGGGCAAGGTGGTGCCGGTGAAAGAACTGCACCGCGAAGTTACCGCCCTGGCCAGATCGTTGAAAATGGCATGGCCGCGCAACGTGCTCCGCCATTCGTTCATCAGCTACCGCATCGCCAAAATCAAGAGCGCCGACCAGGTGGCCCTCGAAGCGGGCAACTCGCCGTCGATCATCTTCAAGCACTACCGTGAACTGACCACCGAGGAACAGGCGGACAAGTGGTTCGGCATTGTGCCCAAAGAAGGCCAGTGGGAGAACGCCGTGGATTACGACACCCGCACCCGTACGGTGAGTCTGGCGGCGGGGCAGGGGAGCAAGGCCCGTTCAATCCGCGCGCCACGGAAGCGGAAATCAGCCTAACGGTGCGCCTAACCAACGCGGATGGCGCATGAGACGGCCGGCCATATTGCAATACCTTGTGCGGGCGGCACGTGCCCACACGCGGCACCAAACGCAAAATCCGGGGCATGGAGAGCAGCCTCCACACCCCGGATTTGTTATGACCCAAAAAATGGTGTCCGCTCAGCCCTTGAAGCTGGCGTTGGGCTGGCCGTCGTCCAGCAGGTCGCCGATGCGGTTCACGGCGTCCTTGAGGATCGAAGCGGCGGCAAACACGACCACGCCAACCGTGGGATCAACAAACGGGATGACGTTGAGGGCGGAGACAAGACCGGCGACCTTGCCGACGAAGCTG
>CAIKHZ010000251.1 GCA_903827375.1 Akkermansiaceae bacterium
ATGCAAGCCAAGTTACTCTCCAACTCTATCCGCCCACCCGGCGGTTGCTGCTCGCATGGTAACATTTGAGTTTGCTCGACCTCGTGGCGCTATTGATGTCGAACACTGGTTTTTCTGAAATTGCCGTCAAGCTCAGGAGCCGCACAAGAATCTTTGTAGGAATGTGGCAGCGTGTCGATGACCGTCGATGACCGTCGATGACCCTGAATCGCCAATGAACCCACCGCCTCAACAAGGGGCATCTCATGCACATCGGCGAGCATAGACACGCCGCTACAAGACACCTCTCATGCACATCGGCGAGCATAGACACGCCGCTACAAGACACCTCTCATGCACATCGGCGAGCATAGACACGCCGCGACAAGACACCTCTCATGCACATCGGCGGGCATAGACACGCCGCTACAAGGCGACAGATATGCGCGGTCGGGGCGCAGGCTGAGCTTGCGCTGTGTTTATGCTTGGAAGGTGGGGGCAGGCATGGCAGGGTCCGGGGCATGCGTCAAAAGGCAGTGTCGTTATTGCAGGAGTTGACGGAGGCCCACTCGGTTTCCGGCCACGAGGATGAAGTGCGGGCCATCTTCGTGGATGAGCTTGAGCAATGCGGGGAGCTATCCGCGGATCGCAATGGATCGGTGTTTTGTGAGATTGGCGATTCCGGGCCTCGGGTGCTGGTGGCCGGCCACATGGATGAGGTCGGTTTCATGGTGCAAAACATCACCGCGGACGGCTTTGTCCAGTTTGTGGCCATCGGCGGTTGGTGGGAACACAACCTGCTGTCGCAACGCGTCGAGATTCTCACCCGCAGCGGTGATAAAATCCTGGGTGTCGTCGCCTCCTGCCCACCGCATTTTTTGCCGGAGGGGCAGCGTCGGCAAGTGATGACCATCGAGCAGATGTTCATTGATATTGGCGCGGTTTCGGCCCGTGATGCGATGGAGAATTTTGGTGTTGCACTGGGAGATCCGATAGCCCCGCTGTCCGCGTTCACGCCCTTGGCACGCGAGGACTGGTTCATGGCCAAGGCCTTTGACAACCGGGTCGGCATGGCTGCCACGATTCAGGCCGGGCAGATGCTGGCCAACTCGTATCACCCGAACCGCTTGATCCTCTGCGGCACGGTGCAGGAGGAAGTCGGGTTGCGCGGCGCCCGCACCGCAGCCAGTTATGCCACGCCTGATGTGGCCATCATCTTGGAGGGCCCGCCTGCGGATGATACGCCCGGGGGCCCGCGTGCCGATTGCCAGGGGCGCCTCGGTGGCGGTGCACAGATCCGCATGTTTGATCCCACCGCCATCGGCAACCCACGCTTGGCGCGGTTGGCCATCGACACCGCCCGCGAGGCTGGCATTGTCCACCAAATCACGGTGCGCCGCAGCGGTGGGACGGATGCAGGCGCGTTCCATCAAGCTAACGACGGGATTCCCTGCGTCGTGTTAGGAGTGCCCGCACGCTACATTCATTCCCACAACGCAATCATCAACCTCCAGGATTATCTCCAAGTGCTGGCCTTGACCATCGCCCTGGTACGCGCCCTGGACGAGGCCACCGTGGCAGAACTCACAACCTATCTGTGATCAACGGAGCCAATGAGATGTAGGGTAGCGGCGTGTGTATGACCGCCGATGCGAATGTCTGACTGGCACTTTCATCTAGCCAATTTTCTCAAAGGTGATGGTCTGACGGGTGCGGGCGGAGGGATCAGCCGAGTGCATCGGTGCCTCACTGGCGAAGGCGCATCGGGCGTCACAATTGAGGGTGGTCTCACCGCGCACTGCGGCAAAAAAGTTTTCGAGGTGCGGTTGGTGGGGCGGCTTGTTGAAGTTTCCGGGCAATTCCAAATCCGGCGGCGGTGTCTGCGACGGATGCGACCGAATGATTTGGCCGTTGCTGTTGTACTTCGGCGGCGGATCCTTTTCCTTGAGGAATCCGCGATCTAACAAATTGTCCCAATTGGGTCCTTCGGTCGGTCTGTAGTTATGTGGGGAGATGTTGGTATATATCGGCGACTCGGATATTTGGAGGGTGCAGGTGGTTCCCATGAAGCTCTCAAAGTAGCCACCCGTCCCCGGGCTGGCCGTCACCACCTGCTCGCAGGCCCGCAGTATGCCTTGCGGAGTGTCGTACTCGAAGACCGCCATGAGGTTGTCAAAATGCTCGCGCTCCTTGAAATAATCATTGCTACCGAAGGCACAGACGGATTTGGGTGTGGAGCCGAGAAACCAGTTGAATACATCGATGTGGTGGGAGCCGAGGTCGAGGATGAGGCCGCCGGAGAGGTCGCGAAAGTAGCGCCAGTTCATGAATTGGCGCATGTCCTTGAAGCCATAGCGGTTGAGGATATCCGGCTTGATGACCACCCTTGGATTCCATAGGGCCTCCTTGGATGAATTCAGCGAGCGATACCATTGGCCTCTGACGTTGACGATTTGTCCGAAGATGCGCAGGCCGTTGAACAACTGGTCAAGGGTATAGAGGTAGCGCGGGTTGCTGCGGCGCTGATAGCCGATTTGGCAGAGTTTGCCGGATTTTTCGACGGCCTGCAGCATGGATCGGGCTCCTTCGAGTGTGTTGGACATCACCTTCTCGCAATAGACATGGAGCCCTGCCTCAAGGCATTTGACGGTGTGCTGCGCGTGCCAAAAATCCGGGGTGGCGATGATGGCCGCGTCCAATCCCTTTTCGGTGGCAAGCAATTCGTCGATGTCCTCGTAACTTGTCGGCAGGTGCCTTTGCAGCGCGCGAACGTGGCCTCCGGCTCCTTTGCGGTTGTAATCCCAGATATCGCACACCGCTTGAAAGTGCAGGCCGGGAATATTCCTCATCGCATTAAAGAGCACCTGGCCCTGCTTGCCGTGGCCAATGAGCGCGACGTGGAGCTTGCCGTCGGAGGCGGTGGCCGCTGGCAGGACCGCGCCGGGCAACAGCGCCAGTCCCGCCCCGGCCATGGCGGTGTTGAGGAATTCGCGGCGATCCATGGGGTGGTGGGGTGCAAAGGCCCGGCATGGGCATCGGCAGCCACGGACTAGAATGGCAGCTCCTACTTTGATTGGCAAGCGATGACTCTGGGACTCCCGGCTAACTAGGCAGGTTTTCTAAAAACCCGCAAAAGTCGGGCAAGGAGGTTGCTGATTAGTTAACCGTCCTGCCGTCCTCTTGCACTTGGATGTGTCTGCGGAAGATATAGGCTCCCACCGGTGTGATGAGGGCCATGCAACCGACGACCATCCACATGATTTCCGAATGCCGCTGACCCGTCTCCGGGCAAAATGTCTCCAACAGCCAGCCCGAGAGCGCTCCTGCCGCGAGTTTTCCGCCGAAATACGGCAACATCGACAAGGCCATGTACGACGCCTCCTGGCCGCGCGGCGCGATTGCTGCGGAGTATTCATACAAACGCGGCGACCACAGCGCCTCGCCAATGGATAGAAATACGATGAAAATGAAGGTCGAGATATAGATGGGATTGACTGGGCCAGCGACCTCGAGCCAGTCGGTAACGATGACTTTGCCGAGCCAACCATCGGCCAAGGGTTGAAACCAATGCGGAGGCATTGCAATGAAAAACACCGACAAGGCCGAAATCAGGCTGCCAACCATGACCATCCGATAGGCTGAGACTTTTTGGGTGAGCACCCCGCAAATGGGCACCAGCACCAGAATCATCACCGAGTTGAGCATGCCGGTGATGTGGGCAAAGGGTGCGCCGGGCCCCAGTTCTAGAATGCTGTAGGCGGGATAGGTGAACGTCAGTTGGAAAAATATCATTCGCACTCCGACCACCAGGGTCATGAAGACAAGAAACCGGTGGAACGCGGGTTGTTGCCACAATCCCAGAAAGATCGAGACCGACTGGGAGGCGGTTGCCTTGCAAGTGGTCCACAGGGTTGCAATCCACGACAATCCGCTGTCGGCGTTTTTCGGTCGGGGCGTGATGACCACTCCGTCTTCGGTCATCTCCACACCATCTCGCAGAAAGAGCCAAACCAGCACCAAGCCCGGCACGGTGAACATCGACCCGATAAAAAACAGCGCGCGGTAGGAACTCAGCTCCATCCCAATGACCGGCATGATCCAATGACCATTTTCCCCAAGCCCGAATGGCAAGCGGGAAAAATCGATGGACGCGAACGTCCGGCCGAAGCAGGAAAGCACCCAGGTGCCAAGAGCCTTGGAGCCTCGTACGCCGTCAAAGATGCCGTCACCGATGGCAAAACCCAGATTCATCAGCGCATAGTATAGGGAAAAGGCAATCGTGCGTTGCGCCGCATTGGAAAACTTCTTAACCCCTGCAATCATCACCGGAACCATCAGCGCCATGCCGACGGCTTGTAAATAGAGCCCGAATGGCAGCACGATCCATTGGCATATTGTTAGAACCATCACGCAGCGGGCGACGAGGCAGATGAGGAATCCCAGCAGGAACGTGCGGCGGATACCCATCGCATCCGTTAGAGAGCCTACCAGCACAGTGATCAGGGTCATGATGGCGGACCAAGTGGCGATCCACCAACTCGCATCCATCTGGGAGAACCCGAGGTCGGAATGCAGCCACAAGCGGACTACGTTGGCGGCACCGCATTTGTAGGCGATGTTCTCCAGAATATACGCGGCGTAAATGATCCACAACTCGCGGGGCGCAAAGCGCAGGCAAGTGATTTTTTGGAGAAACGCGGCAAAACGGCTTGGGGATGAGGCGTCGGGCATGAGCAGGTCTAGCGGAGGATTCGGGGGAAAGTGGCCCGACGCAAGGCCGAAACGCAAAATTTCAATGGCTGTAGTGATTGATCAACCAGCCGATGAGCAACACCTGAGGGGTGGAAATGAGCGGCAAGGCCAAGCTGGCTTTCCACGACAGGGTGGTGGCCCGGAGGCTCAGCAACGCGGTGTAATCGGTGGCCGCGCCTGCCATCAGAAACACGAAAGCATTGCCTGGGGCGTGTGCCCGGGTCAGCAAATCTGCTGCGATGGGCGAGGATCCTTCCGAGCAGACTTCTAGCAAGGTGGTGGCCACCAGCGTCAGGAACATCCCAGCGAGGGTCGGCCCAAAGGCGTGCTGAAAGAACGATTCCGGCACAAAGGCCCGCAGCAACCCCGTGAGGACAAAGCCGAATAAAATCCAGCGAAGCACCATCCGCGAACCGCCCAGGCCTTCCATGGCCAAGTGCGAATAATTTTCCACGCTGGGTTTCAACGAGCGTAAGACGTCGCGCAGGGCGGGGCCCTTGCGATATCCGGCGGGCAGCATCACGGCGTTGGGGTTGGTGGGGAGTTGGCCGGCTGCCACCAACCGTTCGGTGATCCAGCCGGTGATGATCGCAACGACCATCGACAGCACGATGAACAAGCCCATCCACCCCCAACCAATGAGTGAAGCCAAAATCAGCGTGAGTGAGAGCGAATTCCACGGGCTGGCTATCAGAAAGGCCACCGTCTGGCCCAGCGATGCACCGCGCTTGTAAAGACTCATGCCCACCATCAGAATCCCGTGGTTGCACAGGTCCAGCGCCACCCCGGCGGCCACCGCACGCAGCAGGCCGTTGAAGCTGCCACTGCGGCCGAGCAGCGCGGCGACCAGTTCGCTGGGCACCCGTCCGATGACTGCCACCGCCACAATCCCAAGACCCAGGCTCCACCACGTCCGAACCAGCATCTCGTAGCAGGTGTGCCCAAAAACGTGCAGCCACTCCGGCGAACCCGTCGCAAAATGCCCGGCCAAACCCAACAGGAAAAACACGCCCGACCCCCACAGCAGCCAATCGGGCCGGCGCCCGGCCGCCCCGCCGCAGCACGCGCCGCCCGCTGCCGGTGTTTGTGGTCCGCAGCAACACGCGCCAGCCGTCACCGGTGGCGTTGGCTGGCAGCACGAGCTCGGCTCCGGCGGTTGCAGCGTCCGCGGCGCGCTGGCTGGTGTCGGCGGGGTCAGGTGTAGCATGGAGCGGCGCAATGCACGGCGCTCGGCGTCATCGCCCGGTGGAGGGGGTGGCGGAGAACAGCAGGAAGACATGGGGATAGGGTGAGCGACGTTCTTGGAAAAAGGGCGCGGTGGGCTCCGCCAAACAGACTCTCATTGGACGATGTTAGGAGAGGATGCAAGAGTGGCGGCCTGTAGAACGACACTTGCCAGGTGCCGTCTGAAGGAAGGAGCTGGTGGCGGGCCGGTTGCAGACGAGGGGTTCCGGAGCGCCGCCGCCGGCACGGCAATAAAAAGCCGGGAAACCCTGAGGGGCGTCCCGGCGAAAAGTCGCTCAATGGCGAACCTTATTTCTTCTTGGGAACCTTGATGACCGGCGTGATGTCAGCACCCCAGATGGTGCCTTCGCCGTTTTCCAACAAGGTCTTGGTGCCATTGACGACGACCTTCTTGTTGTCCTGACGAATCGTCAAGGCTTTGACGCTGGAATCCACGCCTACAAACACGGCCTTTTGGTCGAGGGGGCCGGAATCGAATTCACCCTTGGCACTGCCGTTGAACAACGGCGTCACTGCAATGATCCGGTTCGGGTCATCGTTGGCAATCGCCTTGGTGCCATTCATCATGTAGCCGAATCCCACTTCACCCGCCTTGAGGCACTCGGCAGGGGGGGTCATCAAATTGTCCGGCTTTTTGGTCGAGCTGGAGGACTTGGCAAAGAACGGGTCTTCGGATTTGAGGATACCTGAAGCAATGATCTGGCGGAAGTAGTCGTTGGCGGTATCGCCGGTCAAACTGAGCGGAGAACCGGTTTTGGTGGTCACTTCCTTGGCGGTATCTGCGTCTGGATAGCTGCCGTAATCGTTGTTGAATTCGTTCAACACCAGGATCATGCTCTGGCCATTGCGGACGGCGGCGATTTGGTCGCCCTTTTTGACCATGGAAAGGAGCTTGGGATAAGCCACACCGGCCAGAGTGACGATGATGACGATGACGACGAGGAGTTCCACCAGGGTGAAGCCTCCGGGTTGCTGTTTTGTATTTGATTTCATGATTTGTTGTTCTGTTATGTTGTTTGATGGGGCAATTACCCCGGGTTTCTATGCCGCCGCAGGGCGAAAAAAAACATCTTTCCTGACGACGGCTGCCACAAAGCTAGTGTCGCGCTTGCCGCTGGCAAGACCGAAATTTTGGAGGGTGGCAAAAATCCTTTGGTGGGCGGCCCTTAGCGTTGCAAATTCGGCTGAGCAAGCCATAGTTGGCGCATGAAAATTCGCAAGGCCATCATCACCGCCGCCGGCAAGAACCAGCGAGCATTGCCGCTGCAAATGCTGGTGGACCGGGACGGGGTGCCCAAGTCCGCGCTGACCATCCTCGCGGAGGAAATCACCGGTGCAGGGATTGAGGAAATTGCCGTGATCATCAGTCCGGGCACGGAAAAATCCTACATGGCAAGTGCCGGGCCGTATGCCCGGGAGATGCAATTTATCGTGCAGCCCAAGCCACTTGGCTACGGTCACGCGATTCACTGTGCGGCTGAATTCACGGGTAACGAGGGGTTTTTGCTGATGATGGGTGATCACCTCCACATCAGCCAGACCGGCAAGTCCTGCGCCCAACAACTCATCGAGACCGCCCGCAGTGGGAATTGCGCGGTGTCTGCCGTGCAAGCCACCCATGAGCGCATGCTGCCTTATTACGGATGCGTCGGCGGCCACCGGGTGCCAGGACATGAGCGCTTATACGAGGTGGAAGCCGTGATCGAAAAGCCTACCCCCACCGAGGCCGAGCAAAAACTCGTCGTCCCCGGACTGCGGGCGGGTCGTTACCTGTGCTTTTTCGGGTTGCATGTGCTGACCCCGGCGATCATGAAAATCCTTGGCCGTCACCTTGCGGCTCCGCCGGTGGCTGGCAACACCGGTTTGTCGAGTGCCTTGGCGGAGTTGCTCCTCAGCGAACGTTACCTCGCCCATGAACTCGAGGGCTCGCGGCATGACATCGGCCAGCGCTACGGCTTGCTCAACGCCCAGCTTGCCCTTGCTCTCATCGGCAAGGACCGCGATGAGGTGCTCACCCAGTTGATCGAACTGCTTGCCCAATCCAAAGCCTGAGCTCGCCCGCCCATGTCCCGCCTGCTTCCTCTCATCACCTCATCGGATGTTGCCGTTCGCGACCAGTCGCTGGACGCGGTTTGCGCCCACCTCAGTGCCGCCGACTTACTGGCGGAGGCCGCCGCCTTGGATGCGTTCCGCCGCGCCAGCGATAACCTTTATGCCCGGGTGCGAGCCCTGCTCTTCCTCCACGCCATCCACCGCTTTCACCTGCCTGTCAGACTCGCAACGCACACCACCACTGCCGCCATCCCCTTCAGCGGTTACGAAAACCTCCTCCAACGCCGCTTCGAGGAAGCCATCGACGTGTTTCTAACGTCTCAGCAGACCGCCGGTCCGTCTGACGCCATTTCCAGCGCCTTGGCTGCGGCCTACCACCGGTTGGCGTTTCAGACACTGGCTGACCAAGTTCGGCGCAGTGTCCGCAGCGTGCGGGGCAATCAATGGATGTTCCGCATGGGCCATCCGGCGGATCATCCACTGCGGATCCGGCCAGAGTTATTGGAGCGGGATTCCGCGAGCGGGACCTATCCGATATTGCGGGAACGTACGCCGGTCCGCATGGACCTGACGCACTGCGGGTGGAGCGACATTTTTTTTCTGGGAATGGACTACCCGGAGGGAGCGAAGGTGCTCAATGTGTCGATTGATCTGGCGGTGTACGGTGGGGATGCAGCGCCGAGGCCGCCTGTGGAGGCGAGTTTTCGGGTGATTGACGAGCCGGTGTTGCGGCTCACCAGTGTGGACTTGGGCTGCACGGCGGAAATTTCCAGTCTCAACGAGGTGTTTGATTTTGCCAAGGACTACTTGGGATTGCTCAAGGCGGCGGTGATTGCGAGCGGGTTGGTGCCACCGGGCATTGAGGGGTCTGGCCAGAGCTTGGGGGACTTGTTAGCGGAGGTGGTGGGACCGGGTCGCGGCATTGAATTGGTTAGCAACGTCAATAACATCCCCAAGGGGTCGCGCCTCGCTGTTTCCACCAACCTGCTCGCCGCCCTCATCTCCGCCTGCATGCGTGCCACCAATCAGGCCCGTTCGCTCACCGGCGGCCTAGCGGAAAGCGAGCGGCGGATTGTGCTGGCACGAGCCTTGTTGGGTGAGTGGCTGGGGGGGTCCGGCGGTGGCTGGCAGGATTCAGGTGGCGTGTGGCCCGGCATCAAACTCATCGAAGGAGCGCTGGCGATGGAAGGCGATCCGGAATTTGGGATCAGCCGCGGCCGTCTGATGCCCAGCCACCGGTTGCTTGACGTGAACGAGGTGCCGGTCGCCGCTCGCAAGCGATTGCAGGATTCGCTGGTCCTCGTCCACGGCGGCATGGCCCAAAACGTCGGCCCGATTTTGGAAATGGTCACTGAGAAGTACCTGTTGCGTTGTGACAAGGAATGGCAGGCACGCCAGCAGACCCATGGGATTCTCCAGCGAATCCTTGAGGCGCTCAAGACCGGTGACATCCAGGCGCTTGGGGCGGCCACCAGTGAGAATTTCCAGCAGCCGATCCAAACCATCATTCCGTGGGCCAGCAACCTCTACACAGAGACATTGATCACCAAAGTCCGCGCCGAATTCGGTGCCGACTTCTGGGGCTTCTGGATGCTCGGCGGCATGGCCGGCGGGGGCATGGGTTTCATTTTTGCCCCGCAGCGGATGCACGAGGGGCGTCGGCGACTGCTAGAGATCATGACGGAAACCAAGCGCACCTTGGAATGCGCCCTGCCATTCGCCATGGCACCGGTCGTGTATGATTTTTCCATTAACGAACGTGGCACTTGGTCTGACCTGCTGGTGGGGGCCGAGGCACTCATGCCAGCGGGCTATTACAGCCTGAGCATTCCGCCGCTGCTGCGCCTGCCGCGCAACCAACTGGCAGCTCACCATCTGACCGAGCTCAATCATTTTGCCGTTGCCTGCCGCAGCCATCCTCACCTCAGCGGGGCGGTTGAAGCGCTTTTTGATTCGATATTGCCCGGCGGTCCCGTGGAAAGTGCCAATGAAGAATCCCTAGCACTTCTCCTCGATGAATTCGGCTTCGACCCCGAAACCCACGAGCAAATCCGCGCGGACTTGAAAGTCGGCCGCCTTGGTCTCGCCCAAAACCGCCTGCCCGCCAATGCCGTCATCGAGGATGTGTTGGCAGGAGACCTATTTGACGCCACCCAGCCAGCTTCCCTGCCTGCCAGTCTTCACCAAATCGGGCTCAACGCCCTGTGCGCAGGTGAAGTGGCCGTTGTCACCCTTGCCGCTGGTGCCGGTTCGCGCTGGACCCAGGGTGCTGGCGTCGTCAAAGCCTTGCATCCATTCTGCAAATTGGGCGGCCGTCACCGGTCGTTCATCGAGACTCATCTGGCCAAGAGTCGCCAGCTCAACCGCCTCGTCGGCACTCCTTTGCCGCACGTTTTCACCACCAGTTATTTTTCGCATGCCGCCACCGAGCGGTTTTTAGCGGATCATGGCAATTACGGTTACCAAGGTCCTTTGCTCTTGTCTGTGGGCAAAAGCATCGGCCTGCGTCTCATTCCCACGGTGCGCGATTTGCGCTTTGCCTGGGAGGAAATGCCCCAGCAAATGCTCGACGTCCAGCAACAGAAAGTGCGCGACAGCTTGCGCAGCGCGCTGCTGCAATGGGCCCAGACCCACGGCGAGGCGGGCGATTATACCGCCAATCTTGCCGCCCAATGCCTCCACCCCGTCGGTCATTGGTATGAAATCCCCAACCTCCTGCGCAACGGAACCTTGGCAAAATTGTTAGAACAGCGACCCCAGCTCCAACACCTTGTCATGCACAACATTGATACCGTCGGCATGACGGTGGACCCCGCCTTGCTGGGCCAGCACATCGCCAGCGGTGCCGGACTCACCTTCGAAGTCATCACCCGCCGCCTTGAAGATCGCGGGGGTGGCTTGGCCCGCGTCGATGGCCGCCTGCGCCTTGTTGAGGGCCTGGCCATGCCCCGCGAGCAGGACGAGTTCAATTTGTCGTATTACAATTCCAACACCTGTTGGATCCACATCGACCAACTCCTCGCCACCTTCAAGTTGAGCCGTGCAGACCTCAATGATCTGGAGAAAGTCAACCGGGCTATCCGAAAGGTGGCCGCCCGGATGCCCACTTACATCACTCTCAAGGAGGTCAAAAAGCGCTGGGGGCGTGGCCAAGAGGACGTATTCCCGGTCTGCCAGTTCGAAAAACTGTGGGTCGATATGAGCAGCCACTCAGGTCTGGACACCCGATACATAGCTGTTCCTCGGGCCCGCGGCCAGCAACTCAAGGACCAGGCGCAGCTCGACGGCTGGCTGCGCGATGGCTCCGCCGCTCATCTGGAGTCCCTCTGCGAATGGACGTGACCCCAGTCTGCCCCCCCCCCTGATTCCCGAGTGCGTCACTAAAACTTTCACCGAAAAATGTTGCGCGGCAAGCACTCCGCCCTACCATCACCGCATGCAGCTCACGTTGGCGTTTATCACTTCTCCTCAGGATTGGACCATGATCCTCCTGATCGTTTTGTTATTGTTCGGTGCTAAAAAACTCCCTGAACTGGCTCGCGGCGTTGGCAAGAGCATGGGTGAATTCAAGCGCGCCAAGGACGATTTCGAGAGCCAAATTACGAAGGCCGCCACCGAGTTGCCTGCCGAAAAACCACCTCACGACAAAGCTTGAGACCTTTGGTGCGGGGGCTTGTTCCTCGCCGATGTGGGGCGTGAGAATCCCCGGTAGAGTCGCCGAGATGGCTAATCTGAGGCGTCCGGCGCTGGCAGCCAGCGCTCTAGCACGAGTGCCAGCGAGGCGGGGGTGATCGGTTTGGGGACGTAGTCATTCATGCCCGCCTCCAGGCACAATTCCCGATCCCCTTGCATGGCATTGGCCGTCATTGCAATGATCGGTAGCCCGGGATTGAGCGCGGCGCCGCCCGCTGCACGAATCAAGCGGGTGGCTTCCAGCCCGTCCATTCCGGGCATTTGCATATCCATGAGCACCAGATCATAGGACAGCTTGGCAATGGCTTCGACGGCTTCCTTGCCGTTGGCCACCACATCCACGGGCAATCCCATATTGTGAAGGTACCCCGAGGCCACCTTTTGGTTGATCAGGTTGTCCTCGGCCAGCAGAACCCGCAGGGACGGCCAGTGGCTGCGCATAGCCGTCGGGAGGTGCCTTGGTGGTGCCACATCCGCTGCTTGGGCGGAAGGACTGGCAAAACAGGCGGTAAACCAGAACTCGGACCCGCAGCCAACACTACTTGAAACCCCGATCTCTCCTCCCATCAGTTGAACCAGCTGCTTCGAAATAGCCAAACCCAGCCCTGTGCCGCCGTAATGCCGGGATGTGGATGCATCCACTTGGCTGAATTTCGAAAATAGCAACGCTTGCTTGTCTGCCGGGATGCCAATGCCGGTGTCCTGCACCGCAAAGCGAACGATCCGGCTGTCGGCGGAGGACACAGTCAAGCTGGCTCGCACGGTTACCTCCCCATCCGGGGTGAACTTGATGGCGTTGCCGGCCAAATTGAGCAGGACTTGGCGCAAGCGGTTGGGATCGCCTCGCAGCTGGCTAGGGGTGCCTGGAGCGATGCTGCAACTGAATTGGAGACCCTTGCTGTGGGCGCGGATGGTCAGCAGTTCGCCAAGTTCCTCCAGCAGGGCGGGTAAATCAAAGTCCAATACCTCCAAGTCGAGCTTGCCAGCCTCGATTTTTGAAAAATCCAGAATGTCGTTGATGAGCTTGAGGAGGATTTCTCCGCTGGTATGGACCATTTTGGCATATTCGCGCTGCTTTTCGCTGAGCGTACCAGCCAACAGCAAGCTGGTCATGCCGATGACGCCGTTCATGGGGGTTCGGATTTCGTGGCTCATGTTAGCCAGAAATTCGCTCTTGGCACGGTTGGCCAACTCGGCTTTCTCGGAGAGTTCGGTGGCGCTGGCGGTGGCGACTTCGAGTTGGCGGTTGCTGGCGATCAGTTCGGAGCTGCGCAGCTGCACCAAGCGTTCCAATTTCTCCCGCTGGCGCAACGGCAAGCTTAGCGCAAGAGCGAGCCCGACGGTGAGGCCGAGGCTTAAAAGTGCGGTGAGTGAAACCAGCCACCGTGGGTGCAGGCCTAGGAATTGTCCACCCGCAGTGGCGGTGACGACAAGCGTCTTGCCGAAGGCTAGAACCGGGCGCATGACGCATAATCCGGCACGCTGGTGGGGATCTGCATAGCCACGGCTAGCGAGCGACTCCGGGCGGGAATTGCGGTGCAGGAGCGAGAGTTCGAGCAGGGTGGAATCGTGCGTTGCTACGTTCTTTAAAAGCCGATCGCTTCGCAGAAGTGCCAATGCGAAACCCTTCAAGCGCCGCTCCGTTCCATCGGTATAGACTGGCCGACAAATCATCAGCGCCTTCTGGTTATCTGTTTCCTCCCCCAAGTTGAGCGGGTCGCTACTGGTGAGCAGACCACTGCGTTGGGCTTCCTCCAGCGTCATCCGGCGCAGCGGATCCGAGCCGAGATCGTAACCCAAGACCGTCTCATTACCGGCCTCCGGGGCAGCTTGTAGGACTGGATAATAGACATCGCGGCCGCTGGCTGGCACCCGCTGGCCCTGCTCGTCTTTTTGCCAGATCATAAAGTCCTTCAATCCCGAAGCGCGGACCTGCTCTTCGAAGTTGGCTCGCTCCGCGGCTGGCACAGCTGGAATCCACTCCCAAACTTGGACATTCGGGTTTTTCACCAGATGGGTGGTGAAGGACTGGAACTCGTTGCGGCTGAGGGTCTCAGCGTGTTGGTAAAGGCATGCCAGACCTTCCAGTTCCGTGCGGGCCATGGCTTGCAGTGTGACGGCGATCTCGCCAGTGCGACTGGCAGCTAGTTGGCCAAACGCGAGTTCACGGTCACGCGCTTCGATTTGGTGGGCCATCCAGGTTGCAAACAGGGTGAGTAGCAGGCCGACGCCCCCCCCCAGCGCCGGTTCAAGGTGACGCATCCAGCGTGGCGAGTGAGCGCCGCTTCGGCTGCGTCGCCGCACAAGCATTGCGCCAAGCACCACCAAGGCAGCCAGCGCCAGCGAGAGCAGTGCGGATGGCAGCGCCGCGCGTACCTGCAATCGATTCCAACTCTGGCCATCAATATCCAAGCCCAGCACTGCGAGAACTGAGTCACCGTTGTCGCCTGCCCGGACATCAGTCGCGTGGGCCGTCCCTCCATCGCCTGGCGGGTGAGGGGCAAGGGCCGGAGGGGCAAGGAGTGTCACGAAGCCGGTGACCCACGTGCCCCAGCGGTCGCTGTTAGGGCCTTCGGTGGTGGCAGAGGCGGAGGTGAAGACATGCCGGTAAGACTCGGGGGCTTCCTCATAAATCTGTCCTGGCGGGGAATAATCTTTGGAGCTGGGATCTTCGCTATCAACAAAGAAAAACAGCTTGCCGTCAGGCTTTTGGCCCATCAGGTAGAGGAAACGGCATTCCGGGATGGCAGCACGAGTGAGGGTGAGTTGCTCCTTGAGGCGCTGGTACTTCGGGTTTTGCAAATCTGCCGTCGTGGCACTGAGCGTCTGAATCGCCTCGGTATCCAGGGTTTGCGCCAGCAGTTGCGTTTGTGCCAGCAGGTCGGCACGTGCGGCGTGGTCGGCCGATACAACGATCTGCCATGTCAGAACACTGCCAGCCAGGAGGATGGTCAGCAGCAGCAGCAGCACAAGGCCCCATAATCTGCGTTCTTGCATCATGTTTGGTGACCGAGGGTAGGCTCTGGACCTTCGAGTTTACGGGCGCGCCCCCACGGAAGTGGCTGCATCCCCGGAGCCGGGGTATTCCTGGTTGTGTAACAGAAAAAACATGCTAAGCGAGAATGTTCAAGCGCGGGATTACGGATTGGAGGCCGCTGGTTGTGTTCCCTTCGAGCCGGGACAATGTCCGCAAGATGTTGCGTGCCAGGACGAAGCCGACTAGTTCCACTAGAAAAATCACCGCCAGGGCACCGAAAAGCACGATTTTTTCAAGGATGCAGGCAGCGGAGTTGGTGAATTTCATGGTTCTATGTGGTGAATGCTGGAACGGTTTGTTCCCATTTCTTGATAGCTTCGAAACTATTTTGCCAGAGTTCTGAGAGTTCCGCGTGGAGTCCACCGGCTCGCTCCGGCGCTACATCTTCAAATTGCTCCAACTCTGCCAGCCGGGCACTGATGGCAATGCAACCGAAGCACCCCAGAATCCCTTTCAGCGAGTGGCTTCGCCGCTTGAAGGCCGGGATGTCTCCCTCCGCAATGAAAACGCGGATGAACTCAAGGGATTCGGGGACTTCTTGCAGTAGATCACCTAAAATATCGAAATAGCCAACTTTGCCGATCTCAATGAATGTATTGAGTTGTTGCACGTCGATAAGCTGACGTAGGGCGGGGTGGGGTGGGGGTTGCATTTGTTTGGTAGGTAGGGCTGCCTCCGACGGCGTTCCGTTGATATGAGCCAATAGATTCTGCAGGCGGTCTGTAGTGATGGGTTTTGTAAAATACTCATCCATGCCTGCGGCACTCGCCGCATCGCGGTCACCATGATATGCATTGGCTGTTAGGGCCACAATGTATGGACGATGGGCCAACTCCAAGGCGCGGATTTGTCGGCACGCATCCAGACCGTCCATCACCGGCATGTGAAGATCAAGCAATATCAGGTCATACGCGCTATCTCGCGCAGCGGCAACCGCTTGCAGGCCATCGCAGACCAGATCGGGGGTGATACCGAGGCGCTGGAGATGCAGTCGAATAATCTTTTGGTTGTTCGAATTGTCTTCCGCGACGAACACACGCAGCTTGTCGAAGGGCACCGGGACGTCCGCTGGGGCCATGGCTGGTTCGCTAGGGGCGGTGGCAGTCATCCCATGGTTCGTCTCATGCAGGGGTAGGGACCAGGTGAACGTGGATCCTTCACCATGAACACTCGTGACGCGAATATCCCCATGCAATGCCTCTGCAAGGCGTTTGCTGATCGCCAGGCCCAGCCCCGAACCGTCAAAGCGGCGGGTACTCGCCGAGTCAGCCTGCACAAAGGGTTTGAACAAGCCGTTGACGGTCTCCTGGGTCATCCCGATGCCTGAATCCTTGACTTCAAAGGTGATCTGCCAACGCGCGTTGGCGTCCAGACCGCCACTGACCCTCAGACTGACGAAGCCGCGGGGAGTGAATTTGACGGCATTGCCTAGCAGATTAACTAAAATCTGTTTCATTCGGACACGATCCTCCTCAATGAAAGCTGGGAGTTGGTCGGCGACGTGGCAGCTGAGATCGAGGTGTTTGCCTTGAGCCGCTGGGCGAACGATGTCACAGGCCTCTTCACACAAATCGCCCAATGAAAAGTTTGTCACCGCGAGGTCGATTTGCCCACTCTCGATGCGCGAGTAGTCCAGGATGTCACTGATGATTTGTAGTAAAAAATGCCCTGATCCAAGCAGGGTCCGGATGAAATCCAGCTGTTGGGCGTTGAGCGGGGTGCTTTCCAAGAGCGAGGCCATGCCGATGATGCCATTGAGGGGAGTGCGGATCTCATGGCTCATGGTCGCGAGGAAGATGCTCTTGGCGCGGTTCGCTGTCTCAGCGGCCAGTGCGGCGTCACGGGCGGCATCGCGGGCGATGACGAGGGCGTCGGCTTCATCCTGGGCGACTTGGCGCAAGCCGATATTGGCGGCGGCAGAGCGGAGGATGGCGATTTCCCAAGGTTGCCAGCGGCGGTCTTCGCAGCAGGCATCGAAGCCCATGAAACCGCTGAGTTGGGTGCCGACGAAGATGGGGACGACCACTAGCGAGCGGATCTCCTGAGCGATGAGCATCGCTTGTTCGCTTGCCGGAAAGTCTTGCACTCCGCCACTGATGACACGGCCAGCTAGCAACTCCGGCAACCAACGGTCGTAGCCGTTTTCGTGAAACGAGAAATTTTGGAGTTTGGGGTTTTCGAGTTGCGGGCTGGCGGCACCGGAATTCCATTCGGCAATCTGGCTCAAGGCAGGGGTTCCGAGTTGCGGGTGCGGATGAATGCGGAATAGATAGCAACGATCCGCGTTGGCAGCGGCACCCAGAGCCGCTAGAATCTCTCCCCATACGGCAGCGTTGGGGCGATTCGCCAGCAGCATGGTGCTGGTGAGCGCCACAGCCTCCATCAGATTGCTGGACCGTCGGGCTTGGGTTACGTCGCGCTGAATCGACATGAAGCCCGTAACATGGCCGTTGTGATCGACGAGTGGCTGGCATTCGAGATGAATGATAAAGGAGCAGCCGTTTTTGCTGTAGTTCACGAGTTCCGCCTCAAAACCTGAGCCATTGCGAATGCATTCACGGATGCGGGCTCGCTCGGAGAAGTTGTCTTGGGGGCGCTGGAGCAAGCTGCCTGGGGATTTGCCGATGGATTCTTCCAAGCTATAGCCGGTAATTTTAGTAAACCCTTCGTTGACCCACTCGACGCGGCCCTCCCGGTCCGTGATGATCACGCCATTATCCGTGAGTTTGGCAACTCGAGCCAGTCGCGTCGTGTCGGCACGCGAGCGCCGACTCGTTCGCTGCTCGCGGATGAAAAAGAAACAACTCACCGCAGTCGCGATCAGGCAAAAGCTGGTTAGAAAAAGCGGCGGATCCATGGGTGAGGGTGGCAGGCTTAACGGAAGCCGAGGGCGGGCAGCAGGATCTGGCGGACACGGTCCCAATCGACCGGTTCGTTAGGAATGCTCCGGAGGGTGACTAAAACGGGTTCGGGGCCGCTGCGGCCGAGGGTGGCCCTGCGTGCGCTGGTTTCCAGCCAGTATTCGATGGATGAGGCGAATTGCTGTTTGCCGTCATCAAAGAACCAGAGCGCCTGAGCCGTCTGGTCACCCTTGGCGAGCGACATCCAAGTGGCATCCCCAGACGGCACCTTGACGCTGGTCTTGGCTTGAATCTGCCAGCCAGCACCCGCAAAGCAATAGCCTGGATCATGGACTGCGTGGCGGTTTTTGCTGCCGTCGGTTACGGTGAGGATCACATGGCCACCGCCCCGCATTTCAATGAGTCTCTGGATCGCTTCAGCCTTGCCGAGAAATGCGCGATCGTCGGGGTTGGGAGCCATTGGCGATGAGTGAAAATCCGCCGTGGCTATGGGAATGGCTGCCAGGCGATCGGACGCCGAGGGAATAGGCAGGCACGGCCAGATTAGGGTGATGAGGGCGGTAAAAATAAGGCCGCCCCATTGAAGGAAGCGCTTCATGGCTGGTGTAAATTGGCGTGAAATGATTGGCGCTTGTAACGAGCCAGTATGAGTAGGAAAACACCTAGGCTCGACGCTAGGACCGGGCGCTCCCAACCTGAGAGTCCAGCATTCTTCCAGTGACTCACAAACCAGCCGCTGGCAGGCAGCCAAGTGAAGGAGGTGGCAATGGTGACAAATCCGCTAAAACGCCAGCCGAAGGTGCCGGCAAGTGCGCTGGCCAGAGCTAGATGCTGGAGAACGCGCAACTCTGTCATCGCCCCGGCGATGCACAGCAACATGGCCAGACCGAGCCAAGCCGTTCTGGGCGCGATGGGCGTGTGGCGGAAGGAGACGCGCCACCCAATTTGCGGGATCAGCCAAATAGCGCATGCCAGAGGCGAGCCGCGAGCATAAAGGTCGTGGCCCCAGGCCTCGGTGATGGTGGGCAGTGCCTGCCAAGCGGAGAGGGCGAGCACGGCCATCGGCAAGGTTAAGGATTGCATCAGGTTGTGAGTGGGTGGGTGGGGTGTCATATCGATGCAGGAGGGGCCGAGAGAAAATGGCAAAGCGTTTTGGTCATGCCAAGGACTGCCGCGAGAACGATCAGACCGGTGAGCCCGTGGAGGACCCCACTGGCCACTTGCGCGTCGAAGGAAAGCGCTATACCTGCGAGAATAAGGATGCGTAGCAAATTGGCGAGCCAAGCGAGAACGGGCAATAGGGCCAGGAGCATGGTGAAGCGGCGTGAGCTACGGATTTCGTAGGCTCCGTATGCCACGCCGGTGAGCAGGGTCAGTTGCAATAAGTTCCAACCAGCGCAGGCGGCTTCAATTTCAACAGGCACACCGAGAACGCTGAGGTGGGTACCGTCGCGTTGGGCGGGCAATTGCAGCAAGGCGAAGATCTGCTCGGCGACCCAGGCCGAAGACAGGCGCAAGGACCAGCCGAGCGTCTGCCACTCGATGACGAGCCACGGGAAGGAGAGCAGCAAGAGCCAGACCAAGCGTTCCCGTCCGGCGACCCTGACAAAATTCTGCAGCCCCCACAGCAGCGCCAATAAGCTCCAACTCATGGACAGCAGGGTGAGGCTTCCAATGATCCAACCACAGGTGAAACCCGCTCCTCCCAGACCGATCAGACGCGGCCGCCGCTCAGCCGTCTCACCCTCCCGGCACTGCCAAGGCCGCCCAACAAAATACGCCAGTGGCAGCCCCAGCGCCAGAGGCAAGGTGTCCGCCACCGTCTCTGCCCAGCGCCAATCACGCACCCAAATCGCCACGGCCCCCAGCGCCAAGGCACCCCCGCTGATCCAGATTTGGCGGCTCGGATTCATGGCTTTTTAGATTTTTCCGCAGCGTCGATTGCGATCAGGTTTTCACGAAACTTCGGCTGTTCGGGAAAACGTCTGGCTAACAAAATTGTCCATTTTCGTGCTTGTTCAAAGTCGCCGGCTGAAAAGGCTTCTTTAGAGAGGAAAATCATGGCGTCGGCCGACTGCTCGCCAAGTTCTTGATAGATGCGGATGGTTTCGGCCCGTGATCCCTCGGCCAAGGCGCAACGGGCGAGTACTTCCTTGCCCTGCGAGCTGGTGGCGAGGGCAGGCGTGGCCAGTGTGATTTGGCGGGCCTTGGCGGGATTGCCACGCCCGAGTTCGGCCAAGGCGAGTGTCCATGCGGCACGGCTGGCATGGGGGGACTGGCCTGCTGCGACGGATTGGAGACTGGCTAAGCCCTGATCGAACGCACCGCTGGTTAGAAGCAATTCGCCAAGCAGCAACTCAGCGGCGCTGCTGCGTCTAGGCAGCCCCGCCAGCCATCGACGGGCCGACTCCTTCCCATCCCTCAATAACAGCGAGCGGCCGTACCCGTAGTCAAACCAATCCGGTCCGTTCGCTTCCATCACCAATTTGTCCCCTTGGCCAATCATCACTGCAGCTCCTGCCCAGCCAGAGCCTAACAAAATTCCTACTGCCGCAGTGGGCTGGGCGAGCCACTGCGCCATGCTTGCGTCACTGGCAGCGTCGCCCTTGCGCTTCGCCCAGTTGGCAAACGCGGCAACGAACGGGTGAGCATCGTCAGGAGGCACGGGCACATTCTGGCCAGCCAGGGGCAGGCGTGGGTCTTGGCCGGCGAGGGCTGCTAGGTGGGTGCGCAGGCGCAGTGCAAGCTGGGGCCAGAGGGCTTCTGCCGCATGGGAAAATACGACTTCGAGTTGTTTGCGTATGGCGGCTGGCTCGGCCGAGCGAAGAGCCTCGAGTAGGCGCAGCCAGAGCACTTCGGGGCGCTCGCTGGCACCACGGATGGTGGCCAGTTCGGCGTCCAAGGAGGCACTCCAAAACACATTGTCTGGGGTGGCAGCCAAGGCTGTGATGAGGGTGCTCCAGCCTTGCAGATGGCAGCTGGGCAGCGGCTGGCTTAGACGGGTACCGCCGACCCGAGCCCAGAACCAGCACTTCAGTGCATAGACTCCTAGATGGGTCTCTGCAGCGGCTTCGCGCCAGGTTTCCGCAGCGGCCGCGAGGTTGCCAACCCGCAGATAGAAACCGGCTAGCTGATCGCGGTGCAGCGGGTTGTTACCCGCGCAGAGAACAGCGGCGACGTAGTCGAGCCGCGCATCATCAAGTCTTCCGGCAGCTTCCTCAATCTGCGCCCGGAATGACAGCAGGTCCGCGTTTCTGGGATCTGCCTTGAGCCCCTCGTCAATCGTGCCCATCGCCTTCCACGGCTCTTTGGCCTCCAGCAGCGCCAACCTGGCATGGCGCTGTGCGTCAGCCACTCCACTCAGCTGCGCGTTGCGAAGCAGCTCGCGTGCATCGTCGGGTAATTTCCGGGCTAGCAGGCGGTCCGCCTCAAGCAGCGTCCATTGGCCGATATTGCTACTCTTGGCAGCCCATTTCTCAACAAATGCCTGATATCCCTTATCATCGCGGGCCCGCATCGCCTCACGAGCCAATTCCAGATCGGCTGCCTCCCGCAGGCCCGGATTGATCCAGTTCGCACTGTCGCTACCCAGCGCTAAGCGTAACAGGCCTGTGTCGCGGGTGGTTAGTGCGCTTTTAAGCTCGCCTAAGCGGATTTCCCGATCCATCGCCCCGCGCATTCCGGGGTCGGCGATGCTCTGGAGCGCGGCTCTGGCGGCAACAAAGTCAGTGGTGTTTATACCCTTTTCAATGGTCGTCAGGGCAAGGTGGGTCCTTTTTGACACCACAGCTTTGCGCCACAAGCCGAGGCCAACTGCCATCAAGGAAAGCGCAAGCCCAGTACCGATGCATAGCCTCTTGATGGATGTTGCCATTAGGATTGGGTCTGTTTTTGATCACGTTGCACGGCTGATGCGACGACGATTGAATCCAAACAGGGATCCCCCAGCCAGCAGGGCACCGAGTGCCAATGACGGCTCTGGAGCCGCCACCATGAGTTTGGCGACATTGGCGCTGCCGAGATACACGGCAAAGTAAAGATCATTGTAGTCGTGATCTCCTCCGCCAACCATGTCTTCAAAGCTGACGATCAGGTAGGGGGAGCCCGGTGTCGCCATGGCGACGGCGTGGACGATGCCGTCAGAGTTGAGGCTTTGATTGGTGGACAGCACTTGAGAGCCGCCATTGGCTCCATTGGCGATGAGAAAGAAGTCAAGGGCGGTGCCGGCTTTGAGGGTGCCTAGGTTTACGAAGTCGCCGGGCAGCAAGGGTTCGCCGACAGAGCGCAGGGGCGTGCCGGTGCCCCCTAAACCTACGGAGCTGGAGGCGTTGGGAAAAATCAAGGAGGCACCCGGGCTGTTTGGGCCGAGATCGGTTGTTGAGATGCCGAGAGTGTTTTGGTAGGCCGCGCCCTCGCCGAGGAAATACGCCCGTGCGGTGACGTCCTCGCCGAGTACCAGCTTGGAAGGGTCAAATCCAATAGTGGCTAGGTACTGGGACGATTCGTTCCTGTATTCCGGCAGCAATTTCAGCTCCGAGGTCATCATCCCGGGCAACACGTTGGCTTGGAAGGCCGCTGATGCCGCGTCTGATCCGGCAATCTGCACCGGGGCGTCAATAGTCAGATTGTAGGGAGTGGCCGGCGACTGTATCGGGCTAGCTACCTGTGCAGGCGCGAGGGTTGCTAGACCAATCCAAGCAAATGTCACCATGCAATAATTGTAGGTATGCATGCGCAGAGTTTTCCCACCCCGGTTAGCAAAGTCAATGGGTGATTGTCGAATCAGTATGGGACCTAGGGCTTATGCTGCCCCTCGCCAGATCCGTCAGATACGCATCCTTGCCAACTTGGCTTTGACCTGTGACGGGTTTGCCGCTATGCCACAGGCCTTTCCCATGAAGGAGCAAATCGGAACCATCGAAAAAGACGCCCTCGCCCAGATCACCGCCGCCACCAGCGAGCGCATGCTTGATGACGCCCGCGTCGCCGTGCTCGGCAAGAAGGGTAGCCTCACGCTGGTGGCCGCCGGCATCAAGGACGTGCCCAAGGAAGAGAAGGCCGCCGTCGGCCAACTTCTCAATGCCGCCCGAGCTGTCATCAGCGCCGCCCTCGACGTCAAGCAGACAGCGTTGCGCGGGATCGCCGACCGAGCGGCGCTGGCGGGTATGGATCCCACCTTGCCGGCGCGTGCGCTGCCGCCTGGCGCTCTGCATCCGCTCACCCAAATCCGCGATCAGGCGATCAGCATCCTGCGGCGGATGGGATTTGCCTTGGCCGATGGGCCGGAAATCGAGGACGAGTTCCATTGCTTCGATGCCCTCAACACGCCGGCCGATCACCCGGCCCGCAACGAAAAGGACACCTTCTACTTTGATTCCGGCAAGCTTCTGCGCACTCACACGTCCAGCGTGCAAATTCGCAGCATGGAGGCTCAAGCGCCGCCGATCCGTATCATCGCGCCGGGTTCGGCCTATCGCCGCGATGAGATTGACGCCACCCATTTGTCGGTTTTCAACCAACTTGAAGGTTTGGCCGTCGGCACGGATATTTCGTTGCCAGACCTGAAAGGCACTCTCGAGTATTTTTTCCGCGATCTCTTCGGCACCACCACTGAAGTGCGCTTCCGCCCTCACTTCTTCCCCTTCACCGAACCGAGTTTCGAAATCGACGTCAAACTCCAAATCAAGGGCCAAGCTCCACGCTGGATCGAAGTGGCCGGCTGTGGTATGGTCGATCCCGCTGTGTTTGACGCCATCAATAAATCACGCAAAGACAACGCCTACGATCCGGAAAATACCACCGGCTTCGCCTTCGGTATGGGCTTGGACCGTCTCGCGATGATTCGCTGGGGCATCCGCGACATTCGGTTGCTTATCGAAAATGACGTGCGGTTTTTGCGCCAGTTTGCGTAGGGAAAGTAGATAGAAAATGGACACGGCTGAATGTTGTTACAAAAAGCTGCGGATCTGGGAGTTGGCACGCGTGCGGGTCATCGAGATCCACCAAAGGCCATGGATCTCTTTATCTCCTGAGTAACTTAAATTAACATGTTCATTTTCAAAGAGTTAAAAAACCAGCAATTTTCCACTATCAACAATCCTGTATCTCTGACATGAATATCTCTCTCAACTGGCTCGCCACTCATCTTGATCTAACTGGAAAGTCGATCCAGGAAATCGACGACCTTTTCACCTTCGCCGGCGTGGAGGTTGAAGGCATCGTCATCGAAGGCATCACCTCGGAAAAGATCGTGGTGGCGCAGGTGATGGAAGCCGTTCAGCACCCGCATGCGGACCGGCTCAAGGTCACCCACGTGGATGCGGGTGAAGGGAGTCTGCGCCAGATTGTGTGCGGCGCGCAAAACTACAAGGTGGGCGACAAGGTTCCCTGCGCGCTGCCCGGCACCGCGCTTCCAAGCGGCCTAACCATCAGTGAGACGGTGATGCGCAAGGTGGAATCCCGAGGCATGCTCTGCTCCGCCGCAGAACTCGGCCTGCCGCCCGGAGAGGACGGCTTACTGATTCTTCCGCCGGATTCCCAGATCGGCAAACCGCTCAAGGAGATGTTCGATTCCGATGTCTTGCTGGAATTGGAGGTCACTCCTAACCGACCCGACTTGCTCAGCCATTATGGCATGGCCCGCGAGCTGGCGACATTGCTCAAAACCCCGCTCAAGCTGCTGGAAATCCCTGCAATGAGTGTGGCCGTCTCACCCGATACGGCCATCCGCATCGACGCGCCCGCCGCCTGCCCGTTCTATTCGGCTGTGCGCATCACCGGCGTCACCGTCAAGGACAGCCCGGCTTGGCTCAAGCAGCGGCTGGAGTCAATCGGTCAGCGCCCGATCAATAACATCGTCGATGTCACCAACTACATCTTGCATGAGCTCGGCCAGCCTCTGCATGCCTTCGATGCCGCAAAACTCAGCGGTGGCATCGTCGTGCGCCAAGCTGCAGCGGGCGAGGTGTTTCTTGCGCTGGATGCTTCCCAACATGTTCTAAGCATCGACGACCTGCTCATCGCTGACGCCTCCGGACGCGCCCTCGCCCTTGGCGGTGTAATGGGTGGTGCCGACAGCGGGGTGACCACAGCAACCACGGATATTTTGTTGGAATCGGCGTATTTCACTCCATCTAACATTAGGCGGACGTCTCGGCGTTGCGGCCTGTCTTCGGATTCATCGTACCGCTTCGAGCGCGGGGTGGACCCATCCGGCGTGCTCGCCGCCTCCGCGCTGGCCGTCAAACTCATTTTGGAAACCGCCGGTGGTAGCGCCGAGGCCACCACTCTCGTGGCCGGTGAGCCACCCGTCATCACCCGTCCGGTCGCCCTTGTTGGCACCAAGCTGAACCAGCTCATGGGCGGCTCGATTTCCCTGACGGCCGCCGAAGCCATTCTCACACGGCTCGGTCTAACCAAGCTGGCGGATGCTACCTGGGATGTGCCGTCATTCCGGGCCGACTTGCAACGCCACATCGACCTGGTTGAGGAAATTGCCCGCGTCCACGGCCTTGATGCCGTCCCTTCTCGCTTGTCAGCCACCTTTGTGCCGGCCAGTGCGAGTGACGCCGCGTATGATTCAGACATGGTCCTGCGGCGGCGTTTGGCCGCGCTAGGCCTGTATGAATGCCAGACGATCAAGCTCATCGCCGGCCAACAGGTGGGTGATGCCTTGATGTCCCGGCCGCTGCTCGATGGCGACCTGATTCGCGTCAAGCTTCCCCTCAGCGAGGATCACTCGGTGATGCGCCCAAGCCTGGTCCCCGGCTTGCTCGCCTCGGCAGCCTTAAATGTTGGCCAGCAGCTCAAATCATTGCGGCTTTTCGAAATCGGGCGGGTATTTCGCAATGCCGGAGGCGGCAAGGCACGCGATCAGGAGAGCGACTCGCTGGCGATCCTGCTGGCCGGTCCGGCTGAACCGATCGGTTGGGCGCAAACCGGGCGCCAAGCCGATATGTACGACCTGAAGGCGATTCTATCTGCCTTGCTGGGTGGCCGCGAAATCCGCTTCTCGCCCAAGGACCGGCCGGGTTTCGTCCTCGCCTGCGACATCAAGGTCGAGGCCCAAGTCGTCGGCGTGTTCGCCCGACTGGCCCCAGCCCGTGAACGCGAACTGGATTTCACCGCGCCGGTCTATCTGGCCGAGCTGGATCTAGCGAAACTGCGCAAGTTGCTGGGCGGGATCCAACCTGTGGTCGAATTGCCGCTTTTCCCCGGGTCGTCGCGTGATGCCGCGATGGAATTGCCGCTGGCCACTGCCAACGCGCAAATTGAAGGTGTCATCGACAAGGCAGCCGAGCCCTTGCTGGTGGCTTATGAATGCTTTGATGTGTTCACAGATCCCAGCGGATTGAAGCTGCCCGTAGATCGCAAATCCCTGGCCTACCGGTTCCATTACCGCGCCGCCGATCGCACCCTCAAGTCCGACGAGGTCGATGCCGCCCACCAACGGCTGCTCACCGCCCTGTCCACTCAGCTCGGCGTGAAATTTCGTTAGCCGCTAGCCCCAAGCGAAGAAAGAAAATGGGGAGATAGAAGACTGCAAGACAGAAGACAAGAGGAAGAAGCGCCATGCTCCGCCCAATGGCTCGGCTTCTGTCTTGGAGCGCAGCGGTCTTCTGTCTTGGACTATCGATTTCTAGCGCTGATTGAAGCGTGCCATTTCGCGTTGTGCCTCGCGGAGTTCGACCTGATTTTTGAGGTCTTGGCGTTGATCAGAGTGAGTTTTGCCTTTTCCGACGCCGAGTTCTACTTTGACCCGGCGGTTTTTCCAATACATGCGCAGCAGTGGCAAGGTGCAGCCCTTGATGGTGGTGGCGGTGGCAAGCTTGAGGATTTCTCGCTTGTTGAGCAGGAGGCGCCGCGGTCGTTTGGCCGGGTGGTTGAACCACAGTCCGGCGGTTTCCCAGGGTTGGATGTCGCAGCCGTAGAGGAAGACCTGGTTGTTTTCGACGCGTGCGAAGGCGTCGGACACATTGACCTTGCCGGCACGGATGGACTTCACCTCGGTGCCCTTGAGTTCGAGGCCGGCTTCGTATTTTTCGAGAATGTGGAAATCGCGGCCTGCCTTGCGGTTGGTGGCGATATCCGCACTCATCGGGTTGTGGCAAGCGGTGCCGGGTGGCTCAAAGAGCGACCTGAGGCACAAGGCGGATTTTGCCCTCGATGATTTCGGTGAGGGCGATATCGGCTGCACCCATACTGGGGCGGGTGGGAATGAGCGGGGAGCGCCCGCTATTCAATTGTCTGACGCGCTGGGACACCAGGTTGACCAGGACCAGGGGGTCGGTGACAATTTCAGAGGCTTTTTCGACGAGCTCGGCTTTCATGGTTGGAGGGGAGTCCGGAGCAATGTCCGGGGGGAGGACAAAGCAGATATTTCCCAGCAATGCAAGCCCAAACTGGGAAATTGAGCGGATTTCTTTCAAGATGCCTACGACACAGGTCCACTCGGTTGTGATGGCTGAGGGCTTGCGGTGTGGCGGTCGATGCGCATAGGCTGCGGCCATGCAAGCCGCAAGCCTCGTAGGAGCCGTTAGTTGGGTATTAATCATGAGCGGGATGGCGGCACCGGCGGCTCAGGGGGTGGCCCCCGCGGTCCCGTCATTGAGCGAGGCTCAGAAGGCGGCCATTGGCGGCAAAATTTGGCACAATGAATGCGCCGGCACGGTGGAGGGACTGACGACGTGGAATGCGGGGGAGGAATTTCCGTCGTTGGGCATCGGGCATTTCATTTGGTATCCGGCAGGGAAGAAGGGGCGTTTCAATGAGACATGGCCGCAATTTGTGGCGTTTGCGAAGCAGCGGGGGCTGGCGCTGCCGGCGGTGGCGGTGGCTGCGGCCAGTCCGTGGTCCAGCAAGGCGGAATTTGAAAAGGCGTTCAAGGGGCGGCAGATGACGGGTTTGCGGACCTGGCTGGCGGCGCAGGTTGGGGTGCAGACGGAGTTCATTTTGGCGCGCTCACGTTCGGCGTTGCCACGGATTCTCGCGGCTGCCGCGGCCGGTGATCGGGCCCGGATTGAAAGGAATTACCACAAGCTGGGCGCCTCGTCCAACGGCACTTACGCATTGATAGACTATGTGAATTTCAAGGGCGAGGGGATTTTGGCCAGTGAGCGTTACAAGGGGGAGGGCTGGGGATTGCTGCAGGTGCTGGCCGGAATGCGCGAGGTGATTGGCGGGGAAGCGGCGGCTGCCGAGTTTTCAGCCTCGGCCAAGCGGGTGCTGACGCGCCGCATCGCCAATTCGCCGCCCGAGCGCGGTGAAAAGCGCTGGCTCAAGGGTTGGTGCAACCGTTGCGATACCTATGCCAAGCCGCTGTGATGCGGTGGCCGGGGCAGGAATAAAATTTGCAAATGGAGGCTTGACCCGGTGGGATGTTGCTGCAATGTGGCGCGCGTCATCGTCTCGGTGGCACTAACCCGACTCCCACTATTCCATCTTAATTGATTCACCATGGCTGCGAAGATATACACCAACAAGGATGCCGTAATCACCCCTCTGAAGAAGAAAACCCTGGCTGTCATCGGCTTCGGGTCTCAGGGTCACGCTCACGCTCTCAACCTCAAGGATAGCGGCCTGAAAGTGATCGTCGGGCTATATAAGAAATCGAAATCTCGCGAGGTGGCCAAGCAACTCGGGTTTGAGGTGATGGACACGGCGGATGCGGTGAAAGCGGCTGATGTGATTTTCGTGGCGACGCCGGACACGGTCATTCCGGAAGTGTATCACAAGGACATCGAGCCGAACCTCAGCAAGGGCAAGACCCTGTTGTTTTCGCATGGTTTTGCGGTGCACTTCAAGACGATCACGCCGCCGAAAGACGTGGATGTGATTTTGGTTGCGCCGAAGGGCCCGGGCCACACGGTGCGCTCACAGTTTCTTGAAGGCAAGGGCGTGCCCGGACTCATTGCGGTCCACCAGAATGCCAGTGGCAAAGCCAAGGAAACCGCTTTGGCCTGGGCCCGCGGCATCGGCTGCACGCGTGCCGGGGTGTACGAAACCAATTTCCGCGAGGAAACCGTCACCGACCTCTTTGGCGAGCAATGCGTGTTGTGCGGTGGCGCTTCGGCACTCGTCAAAGCCGGCTTCGAAGTGCTCGTCGAGGCAGGCTATCAGCCGGAGATGGCCTACTTCGAATGCCTCCACGAGCTCAAGCTCATCGTCGATCTCATGAATGAGGCTGGCATCGCTGGTATGCGTTTTTCAATCTCAGAAACCGCCGAGTTTGGTGATGTGACTGTGGGTCCGAAAATCATTGATGCATCAGTCAAAAAGCGCATGGCGGCTCAGCTCAAGGTGATTGAGAGCGGCAAGTTTGCCAAAGAATGGACAGCGGAATATGCGGGTGGCAACAAGCATTTCAATGCGCTCCGCAAGAGTGAAGCCGCCCATCCAATTGAAAAAATTGGTGCCAAACTTCGCTCCACCATGAGTTGGATCAAGCAAAAGAACATCAAAAAGGGGGCCAGCCAGGCCAGCTACACTTCGTCCTCGAAGTGATCAACGGCATCGGGTTCGGGGCTTGCGTTTTGGGTCTGAGGTGCAGCTTGGATAGATGCTAGAGCCGCTCGCCGAGGGTGCCGGCGGCCCATGCGTCTAGCAACCGGGCCATGTCGGGAAACGCGGCGGAACGCCCCGAGCGGACGAAATGCCCGCTGGCACAGTTGCCGGCCAGCAGCAGAGCCGCGTCGTCGAAGCCCCGCAACGCCGCGGCCAGACAGCCAGCCCCAAAATTGTCGCCGGCTCCCGTCGAGATGAGGGGCTCGCGGCAAAACGGGCCGGGCACATAGACCGTGCCGGTGGCACTCGCGCAGGCGGCTCCGTCGTTCGGGTGGATGATCACCCGGTCCACCGCGATGTGCGAGCGCAGCAGGCCGGCGAGTTCGGCCACTGCGTCGGCGTCCATGCGTCCGTGATAGGCCAAGCCGAAGACTTCGCCCATTTGCCAAGCTTCTTTCAGGTTGAAACTCAGCATCGTGCGGCACTGCCGGGTGATCGGGCCCAAGCGGGCCAGCAGGTCTTCGCGGTCGGCCACCGGGCGTGTCTCAAATTCCGCTAAATCCATGAAAAACACCACCTTCTTTGCGGGCACAGCGAGGTCGGCTAGGCGTTGCGCCAGTTGGCTCCAGATGGTGCCGGCATGGGGCAGCTTGCCCCAGTTGACCGCGCTGATGAAGCTGGCGGCCTTGAGTTCCTCGTCGAGCGCGGCGGCACCGACACATTCCAGCAGGCGCTCCCACGTCACTTGTCCGCAGGCGGCCATGTCGCATAGCATCACCTTGCCGTCAGTGAATTCAAGACAGGTGGTGTGTGCCGGGGGGGCCAGCGTGTAGAGCCGCTTGAGCTTGCCGCCAAGAGCCTCCTGATAGATCGGCAGCACCTCGCCGGCCCCCATCGCTCCGATGTACGTGACGTCAATTGCTCCGCCATGGATGTCGTGCATCGCCGCCGCAAAAAGCGGGCCGTTGCCCCCGAATTTGTCGCCCAAATGCCTCGCTGGATAGGACGCGGCAATGCCCGCTGCAGCGGCCACCTTGGGGCCAAACTCGGCCATCGAGGCCGGTGTCTGCAAGCGCACGAAGGTGTCAATGAAGCCGTCAAATCCGCACAGACCGGAGACTCGCGGCTGGGCGGCGGCGGCTTGGTTCTTGAATCCGGCAATCGCATCGGCGAGGGCTGTTACATCGCGAAAAATCGTGGTCGGGGTGGCCATGGTCGTGTCTTCTTTCTTTGCTTATGGTTTCCCTGTTGCAAGAGGTTGCTCAGGAACAGCCGCCATTTCAGGACCTGCCCACTCCAAAATCAAGTCCAGAACTTCAACCCCTGCTGAGCTTGTCAGCAAGCCCAGCAGCTGCCCAACAGGATCTGCCGCTACAATCCATCTCGGATGCATCTCACGTCTCGGGTCCGAGGCAGCCCCTCGATCAGTATCTGTGCGGATTAAAATAAGTATTTGGCGGGATTGCGAAAAAAACTTGTTGTATTCGGATGATTTTTCTTGCGCCCCCCCCCGGCGAATATTTAGTACATCGATTATCGCTTGGCTTTGCCAAACCCATTGCGGCAATTCCAAGGAGCTGATCCCGGCTTTTTTCGGAATATCCAATTTGGAACAGGTATCTTCAAGTTGATGCATCATAACCATAAACCGCAAAGAACACACATATCCACAAGCATCCAAACATGCGAAACCAGACAAACCCCAAACCATGAAAATCCTGAACCTTATTAAACGAACTACTGTCTCGTTGAGACACATCACCTTGGCGGCAGCGCTGGGGGCGCTGTTTATGCCTGGGCAGGCCAGTGCCCAGACAACCATTGCATCTGGCACGACCGCAACCGTCACCGATCCTAACGGTTACTTCGGAGCGGCCGGCGATCTGACGATTGATAACGACGCGACGCTGTATATTCAGTCGAGTTCGCAGGGCAATTTCACGATTGGCAATGCGCTGATCTTTGGCGGTGCAGGTGGTACTTACCACATGCGCTTCAACGACAATGACACGGTTTACACGTTCAACGGTGCCGTTTCATCCACCGCGACGGGCGCACAGACTCTCGCCATTGAGACAGGAGCCGGTGGCAACGGAGACCGCGAGGAAGTCACCTTCGACACGGGCCTCCCGAACGTCGGCGATGCCTCTCCGCTGGGACTTCAAGTGACGTTTAACTGCCAGACGGGATCTCAGAGTTATGTCAATCTGGTGGGTCTGAGTACGTTCACTGGGCCAATCACTCTGGTGAAGGGCAATAACGTAACCAGCGGCTATCTGACCATCGGTGGCCGCTTGAGCAACGGCGCAAATGCCGTCGGGTCCGGTTCATTGAACGGCGGTAGTTACGCGGGGAACATCGCCCTCGGGGCCGCCACGATCCTCAACTACGACAGCTCAGCGGCGCAAACACTCTCCGGTGCGATCTCCGGCGCAGGCGTTGTGCAAACGAAAGGATCCGGCACGCTGACGCTCTCCGGCCTCAACACCTACTCCGGCAACACCATCGTCAACAGCGGCGCGCTGACCCTAGACGCCGCTGGTGGCTTGACCTGCGTGGTGGCCAATGCCACCAGCAACAAAATCACGGGTGCCGGCATCGCCAACTTGGATGGCGCTTTGAGCATTGACACCTCGGCAGTCACCCTCGCTACGGGTTCCTGGACCTTGGTAGATGTCGCGACTCCGAACTATGGTTCCAGCTTCAGCGTGACTGGCTTCACGGGAGCGGCTGGCGTGTGGACGAAAGTCGATGGAGGCAAGACATGGACGTTTGACACGGCCACCGGCAAGCTCAGCGTGAACGGCCCGGCATTGCTCACATCCTTCAGCATTCTTGGTTATCCCGGCGTGATTGATAACAGCGCCATGACGGTTAAACTGTCCATTCCCGTGGGGTCCGATGTCACGAGTCTCGTGCCAACCTACCACGTGTCCACAGGCTCGGGTTCTCCGGCTTCCGATACGCCGAATAATTTCTCCAGCCCCGCGACCTACACCATCACCGATGGTGCCACCGTCAACTCCTACACCGTGACCGTGAGCTTCTTCGCCGGCTTGAATGTCAAAACCTACTTTGGCCAAGCTGGCGAGTCTTTACTAGCTCCCATTTCCAATTTGATGGGACTAACTCCGTCTGCCACAGGCGTTCAAGTGAACAATATTGAGTACCACGGCGGCACTTGGGCAGTTCCAGGGAATCCAAGTGGCGACAACTTCGCGATCCTTTGGGACGGTTGGTTCGATGTGCTCGCCGCTGGTGGTCAAGGGGATTATACTTTTGGAACATCCAGTGATGACGGAAGCGTCATCTACATGGACTTGGATGGCAACGGCAGCTTCGCCGATGCAGGCGAATACATTGTCAATAATAACTACAATCAGGGAGATACCGCGAGGATGGGCACGGTTACTCTCAACAGGGATTCGGTGCATATCGTCATTGGCTACTACGAAGGTGGCGGCGGCTATGACATGCGTGCCGGATGGAAAAAAGGCACCGGCTATGGCTTCGGCGACCTGGCACTTGTCAACGGCACCTCGGGTGTCTTCTTTGCCACCGACCCGCATCCGCCAGTGGCTGAGATTTTGACCTTCGGCATTGCAAAGCATAAAGGAGTCATCGACAAGACCGCGAAAACCATCTCTCTGCACGTGCCGTACGGAACGGATCTCTCAACCTTGGCCCCGACCTTCACCCTCACATCGGGGACCTGCAACCCGGGCAACGGCTCGGCTCCTTCGCCGTCCTTCGCGATCCAAAACCCGGCCACCTACACCGTCACTGACGCGTCGGTCACCAATACCTATACGGTGACCGTTACGGTTGGTAACCCTCCGGCAGGCCCGCCGCCAGTGAGCGATTTTGCCCGCCACTTCGACGCCTCATTGCTCGATTTGGCTGATGGCGATCTGGTGACGCAGTGGAACGACGGCAGCGTCAATGCTGACCATGCCACGGTGCCCGCCGGCCACGCCAATCCGACCTTTGTTGCCAATGGAGGGATGGAGAACGAGCTTCCCGCCGTCCATTTCACAGCGGGTGGCGGTGGCAGTGGGGCCTTGCAATTCACCGAAGACACCCATATCCGGACGGTTTTCTCGGTCTTCAAAGGTGCCAGTTTCCTGCTCACTGATATCAAGTCGGGCCAGTACAACTTCCACCGCTATCAAGGCAATGACACGGATCCCTCAGCCAACATCTGGGACGGACCAACATCCAATAACTGGGCCAGCGGCAACATCACCGGCGGCACAACCTATGTCGATGGGGTGACCAAGAATTGGGCCACCAGCCCGATGCCCACCAATGTCCATAACGGGTTCAATCTTGTCGAACTCTCGACCACCGGAGCGGTAACCGCCGACAGCTTCAATGCCGACCGCAATACTAACCACACCGGCGATCAATACCAAGCTGAAGTGCTCATTTATGATCGCGTGCTCACTGAAAACGAGCGCGTCGAAACCGAGCACTACTTGATGAGCAAGTGGTTCGGTGTCGATTACTCAGGCCAGATTGTGAGCATTGGCATCCCGGGATCCTCCTACTCGATTGACCCCGCAGCGATGACCATCGCCCTGACCGTGCCCTTCGGCACCAATCTGGCGACCCTCGCGCCAACGGTCACCGTGACGTCCGGCACCTGCTCGCCCGCCAGCGGAACAGCTCCCTCACCGTCCTTCGACGTTCAAAACCCGACGATCTACACCGTCACCGATGCCGCCAAAGCGATCACAAACGCATACACAGTGACGGTTTCCGTCACTCCTGCGGCCACCGGTACTGCCATGACGCATGTAGCAGCAGCGGGTGGTGGTTATGCGTGGGCGACTGACTCCACGGGCTTGAATCTGGAATTGGTCGTGCCTAGCACCGCCACACTGAGCGCGGTAGCTGCCACCTTCACGCTGTCGCCGTTTGCCACTTGCAGCCCACCCTCTGGTACGGTCCGCGATTTCACCAGCCCGCAGACCTATACGGTTACCGCGCAGGATGGGTCCACGCAGACCTATTCGTTGACGTTGGTCAAAATCTCCACCGTTTCCACAGGCTACCAGGAATTGGTGCTCGCCAGTGCTCCGGTGTCCTATTGGCCGCTCAACGAAGCCACCGGTGCCACCACGGCTCTGGATATTGCCAGTGGCCTCAACAACATCACCTACGGCGGGACTTATACCTTGGGTTCAGCTGGCCTGCGGTCTGACGGCAATCCGTCGGTCTTCTTCAACGGCGGCGGAAGCACGAGAGCTCCAATTAGCGCAAGCCTCAACCCGACCCAATTCTCGGTCGAGTGCTGGGTCAAGCCCACGGACTCAACCGTTCAATACCTTGTGGCTCTCCAGGATCGCACCACTGGTTCACGGACCGGTTATGCCATCTGGAAGAACAATGGCGGCGGTCCGGGCTTCGGGATGCAATGGACGAGTTCAGGTACCAACAATCCGATTATCAATGCAGTATCTGCAGCTGTGGCAGGCAGTTCCTATCATGTTGTCGGCACCTACGATGGAACCACGTTCAAACTCTATGTGAACGGCGTTCTGGAGAACTCTGCTGACTCCACTTATGTGCCAGCAAGTCCCACACAACCCGGATTCACCATCGGCACGCGCAACGGTAGCACTGGCGCGCCTTCCTACATTCAGGACGTGGCGCTCTACAGTCGCGCTCTCACCCCCACGGAAATCCTCAGCCATTACCACAATGCTCCACCGACGCTGAGCTATGCCGACTGGGCCACCGCCCACGGCATTGGCGGCCAAGTTGCCAGCGGCGACACTGACCACGATGGCATGAGCAACTTCCAAGAGTATGCGTTCGGCCTCAACCCAACCAGCGGCTCGTCGGTCAATCCGATCAGCGTGCCGTTCAACAAGGCGACTGGCACGTTCTCCTACACCCGCACCGTCAACACCGGTCTAACCTACACGGTTTGGCACTCTGCGGACTTGGTGACATGGACCTCGACGGGTGCGACCCAAGGGACGCCCGTTGCCAGCGGTGGTGATGTCGAGACGGTTCCTGTGACACTCGACGCCAGTCTGTTGAGCGCTGCAAAACTGTTTGTCCGGGTGCAAGCCCAATGATGATTTGAAGGCACGGGCGTCTCGTTCGTCCGTGTTTCCAAAAACCAAAAACAAAAACAAACCCAAAAAAGCGCAAGGCCGGGAGTGCCACACTCCCGGCCTTGTCGTTGTCAGCCGATGGGGCAACACCGATGGGGTCAGTCCTCGCATGGTAACATTTGAGCTTGCTCGGCCTCGTGGTGCTTTTGAGTTCTAACAAGGAGTGCTTAGCTCGTGACTGCCCATTTGGCTGAGGCGTGCGAGAGTCTTGCGGCCCAAACTCTGCGCGGCATAGCAGCGCATCCGGCAAAAATTTTTGCCGGACTTGCTATCCGCCCTGGCACTTGCTATGGGTGGCTTCACGCGGGAAAGCATGTATTTTTGGCGGCAGGGTGCCGAGGCGCGTATCGGGAAGCAATCGGAAGTGAGTGTTGTTTTATGTTGATTTCAAACGAGTTACCAAAGATTCGCACGGTTCTAGAGACCTTGGACGGAGGCACCCGCTATTTGGAGAAACGTGAGATTGCGGATGCGCGGCGCAACATGCAGTGGCTGGTGGCCCACCAACTGAAGTGCAAGCGCATGGATCTGTACGTCCAATTCGACCGCCCACTGAGCGAAAGTGACCTGCAACCGCTGAGGGAAGCCCTGAAATTGCGCGGCGAAGGAGTGCCGCTCCAGCATTTGTTAGGGCAGGTGTCCTTTCATCATCGCGAGTTCAAGAGCGATGCCCGCGCACTCATTCCCCGACCGGAAACTGAAGAACTCGCCGAATGGCTGCTGGGGATGAGTTTTCCCGATGACCAATCGCTGCTGGACATGGGTTGCGGATCAGGCGTGCTGGGCTTGACGCTGGCCGCCGAACGACC
>CAIKHZ010000252.1 GCA_903827375.1 Akkermansiaceae bacterium
CCGCCGGGTGGGCGGATAGAGTTGGAGAGTAAGTCGCCGCATGACTCATCTGAAAATAGTGAAAAGCCTCAAATTTCAGGCATTGATAATCAACGGATTACAGCGACTTACTCAGGAGCCAAAGGCGTTGTCGTTAGGTCACGTTCCGGAGCTATATGATCTCTTGCATGCTATCTGAGGGTTGCTTTTCCGCCATTTAACTTTTTTTGAGAATTTTGACTGATAGATATCATCCGTCGCTTTCGTTTAAGCATCGTCAATCTGTCGAATTTTCGCCGATTATCACTCCATCTTCCAATTTTCATCCATCTATGAGCCGACTCCATTTCTGCAACTTGCCACTAAGCCCCTCACTCCGCCTGTTTGCCCTTGCCTGCCTGTTGGTTTCCACCCTCGGAACTCCACCTTGTCAGGCCGACGTCAAAAGCGATTTCGTCCAGCCGCCGCTCAAGTTCCGCTCGCGGCCACTGTGGTTTTGGAACAATACTGCCGTCACGCCCGCCGGCGTCGAGGAACAAATGCAGGGAGCCCGCGACAAGAGCGGCTATGGCGGCTTGGCACCCCTGCCATTCGGGGCCAAATTCACCCCGAAGTACCTCAGCGACGAATACTTTGACCTCTATGGTGCCGCTGTCAACAAGGCCCGGGAGTTGGGCATGTTCATCACTATCTACGACGAATACGGGTTTCCCAGCGGCAGTTGCGGTGCCAACATGGGCGATGGGATCCCGCGCTTCAAAAATAAATTCCCTGATGCCACCCTCCGCCGCCTCGATAAATTCGAGGACGTCCTCACCGGCCCTGCTCCCTACTCCAAGGCACTGCCTCCAGGCAAACTCATGAGCCTCGTCGCCATGAACACCCATACCAAGGAACGCATTGATCTAACGAATAAGGCGGTCGCTGGCAGCATCTCTTGGGATGTGCCCGCCGGATCGTGGAAAATCATGACATTTGTCTGCGTGTTAGACGGTGATCCTAACGTCGATTACCTCGACCCCGAGAGCTGTGCCAAGCTCGTCAGCATGGTCTATCAGCCGTATCACGACCGCTTTGCCAAGGACTTTGGAGCCACCATCGGCGGCGCGTTTTATGACGAACCGACCCTCTACCGGGCCCAGGGCCGCACGTGGACGGACCGCTTCAACGAGACGTTCCAAGCCGCAAATGGTTTCAGCCCTACTCCCTATTATCCCGCATTGTGGTATGACATCGGGCCGGAGACCCAGGCCGCCCGCAATTACCTCTTCGGCTGCCGCGCTCAAATGTACGCTGCTGGTTACGTCAAAACCGTTCAGGACTGGTGCAGCGCCCACGGTGGCATCCCGCTGCTCGGCCATCAGGACCAGGAAAACGTCAAGAATCCCGTCGGCGTTTCTGGCGATCTGATGAAATCCTACAAGTATCAGGATGTTCCGGGAATTGATAAAATCGGCTGGGACAATGACCCCGAGGCGTACTACAAAATCGTCAGCTCCGTGACCTATAACTGGGACAAGGCCCAGTCGATGACCGAAACCTATGGTGCCATGGGCAACCTCAGCTGGGACCGCTTGTACTCGGTGGTCATGGAACAATACGCCAAGGGCATCAACACCTTTGTCCCCCACGGCGTCTGGTATAACCTCGATAATATCACCTATCTCCCGGAATTGTCCTATCGCAATCCCCGCTACGCCGATGGTCTCTCCGCCTACAACACCTATATCGGCCGCCTCAACGTGTTGCTGCAGGCCCGCGGCCGCCATGTGGCGGACATCGCGCTGATCTATCCAATAGCCACGCTCCAGGCCGGATTCCATTTTGACGGAGCCATCAGCCCGTATTCGGGTGGAGTCAACATCCCGGAGGCGGATTATATTTATCTGGGAGAACTGCTGGCCACCAAGGTTTGCCGGGATTTTACCTTCCTGCACCCCGAAGTACTCGACGAGCGCTGCACCGTCCAGGGCGACACCCTCAAGCTCAATAACCCCATCAATTTCGAGGCCTACAAGGTGGTGATCCTGCCGGGCCACAAGACGATTCGCTGGAGCAATCTGCAAAAGCTCAAGGATTATTACGACAAGGGCGGCAGGGTCATTGCCACCGGCCAATTGCCGTGTCACTCTGCCGAATTTGGCCACGATGCAGACGTGGTGGCCACCATCCAGGCGATGTTTCCCAAGGCGACCCAACAAGTCCTCGCCACCGCTTGCTCAGAGTGGCGCGAGTCCGGTGCCTACGAGGCCGCCAAGGCGATTGATGGCAGCAAGGACAGCCATTGGGCACCGTCCGAAGAAGCCGCCAAGCAATGGTGGTTGGAAGTGGATTTTGGCAGTCCCCAAACATTCAACTCCTCCCTCATCGACGAGTCCTCAAAACGAATCACCGACTATCAGATTGAAGCATGGAACGGTTCCTCGTGGACGCCCTGCGCCAAGGGCACAAGCATTGGAACCGATAAGACGGACAAATTCCCGGCGGTCACCAGTTCGCGGGTTCGCCTAGTCATTGACGGTGTTTCCGGCGGAAACCCCGCCATCAGTGAGTTTGAGCTGCGCCTGAATGACGGCCCCAACCTTGCTCACAGTGATGCGCTCATGGTGCAGGAAAATCCCAAAGGCGGACGCGCTATCTATCTGAATTCACCGAATGAGACAAACCTCCGCCAAGCGCTCGATTTAGCCCGCAAAGTGTATGACGTGGATATTCAAAGCCAGCAGAAACTGCGCTATATCCACCGGGTGCTGAACAACCGCGACGTTTACTTCTTCGCCAATCTGGGCGACCAAGCGGCAGATGCCACGGTGCGCTTGCGCGGCAACTTCACCCCGGAGGCGTGGGACCCGCACACCGGTGAGTTTTCCGCACCGCAATTCACCCACACAACTGAGGATGGCGAGGCCGTGACCTGCGTGAAAGTGCCACTTGGCCCCGTTCACTCTCGCTTCATTATCAGCAAGGAGTGAGGCATGCTCTCTATCGCATTCGCGTGCTTTCCTCACCAAGCCCTATCCCTCAGCAACTCAAGCAACCCCCATCATGACGACCCACTCGTTCCAATCAAATTCCAACGATAGCGCCCCGCAGACGCGCCTGGCCTATCTGTTGCCTATCTGCCTGGTGGCGACCTTCGGCGGCCTTCTGTTTGGCTTTGATACAGGCGTCATCTCCGGGGCCATCGAACCGCTCACCGCTAAGTTCGCTCTGGGCGATTTCATGAAAGGCTGGGCATCGGGCTGCGTGCTAATCGGTTGCGCGCTCGGCGTGCTCGTCGTCGGTCCGCTTTCCGACCGCTACGGCCGCAAACTCGCTATGTTTCTCGCGGCTCTCATGTTCTTTGTTTCATCTGTCGGCACATCTTTGCCCAATGATATCATCACCTTCATCATCTTCCGCTTCCTCGGCGGCATCGGCATCGGCATCGCCTCCATCACCACTCCCATGTATATCGCCGAAATCTCCCCCGGCAATATCCGCGGCCGCCTGGTCGCCGTCAATCAAATCGCCATCGTCAGTGGACTTGCACTGGTCTATTTCGTCAACTACGGAATCGCCATTAAAGGACCGCAGTGGGCCGGTGTGACTCCTCCATCAGCTGCGCTTACGCGGCTCAATCTGGCCCGTCTCACCCCTGCCATGTTAGATTCTCGACGCGGCACATTCACCCTGCCAGTGGGCTCCGACTGCGACGTGAAGTGCGGAATGAATGGCTCCTTGGGCGTGCTGGCAGACGCAAAGCAGATGAAACCAACTGCGGTGGCCCTCGCAAACATCGATGCCGTTAGCGCCACGCAATGTCAGGCGTCGATCCCCGAGAGCGCCCTGGCACGAGTGGATTGGGACGCATTCCATACCAGTGGCGGTGCTTACCCGCAGGCTGTGGTTACCGTGTTGGCCCCCGCCGAGGCTTGGAATATTCATCATGGTTGGCGCTGGATGTTTGCCGCTGGAATCTTGCCCTCCATGATCTTTGCTCTCATGTTGCTCGCTATCCCAGAAAGCCCGCGCTGGCTTATCGAGAAACACCAAGATGACAAGGCCCGCCGTATTCTGGCCAAAGTCGCCGGCGAGCCGTTCGCCGCTGCTGAGTGTGCTGCCATCCGCGAAGCACTGGCTGGTGAGCAAGGCACCTGGCGCGAGTTGTTCTCCCCTCGTCTGGCGGTACCTCTCGGCCTGGGGGTAGCCTTGGCTATTCTCCAACAGATCACCGGGATCAACGTCTTCATGTACTTCGGCACCACCATCTTCAACAACCTAAGCAGTAAAACCGGCATCGATGCCGGCATGCTCAATCAAGCGATTATAGGCGGCTCTGGGGTCATCTTTACCGCCATTGCCATCGCCACTATCGACAAGTGGGGGCGCAAACCCCTGATGTTTGTGGGCAGCGCCGGCATGTTCGTCAGCCTTGTGGCCATGGGAGTGATGGCCCAGCAGATCAAGGATCCGGCATCGGCGGCATCACTCATGTTAGCATTTATCATCCTCTATATCGCCTGCTTCGGCCTCTCCGTCGGTCCCGTGGTGTGGGTGATTCTGTCAGAAATTTATCCCACCGCCATCCGCGGCCGCGCACTTGGCCTCGCCACGTTTTGCCTCTGGATCGCCGACTACATCGTTACCCAGACGTTTCCCATCATGGATAAGAACGCATTCCTAGTGGCCAATTTCAAACATGCCTTCCCGTTTTATGTGTACGCTTTCTTTTGCTTGGTGCTCTTCGGCGTGATGTTCCTCGTGCCAGAAACCAAAGGCAGAACCCTCGAACAAATCGAGAAATTCTGGAACAAGAAGTGACCCACCAGCCCTTCCGATCTGCTGCCATTCACCCCGTCTCCTCTGCGAATCGGTATTTGTCAGTCAGTGTTGCACGCAAGTGCCTAGCGGGACAACTCGCCTCTAACCCCTTATGGATATTTTTTCACAAATCCAGCAATAATATCGAAATCGTGCTTGAAATGCGCCTTGACATCAGGTAGAGACGGGTCGGGACTACCCTGAATAACAAAAAATCAAGCACCATGAAATCCATCAAAAATCTGACTCGTTTCACTTATGAAACTGCGGCCTTCCAGGGCTGGCGTTTATCCATCAGCCGCGCCGGTGCGGTGTTCACCAAGTATTTTTCTGACAAGAAACACGGTGGTGAAAAGGAGTCTTTTGCTGCCGCGGAGAGCGCCTTGGCCAGCCTGAATGCTATTCTAGAAGGTGCCAAGCGAGTCAACGGCAAGCATACGGCAGCCACTATCCGCAAGATTGAGAAAATTCTCGAGTCAGCGTAGTTGCTGGATAGGCTCACCCTCGTTCTTAGTGCTTGCCCCGTGCTTTTTCGAGGCGAAGCACGCGAGGGGAGGGGGGCTCCCGCGCTCATATGCGGAAACGGTATTCGCTTCAAGTCACTCTACTCAGTGTTCGTTCACTGAGTGCTGATCTTGAGCCCGAAGCATCAGCCCGATGGGAGATTTGAAAAATCAGAGGATTTGGCACGTAATTTGCTTTATTTTTTGAAGGAAGCCGGTTTAGATGAGTTGCGGCAAGCCGTTTCCCATCATGTCTCAGGCCTCACTTCAGCAGTCCTTCTCCCAGCAGCAAACTCTTGCGCCACAGATGCGCAAGAGTCTGGAGATTTTGCAGGCTGGCACCTTGGAACTGGCGCAACTGCTCCGGCAGGCTCTCGAAAGCAATCCGCTGCTGGAGGAATGCATCGAATCCGTATCGTTGGACGCCGATGCTCCCGATCCGGAGACGGCGGACTCTTTGGAGCATCTCAACGAGACGGATGACGACTGGCGGGATAACGCCATCACCAGTGGACAGGCCATCTCTCGGAGCCAGGATGACGAGGAGCGCCGACAACATTTCTACGATTCGATCGTCGCCCCGGAATCCTTGCAGCAGCACTTGCAACTACAACTCGACCTGTCAATGATCGATCCTGAGCTGCGCCAGGCTGCACAGGCAATTTTGGGCAATCTCGACGCACGAGGCTTTCTCGATTTGCCGATCAAGGAATTGGGCATTCGCCTCGGCTTGAAGGCTGCGCCCTTGGATGCTGCCCTCAGGCTGGTGCAGTCATTTCACCCACCAGGGGTCGGCGCGGCCGGCATGATCGACTCCCTGCTGCTGCAACTCGAACACACCGGGCACAAAAAAAGCCTCGAATACAAGATTGTTCGCGATCATCTTGAGCCCTTGGCTCGCAAGCACTACGCGCAAATCGCCCGAGCTCTGGGCACCAGCGAAGAACGCATTGCCGAAGCTGCTGCGAGCATCGGCCACCTTTCGCTCAACCCCGGGGGCGAGTTTGAGCCCACCGAAAACCCGCATATTCTGCCCGATGTGATCATTGAGCGCGAGGTGGGCGGCCGGTGGCTCGCGCAGCTTACCAACGAGCACTTGCCGAACCTGCGCCTCAATGATTTCTACAAGGATATGGTTGGCAGCAGTGGCGTGGATGCCAAGACCCGGCAATACCTGCGCGATCAAATCAGCGACGGCCGCAGCTTGATCCGCGCTATCTCCTTGCGCCAGGAAACCATCCTCGCAATCGCTCACAAAATCATTGAGCACCAACTACTTTTTCTGGAAAAAGGCCCGCGCCATCTGCGCCCGCTGACCATGACGAGCATCGCCGAGGAGCTCAACATGCACAACGCCACCATCTCCCGTGCAGTGGCCGGCAAGTACCTGCTCACCCCGCACGGACTTATGGAAATGCGGGCCTTTTTCACCTCCGGCTACCAAACAGACGGTGGCGTGGAAGTCTCCAACACCGGTGTGCGCCAAGCCATCCAACAACTCATCGCCCGCGAAAACCCGATCAAGCCGCTGACAGATGCGGCCCTAACTAGAAAACTTGCGGCTCAAGGCATTGAGATTGCCCGGCGCACTGTCGCCAAATATCGCGAGCAACTGAATATCCTGCCCGTTCACCTGCGCAAGTCAACCTGAGTCATAAGCCGCCGGAATGTCATCCGCGTTTACTGCGGTCTTCGGCGGCTTGGGTGGTGCCTTTGGCGGCGCGTTTGCGGGCATTGGCATCAAGTACCCGCTTGCGCAATCGGATGTTCTTAGGCGTGGCTTCCACCAGCTCATCCACATCGATGTACTCGATGGCCCGCTCTAACGAAAATCGGATCGGAGGGGTTAGTTTGGAAGTTTTGTCCTTGCCGGACGAGCGCATGTTATCGAGGTGCTTTTCCTTGACCGGGTTGACTGGCAGATCGCCGACGCGGGGGTTTTCGCCGACGAGCATGCCGGCATAGATGGCGTCGCCTGGTCCGACAAACAATTTGCCTCGGTCTTCGAGGGTTTGCAGCGAGTAAGGGGTAGCCAAACCGGCATCCATCGAAACAAGGGTGCCCGTGGTGCGGTTGGTGATCTCTCCCGCGTACTCGGCGTATTGCTTGAACAAATGGCTCATGATGCCATGGCCAGAGGTTAGATTAACCAACTCGGTTTCAAAACCAATCAAGCCACGGGTCGGAATAACCGCCTGAATAAATGTTCGCCCACTTGGTTCCGTATCCATATGTTCCATCAAGCCTTTGCGATTGGCCATGATTTTGAGAATGCCTTGAGTGAAATCCCCAGGTGCTTCGATGTAGAGGGTTTCAAAGGGCTCTAGCAGTTTGCCCGCATCATCGCGGCGGAAAATGACCATTGGGCGGGAGACGAGGACTTCGAAGCCCTCGCGGCGCATTTGTTCAACGAGCACGGCGATTTGCATCGCTCCGCGGGCAGACACATTGAAAATGCCGGATTGATCCGTGTCCTCAACCTGAATCGAGATATTGGTTTTTAACTCGCGCATCAACCGGTCGCGAACGGCGCGGGATGTGACGTGCTTGCCCTCACGTCCGGCGAGCGGACCATCGTTGATAGAGAACTGCATCTGGACGGTGGGCGGATCGATTGCGACGAATGGCAGCGGCTCCATGTCCGGCGAGGCCGAGAGGGTCTCGCCAATGTCGATGCTTTCAATGCCCGCCGCAATGCCGACGATGCCGCCTGCGCCGCAGCCTTCCGAGTCGGTCGTGGCCAACCCGGAGTAGGTGAAGGTCTTCATCACTTTGGATTGCTGTTTGCTGCCGTCCTTGCGCAACAACCAAATGGTGTCGCCCTTTTTGACGTCACCTCCAAGGATTTTTCCGATCGCCACTCGGCCTACGTAGTCATCCCACTCGATGTTAGATACGAGCATGTGAAATGCTGCCGCAGGATCCGCCTTGGGTTCCGGGATGAACTCAACAATTTTCTTCAACAGAGGGATGCAGTCCACGCGATCATCCTCCGGGTGGTCCATGAAGTAGCCGTCGCGTGCCGAGCCATAAACAAAGGGGGCGTTGAATTGGTCGTCATTGGCATCCAGATCGAGGAACAACTCAAGCACCTGGTCGTGGACCCTGAGCGGCTCGGAGAGCGGCCGATCAATCTTGTTGATGACGACGATGGGCTTGAGGCCCTCCTCCATCGCCTTTCGCAGCACGAAGCGGGTCTGGGCTTGGGGGCCACCAGAGGCATCGACGACGAGCAGCACGCCATCGACCATTTTCATGACTCGCTCGACTTCGGCCCCGAAGTCGGCGTGGCCCGGGGTATCGACGATGTTGATGGTGTAGCCCTCCCAGTGGACTGAGGTATTCTTAGCCTTGATGGTGATGCCCTTTTCGCGCTCGAGGTCCATCGAATCCATGGCTCGCTCGGTGACGGCTTGGTTCTCACGGTAGGTGCCACCAGCTTGAAGAAGCTGGTCCACGAGGGTGGTCTTACCATGGTCAACATGGGCGATAATAGCGAGATTTCTGATTTTCAGGGACATGCGGCGATTGGGGGAATGGAACGAGCTTAACGTGCGGGGAGCGGGTCTATGCACGCCTTTCCTGCAGGTTGCAAGACAGGATTCGGGAAAATCCGAGAAATTCCGAGTGCAAATTTGAGAAATGAGACAAATTCTGTCTGCAAGGGCGATTTTCGAAGCATGACACTCGCTCGCTGTATATTTTCGTTGGCCTTCGTCGCAAGCCTTGTGGCCGCCCAGCCCAGTTTTGCAAAACGCGCCGCGCCGGTGCCAGTGGCACCCTTGGTGGTTGGAGAAACCACCTTCCGAGTCGCACATTCTCCTCTCGGGCTGGTTGAGGCCGTGGACACCAAGAGCGGCAACCCTCTTTGGACGAAGCAGATTTATGTGACACGCTATGACCCGGCTCTTGAACGCGACGTCCAGGACCGCTTCATCACCGGTCTGCGTGCGGAAGATGGCGGCATCATCGTCACCGTCGAAGGGGGGGGCGAGTATTTGCTCAACCGAGGCTCGCTGGAAGTAACCCGTCGCGAAGCCCAGCCCAAGTCCGAAACCCAGTCCAAGCCCGAAACCCAGTCCAAGCCCGAAGCTCTGCCCAAGCGCGATACCCTGCCTAGGGCCAAGGCCTCGCCCAAGGCTGGAAGCTAGGGGAAAATGTGTCACTTTCTTGACGAGCTTGTCGCAGTGGGGTTTGCTGCCGCCGCGCCATGTCCGATAAACTCGCCGAAATCCTCGCCACCAAGCAACTCGAAGTCGCCGCCCTGCTGCCACGGGCCTCGCTCCTGCGTGCTGCCGCCTTGCTGCGCAACGACTTCCGTAGCTTCCGCAGTGCTCTGGATCGCGGGCCCGGCCGCCTCGGAGTCATCGCCGAGGTCAAAAAAGCCTCACCTTCCGTGGGCTTGATTGACCCTGACTTCGACCCACTACGCCAAGCCGGCCGCTATATTGACGGCGGGGCCTCGTGCCTGTCGATCCTCACCGACGAGAAATATTTTCAAGGGTCTCTCGGGTACCTCACAAAAATCTCGGCCATATCCCCGGCACCGTTGCTGCGCAAGGATTTCACCATTCACGAGCTGCAAATCCACGAGGCGGTCATCGCCGGGGCTGATGCCATCCTGCTCATCGTTGCCGCCCTTGATGACGCCACCCTGCGCCGGCTTTATGACGAGGCCAAGTCGTTCCAGCTCGACGTGCTCGTCGAAGTTCACAACCTCGCAGAAATGGACCGCGCCCTCGATCTCGGCGCCGACCTCATCGGCGTCAATAACCGCAATCTCAAGACATTTGCCGTCGATTTGGCAACCACCGAGCAATTGGCCGAAGAAGTGCCCGACGAGGTGCTCCTGGTGTCCGAAAGCGGCATCAAGTCGCCTGCCGATGCCCGCCGTGTGTTGGATGCCGGTGCCAATGCCGTGCTCATTGGTGAAGCGCTGATGCGCGCCGGAGATCCCTCCCGCGAGATTGAGGCCTATCTGGCCATCACCACCTCAGTTGGGCATTGTGGAGAAAAGGATGCAGGATGACGGTGCAGGATCGATTTATGAAGGTCTGAGGATATCGGCGTTATCGTCTGACGCGGCGAAAGTCAGAGCCATGGCCACTTGGGTCCCCTTCGTGTCGTTGTCGGAGACCTTGTAGAAATCCTGCACGCTGAGGTTGTTGGCGAGTGTGGAATCTCGCAGCAACCTCGGGAAAGGTAGAGGGGCTACTTGCTATCCGGCCGCTTGCAGGCCTGCCCGACTCAAGCCGACAGCGCTCCGCGCTTTCGATAACCCAAGCAAGCGGCCAGACCCAAGGCCAGCAAGCTCCCCAAGGATGGCTCGGGCACCACTGCCACCGCCCAAGCGGCATAGGGTGGCGGGCTGAATGGGCTCGTGTCGCTGCCCCCGTAGCCATAATAAAAATTGAAGTTCACTCCTTGGGTGTCGCTCCAATACACTGGGTTGACGTTGGCTGCGAAGTCATTGGGGCCCTCACCAAACGCCACTGCGCTGCCGTATTTGTGATCTGCCCCTAGCGTTCCTGGGGCACCAATGGGATCCAGCTGGGTAAAAAGCGAGGCGAATTGCGCCTGATCTGGCAACTGCCAGCTCACGGTCTCCATCCCGGCAAAGGTAAGGCTCGCCGCCCAGTCGTGTGCGTCTTGCCAGCCCGTGAACAACCTCCCTGATACATTTCCGTCGCGGGTCCAGGTGATATTCTCCACAGAATCGTAGATGAGATCGGTGCCGTTGATGTTGACAATCGTCAAACTGGCTTGGGCCAAGAATGGCATTGAAATGAACAAAACTACAATACTTTTGGCAACAGCAGATGGAATGTTTGGGTTCATGATATCAGTGCTCGAGTGCAGAATCATGCAGAGAAATGGGGGCCGGGTTTCACAGGCGGAAAAATAGCGAGTATAGCCGGATCGTCAAGACAGAGTATTGAAGATGGACTCACAGATTCATGGCCATGACCAACGCGATGGCCCCAATAATCGCTTTGGGGGATGCCGGCTTAGTCAAATGGGTGGCGAAACCCGCTTCCCGGCTTCGTAGGATGTCATCGTCCATTCCATAGCCGCTCAGCGCGATACCGGGAAACCTGTGCCCGCGCTCGCCTAACTTTCGCATGAGTTCATGACCGCTTCCATCTGGAAGTCCCAGATCGCTCACGATGAGATCGAATGGCTCTTGGTCGGCCAGTTTCAATGCCGTGGCCACGTTGCTGGCCGTCACGACACTGTGACCTTCGGTGGTCAGCACCATCTTTGTCAGCTGCGCTGTGACGGCGTGGTCTTCAACAAGCAAAACTCTCAAGGGCCGGATGGTTTGTTGCGAGGGTGGGGAAGTCGGGAGTGTCCCTTGCGACGCACTTTCGGCAAGCGGCCTAGCAGGTGAAGCGAGCGGAAGTTTGATGTGGCCAGAAAGTTGTCCTTGGCTCGGTTGGCGTGCTCGGTGGCGGCGCGGGCCTCGATGTGTTGCATCGCCAGTGATTTCATGGATGCCAGATGCGAGAGAAGCAACTCATCTTCTCCAGTAAAGTCGCTACCGCCATGCTTGTTGCTTACCACAATCAAAGAGTGAACCATCCCCAACGAGCGGAGATCCAGCTGCGTCATGAAATATATGTAATTCCGCGCTATGCATCTATCAAAAAAGCCAATTTACTAACTTGTCCATGACAATGGGGTGAAACCCTACCTCGTGTCTCCTTGCTTCTTGTAGCCCAAAAAAATTCGATAAGCGCACCCGCCTTTAACAGACGGGAAATTTTCCTTGACTAAGGGCTGGTAAGTTTGGATAAGATTGATTCTTCGAGAATGGTTCCTTGTGAAATTGATTGTGATTTTGAAAACTTTCCCGCACCATGCTCTATCGAATAGCACAAGATGCCCTCACTAACGTCGTGCGAGTCGATATTCCTCGGTCGATGGGTTGCTCGAAGAGTAAGTTGATAGATTCTTCCGCCACCCCTAACCTACAATTCTCATGAATTCCATCACTGTTCTGCTAGCCGAAGACCACTTGATTGTCCGCGAGGGCCTGCTTGCCTTGCTCAAACACGAGACCAACATCCGAGTCGTCGGCGAGGCGGAGAACGGTCGGCAGGCGGTGGCGCTGGCCGCCTCGCTTTCGCCTGACGTGGTGGTGATGGATATAGCCATGCCGCTTCTCAATGGTTTGGAGGCCACGCGGCAGATTCTCCACGCATCGCCGACTACCCGGGTACTCATTCTTTCAGCGCACGGAGATGATGCGTATGTTGAGCAGGCCATGGCTATTGGCGCGGCTGGTTACTTGGTCAAACAAACCGCTTCAAATGTTCTGGCCGCTGCAATTAGTGAAGTGTGCAAGGGCCATCCGTTTTTTAGCCCCAGTATCTCAAAGCGCCGGTATCATCACCAACGCAAGGCCAAAGCCATGGGCGAAAAGCCGCGTAAAGCCGCCGCCCACCTCACTTCGCGCGAGGTTGAGGTGTTACAGCTCATTGCCGAGGGCAAGGCGAATAAGGAGACCGCCGACGAGCTGCACATCTCCATTAAAACGGTGGAAAAACACCGCCAGAAGCTCATGGAAAAACTCAACATCCACGATACAGCCAGCCTTACCCGATATGCCATCTCCGCCGGTATCATCGAGAGCAGCGTACAGGTGACTATCCTGTAGCAACGCAGGATTGTCCTCAGTAGGCGACTATTCGAATGACGCATAACATTCCCATTTTATGGTTCTTGGTGGCAAGGCTACCAGCGCATTGGGCAACAGGGTCCATAACAAAGTAGGGTTCCACCCCATGGCAGGTGTGTGCCATCCAGGCTAATCTATGCCTGTTCCACCTCGCTGTCGACGCTGCCAATTCGGGACATCAGACAGCGAAGATTCGCTGCCAGTGTGTCGGCGGCGAATTTGAAAGGAAATATTATGTCAATAGGTTCAATTCTGCTAGTCATACTCGTTCTTATGGTGCTTGGTGCACTGCCGTCTTGGCCGCACAGCCGGAACTGGGGATATGCCCCGAGTGGCGGACTGGGATTCCTTCTGATGATCCTGCTGGTTCTGGTATTACTCGGCATGATCTGAATCGGAGGATGTGCTTCGGCTTTGGGGTCAATATGACCGCTTTAGCCAAGCACAAGGTGATCTTGATGAACCCTCCCATGTTTCTAACCACTGCTCTGGGTCTTCTACTCGGCGCAGATCTGCCTTTTCGGTGCCAAATTCGCACGGGTTTACGCGATGCACTGCGGCTCGAAAAGATCAGAAGTCGCCCCGCCGCCCATTGACGCCATCTAAATGATCTCGCGGTGGGTGTGAGGGCGGTCATTGGGTTATTCCTTCTCGCCAAACACTTTGTCTTTTTGAAGTTCATGCTTTTCCGAAACCCCGTCACGCAAGAACGGCTTGAGCCAAATGCGCTCGATTGCCGCATAGGAAGCAATCACCGGTAATGCTGCCAGCGAGCCGGGGATCCCTGCGAGCAGCACTCCAGCCAATAATCCCAGCAGCACTGTGAGGGTGGATAACCTGAGGTTCTTGCCATAGACCTTTGGCACAATGAAATAATTCTCAATGACATGAAACACCAGATAAAGAATCAACACCACAAGTGCCGTTTTGGATGATACACTCAGAGCTATCAGGAATGCGGGTACCGTGGAGATGATAAATCCGAGAATCGGCAAGACGTCGAGGATGCCAGCGAGGATAGAGAGCGTCAGCGCACCAGGCACATGAAGCACGCTCAATACGAGGTATGTGAAGATCATGACGAGCACCGAGGTGATGACTTGGCCTGAGACATACCCGAAGATGACCTTGGAAATCTCCTGTCCCGTGATGCGCAGCTTGCGGCGGTTCAAGGGCGAGAAGAAGGCAAGCAGCCACTCGTAGGTCTTGCCGCCATCAATGAGTAGATACAACGCGATGACCAGCACCAGTGCAATCTCGGAAAGCCCGTTGAGGGCGATTCCTCCGGCTGACATGCAATGACTCAGCCATGGGTCGGCGGCTGACCAGTTGGCAGTATCCAGCATGCTTGCCAGATTGGTTCGAATTCCCCAGCTGAGGGGAACTTGGTTTAGTGTGTCAGCTCGCAACTGTGGGAACCTGTGGCTGAAAGTGGCCGCCTGATCGACCAGCGCAGGAACCAACAACGCGATGCCGACTCCCAGCACAGTGGCCAGTCCGCTGATGACGAGCGACAGGCTGACCCAATGTTTCATGTGCTTGGAGTCCAGCCATCCGACAAAGGCATGCAGAGTCACTGACAGAAACAGCGCCAGAAACACCAGCAACAGCAAGGGCCATAACACATACACTGCATAGGCGCACAAAAGCGCGGCAAATACCTTGATGATGGTGCCTCCGGGTATGCAAAGATCTATCCGCTGCGGCGCTTCGGCGACGGGGGGCGGGGCGGCGTGAAGTTCCGATGTTGCCATGGGCGGCGGCATGGAATGGCTTGGGGGCTTCAGCGGGTGATTCGGAAGTGGTGTCATGCTGCTTGGGACAATTTTCGTGAGACGGTTGGTTCCAATTTCGACGTGCCACTGCCGCATTTGAGTCTGTTTATCATAGTTCTTTTGACTTTTGAACCTAAGGTTATGCGAGCTATCTTGCCATGGGGTATTTCCCTACCGCCTGCGTTATCTGTTTGATTTCTGGCAAATATTTTTCGTAGCTATTATCCGTGAAATAGACAAGTTTCTCGGGCTACTTCGGCAAAGAACCCGGTAGGGTTTCTCCCCATAGTACATCCTGATCATTGCCGTATAGTCGTCTGCAAACGGCTTCTACGCAGGAGATATGTCCGGTGTTGAGTTGTAATATTCGGAGAACGAAAATATATGTATTAATTTATTGACAAACTCAAGAAACTTTCCTAACTTTCCTTTGTATGAAAAAGTACACCCTGATATTATTATTGACCGCATCACCGATCTTTGCCGGTGCTCCCACTCCGGTCCCCGCATCGCAATACAACACCGAACAAGGATTCACCTTAGGTATAGAGCCCATGGCTCTAGCTCCATATTCATCGAGCAGCTGGGATAAGAACGATTATACCTTTGCGGGTCGCGGATCGCTTGGCTATCAGTTCACTGACGGGCTGTTCGTCACTGCGACCTATTTTGGTTATGGTGGCGATCTCACAGATCACACTGCAATCACGGCGAGCCAATTGGACCATTATAGCGGCAGAATGAGTGCGTCGTACATGGACTTGGTCGTCGGCCAGAACTTCAAACCAACCGACACGCTGAAGCTTTCCCCTTATGTGGGTATGCGCTGGGCCGTGGGCCAACAAGGATACACCGATTTCAGTACGTCCCCGTATCCGGTGGTGGGAGGTACTACGACAGTGCCGTCCTTCGCCAGTCGTGACGATTTTAAAGGTCTCGGAATTGTCCTTGGAGTGGACGCCACCCGCGCATTGGGCAACAGTTTCTCCATCTACGGCACCGCCAAGGAGTCCGTGGTTTTCGGCAGCGGAAAATATGCCACCACCACCAGTCCGGAAAGTAGCAGCGATACCGTGGTGTCCATCAGCGAACTGGGCCTCGGCCTGCAGTATGACTTCAGCTTCAGCGGCATCACCTCCAATATTCGTCTTGGAGTTGAGGGTCAATGGTGGGCTCTTTCAACCTTTAGCTCCAGCAACATCGGCTTGGCCGGCTTCGTGATGGGTGCCAACTTCAGGTTCTAGTAATTAGCATTTATCCAAGAGATTCCCTTCAAAGCCTCCCCGGTTCCTCCGGGGAGGCTGTTTTCTTTTAGTGATTGTTTTTCATCTAACATCTTGTCCTATTCGGTAGGATGTCACCATGGGGTAGAAGCCTACCTGGGCCATTGTCGCAGTTCCTGCCGCAACTGCTCGATCTGATGCAAAAGATCCGAAACCAATCGTAAGCCGCTGTCGCTCAACTCATAGCCCTGGCGCAAGTGCTCGATGCGGCGGAGTTGGCGCAGACCCTCGGAGTTAAATTCCAGTGCTTCAGTGGTTGGAGATATCACGCCAATCTCATGATAATGCCTCACGGTTTGAATACTCACACATGCGAGTTCGGCGACGACCTCTAGTGAGTACACGGCTTCGGCTTCTGGATCGAAGGCCGTGCGACTTTCGTCTTGTTGGGGAATATCGGGTTTCATGCGGGACGTGGGCGAAAGGTTGAAGTGTCACGGAGTTTCTCCCAAAGGAGGCGTTCTTCCTCAAGCAGAATGGTAGGGAATTGGATGTTGAGAACCACATGGAAATCACCGCGCCCGCCGCTTTTTCCCTTGGGCAGACCCCGGCTGCGCACGCGAAGTTGCTGGCCATTCTCTGCTGAAGCGGGGATGCGAAGTTTGATCGGCCCGTCGAGAGATTGTACGACCGCTTCCGAACCCAGAACGGCTTCCCACGGTGCGATGTTCAGTTCACGGAAAACGTCCGCTTCGCGGCTTGAAAAATCCGGATGCGCGGCGTGGCGGACTCTCAAGTAAAGGTCACCGGCGGATGCACCGTCATGACCCGTTTCGCCATGTCCCGGGACGCGGATTCGCCGTCCATCGGAGACCCCGGGCGGAATACGCACTTTAAACGACTGTGTGTCTGTCTTGCCGGACTGCCGGTTTACCGATTGCAGTGAAATGGTCCGTATCGCCCCAAGCATGACTTCATCCAACGTGACGAGAATATCGCCTTCGATGTCATGGCCGCGTCCAGGCCGGGTTCTGTTGGGAGTCGTTGTGGAAGAGTCTTGCGAAAACCCATAGCGGCTCGCACCGCTGAAATACTGCTCAAAGAAGTCACTGAATCCGGTGCCACCAAAATGAAACTCCTCATCACCTTCCTGCGTGCCGTGAGGAGATTGCTGATAGGCACCTTGATTCTGCCAGTCGGCACCGAGGCGATCATATTGTTTCCGCTTCTCTGGATCACTCAGCACTTCATTCGCTTCATTGATCTCCTTGAACTTTTCTTCCGCTGAAGCCTTATCCTTCGCCACATCAGGGTGGTATTTTCGAGCGAGCTTGCGGAACGCCTTCTTGATTTCGGCATCACTCGCATCCCGGGCAATTCCGAGGGTGCTGTAATAATCTTTGAATTGTACTGACATGGGGGGAATACTTCGCTGGAGGCTGCCACAGATTCAGAATATCCGCCAGATCTATTTTGTCCGCGGTGCTTAATGGATTGCGCTCCATCTGGTTGATGAATTCAATGGCCTCACCGATGTTTACGCGGCGACCGTCGGCGGAATCCACAGTGTCCATCTCCATCCTGCTGCTCATCGTTCCTCCGCCGTCAGGCAAGCGTGTCTGCACCGCCTGTTGGGTCAAATCCTCCACTCTCTTAGGAGCCCGTTCTGGAGACTGCTCATCAGAACCCGTCGGCATGAGAAAATCCAGCGGACTGAATACCTGGTTTGGTGCCACGGTCAGGGGATTGGCACTGGACATGAGCCATGTCCCCGCCACCATGGCCCAGCACAAGTGGTGGACCAAACAGGTTTCGAAATGGGATGACTCATGCAATGGGACGTTGCTGATTGGCTTTCTCATAAGCACCAGAATAGGGCATCGAGAGGATTGGGCAATAGGGTGTTCCCCTAGCGAGGCTGCGCCTCAGACCCAAGAGACAAGACTGGAAGACGGCTCGGCTGAGCTCGCCGAACGCCCAAGAGCCGAGAACTTGGCCTAACGACAGCAACTTTTGTATTACAAGGATTCTAATGAGTAGGGGAAGACCCTATAGCAAAGATCCTGTATTTCTGAGATTGTCAGGGTTCACGAGATGCTTGCGGTTTCTTCCCCGATTCGCTATCTGCGGAGTCCTAGACCCGCTCGCTAGGGCAAAGCCATAACTTATCCCATGAATCTCATTTGACTTCCCCTATCCGGCCTTCATTCCAATGCAACTTCCAGATCAGTGGCGCAATGAGATCGGCATCGTCATGGCCGAGGATGAAGCCGTGATAGGCTCTCTTGATCTAGACCTTGATCTTCGACTGCACTTTGGAGCTGGCATAGTTGTGCTCACCGACCGGCGTTTCCTTGCCAAATCTCAGAGCAGTGCGGATTGGCAGCGCTGGGATCTTAGGCCCGGCCTAGTGCTCGATCACCATGATCGCGCTGGCCTCGGGAGCCTTGAATTGCGAGATCAAAACGGCTTGCTAGCCCGCTGGCGGCATACCCAGGGCCGGGAGGCTGCGGTTCGTCGGCTCACCGAGCAATTCCAGGAATATGTGGCAGCCATCACCGAGCAGCGCCCGGTGGTTCCGCCTGCAGAGGCTGTTTGCCCGATTTGCGAGAACGCGATTCCGCTAGGCTACGAGCGTTGTCCCCTCTGCGCGAAGACGGTGCACGCTCCGCCCTCAGTGTGGACCTTGCTTCGGTTGTGGCGGTTTGCCAAACCATACAGAAACTCCTTGTTGGGGGGCTTAGTGCTGACCCTGCTGGCAACAGCGGCCACCTTGGTTGCGCCTTACTTAACGATTCCACTGATGGATCAGGTGCTAATCCCTTTTCAAAACGGTGTGCCTATCGATGTCTCTAAAGTCGAACTGTTGCTCGGCGGACTGGTCGGTGCTGCACTCCTCGCCTGGGCCCTCGACTGGACCAAAACCTATATTCTCGCCTTGGTCAGCGAAAGCATCGGCTCCGATCTTCGCACCATCACCTATGACCACCTACAGGGGCTCTCGCTCGAATACTTTGGCGGCAAACGCACCGGCGACTTGATGGCCCGCATTTCCTCAGGCAGCGACTACATTTGCGTATTTCTCGCGTCTCATTTGTTGGATTTCATTACTGACGCTCTGATGATCGTGATGACGGCCGCCATCCTGCTATCGATCAACGCGTGGTTGGCATTGGTGACTCTGCTACCCCTGCCTTTTATCGGGTGGCTGATTCATCTTGTGCGAGATAAACTTCGTCACGGGTTTGAACAAGCCTACCGGATCTGGTCGGAAGTAACCAACGTACTCGCGGATACAATTCCCGGCGTCCGGGTCGTCAAGGCGTTCGCACAGGAAGAACGTGAGTCACAGCGGTTTCGCGACGCCAACGCCCGCAATTTGTCAGTCAACAATCGCGTCAACAAGGCGTGGTCCTTGTTTTCTCCAACTGTGAATGTTTTCACTGAAGTGGGACTGTTGGTGGTGTGGGGTTTTGGGATTTGGCAAGTCTCGAAGCACCAGATTACGGTGGGGGTCTTGATCGCATTTCTGGCCTACACCGGCCGGTTTTATGGGCGGCTCGGGTCCATGAGCCGGATCGTCACGGTGACCCAACGTGCAGCGGCCGGAGCAAAGCGTATATTTGATATTCTAGACCACGTGTCGAGTGTGCCGGAGCCGAGCCAACCGCTGCACCTAGACCCGGTTATCGGGGCGATCGAACTGCGCCACGTGAGCTTCCGGTACGGCACGCAGACTATTTTGAACGATATTAATCTAAGGCTTTCACCTGGCGAGATGATCGGTTTGGTAGGCCACAGCGGATCGGGAAAGAGCACATTGGTCAACCTGATCTGCCGATTCTATGATGTGGTGGAAGGTTCGATTAGCCTCGATGGTGTGGACATCCGTTCGTTGCCGGTGGCGGAATATCGGCGCAACATCGGGCTGGTACTGCAAGAGCCGTTTTTGTTTTTCGGCACGATCGCTGAAAACATCTCCTACGGCAAACCTAAAGCAACCCGCGAGGAGATCATTGCAGCGGCGCGTGCGGCCCATGCCCACGAATTTATCCTGCGATTGCCCCAAGGATATGACTCGCTGGTCGGCGAGCGGGGGCAGGCATTGTCCGGTGGGGAGCGCCAAAGGATCTCGATTGCCCGTGCCCTGCTCATCGATCCTCGGATCCTGATTCTAGATGAGGCCACCTCGTCGGTCGATACCGAAACCGAACTCGAAATCCAAGCAGCCCTCGACAACCTGATCCGCGGCCGCACCACCTTGGCGATCGCCCACCGCCTGTCCACCTTGCGGCGCGCTGACCGTTTGGTCGTGCTCGACCGCGGGCAAGTCGTGGAGGAAGGTCGCCATGAGGAACTACTTGCCAAACGGGGTGCCTATTTCCGTCTCGACCGGGCGCAAACGATGTTTTTCAACGGCGGGTCGGCATCCCCCTCCGAGGATAGCGCCCAAGACAATGACGATGAATCCGCAGCCACCAAGGCGTCACCGAAAGAAATATAGCGAATCATGAGCGAGACCTTTGAACTTCACCACGACCTGTTCGGACAGTTGATTCTTACGGATAGGATTGGGTGCGAACACGTTGCCGTCGAACTGAAACGGGCCTTTCCGATTACAGCGCCGCAAGAGGGGCTCTCCGTGCTGAGCAGAGAGGGCCACGAACTCGCATGGATCACCAGCCTCACTAACCTAACGGAGCAAACTCGTCGGGCGTTAGAAGATGAATTGGCACTAAGCGAGTTCATGCCGGAGATCCTGCGGGTGTGCAGGGTTTCCGGGTATGCCACCCCTTGCACCTGGCAAGTTGAGACAGACCGCGGCAATACCAGTCTGGTGCTCAATGCCGAGGACGACATCCGGCGCTTGGCCACACCCGCATTATTGATCGTTGATGGCCGAGGCATTCAATTCTTGATCACAGACCCACACGCGTTGGATGCCACCAGTCGCAAGATCCTCGACAGGTTTCTGTGATGGGCTACAGTTGCAAGAACGATCCCGACGGATTCTGAGTCATCTCCCAGGCTCCTGCGCTCTTCAATTGCAGCAGGCGCTCATGGAACTGCACAAGAGTCTCGCGGTGGCCAACGCTGATGAAGCCGATGTTTGACTCAAGCACAAGTTCGTAAATGCGCCTTTGATTATCTTCGTCGAGGGCACTGGTCGCTTCATCCAGAAAAACAAACCTGGGTCGGCGCAGGAATAGGCGGGCAAAGGCGACGCGCTGTTGTTCCCCAAGGGAAAGTACGTTCGTCCAGTCGATAGCCCTATCAAGATCACCATCAACACGGGCGAGTACGTCAGCAAGGTTCACCATCCCGATGACCCTGAGGATCTCTTCGTCATCAGCGCGCCTATCATGGGCGGGGTAGTGCAATTGATCGCGCAGGGATCCTGGCACCATATAGGGTCTCTGCGGGAGGAACATGAGATGATGCAACGCAGGACGTTCGAGGGTTCCCTGGCCACTGGGCCACAAGCCGGCGATCGTTCGAATAATGGAACTCTTGCCCGATCCGCTGGCACCCATAATAATGATGCTTTGCTTGGACTGCAGTTCGAAGCATAGGTCCTTTGCGAGCAATCTTCCGCCGTCCGGGGTCAGTACGGTGAGCTTGTCAAGCCTTACCTTGCTGCTGGTCTCGTCGAGCCGATGCACACCTTCGCGGGCGGAGCGTTCTTCCTCAGCGTCGAAATCATCGAGGTCATCCCACAAGATGCCCAGGCGCTGAATACCGGCAAGATAGGAGCTGAGGCCCTCGAAGTTATCTGCGATGATCGACACCGAACCGAGTACCTGCGCAAAGGCACCGAGGGTTTGTGTCACCACTCCGAAAGGGATTCTGCCGCTCATGAACAAGGGTGCCACGATCAAGATCGGCACGATGAGCGCGAGATAATTATAGCTGTTGCGGAAGAAGCCAAGGTTGCGGTTCCACACGATGATCGAGCGCATGTTGGCCACCACAGCTCCGAGTCGGTGGCAGAGGTCAACATGTTCGCGCTTTTCACCCCGATAAAATGCGATCGACTCCGCATTGTCACGCACCCGGACCAGACCGTAGCGCAAATCGGCCTCCTTTTGATACCTTTCATAATGCAGGCCAACCAGCCTCCTAGCTATAACAAAGCACATGAAGGTGCCGGCGGTCGCGTAAGCCAAGGCGACGCCGACGAGCGTGCCGGAGATGCTCCAGAGCACGCCGAGGAAGCCCACCAAGGTCATCACCGAGGTGACGACCATCATGGCGTAGCTGAGGGAATCAAGTGTGAAGTTGCGAACGTCTTCGCTGATTCGTTGGTCCGGGTTGTCAATACTCTCGGAGCCACGCAAGCGGTAGTAGGCGCGGTTGTTGAAATAGCGTTTGATGAGATGCTGAGCCAGCCATTCGCGCCATAGCAACGCCAGCGACTGTTCTGACACCCGGTAGAAGACATTGATTACAACCGCGACGACGAAGGTTCCCAAATACCTGCCCATCGCGCCCCAATAGGCGGGGCCGTCCTTTTTCTCGATGGCCGTCATGAGGTCGCGTCCCGCGTAGCTTGTAAGCACCGTGACCCCGACATATGCTACTGACAGCACCAGCAACACGGTTAACAGCCCGCGTGCTCTGCCACGTCGTTCCGATTTAAAGAACGCCTTGGTGATTTGAAAGAGCTGACGTGCAGTCTTGCCCAAATTCTCCTTGGCGATATGGCTAAGTGGTGTGCGCGGCGCTTGACTCATGGAAATGGGTACTCGTGTAATCAATGGGCACGACTCAGCGACCTATTGCATCCGATCAGTTATCAAGCAAAGGGCGTTGCCGACGGACCTGCTAGGGTGGTCAGCAACGCCACTGCTCGAAAACAAGAAAGCTTTTAGTGGGTTGCTCGTTCAATATGTTCGCCGGCGTTCTCAACATCTCGTCCGGCGCCCCGAACGGTGTTGCGGCAGCTTGCGCTGAAAAGCGAGATCAATGCGGCTGCGAGTAAAAGCAGGGTCAGACGATTGCGTGATAGTTTCATAATGACTGTGTTCTGTTTGTTTGTTTGTTACTTGTGTGTTCTTAATTGCGTGTTCAATCTAATCAAAGCATGGACCTGAGTCGATGGGGTGATTCCCTACTTTTTAGCTAGCCGCCTATATCTGCAAGCAGGTGGGCATGCCGGCGGAGCGAATTCTGCTTGGCTCGCAGTCTCACCTCTGGCGGGTGCTCTCGGATTCGTCCGGCTGCCGCCTATCTACTGGCTATACTTGGTCCTCATGTTGCTAGGCTGCGCGATCTTTACCCAGATGGTCAAAATGTGGCTTGGTCTGGGTAGGGATACACCCCATAGCAGCAAATGCGCTCATCGTCGATGTTGGTGATGGAAGCCGGATCGAAGAGATCCCAACCTTAAATAAAAATGATACCATGAACAAAACAGCACAAGCTATCTGCAATGATATGGAACAACTCGCTGAGGACGCAGGCGCACTGCTGACGGCGACTGCCGGGGTGGCCGAAGACCATGTCGGGGAAGCGCGCAAGCGTCTTGCAGCGGGATTGGACCGCATCGGGGAAGCATATGCCGTCGCCCGCGGAAAAGCAATTCACGGATCGCACGCTGCGGACGTGGCGCTGCGTGGCAATCTCTATCAAGTAGTTGGGATCAGCATCGTGGCCGGTGCGCTCTTCGGGTTTTTCCTTGCCACCCAGTGCCCATGTCGGCGGGACTAGAGTCCTTGTGAGGCGAAAGATCAGAACTCAGTGTTCGACCTCACGAGCGCCACAGGGTCGAGCAAGCTCAATTCTCTGAAATGCGAGGTCTGCCCCTATCGATCGATGGGGGCAGTCCTCGCATTTCAACATTTGTTTGAGGCATTGCGCTTCCGCCCAAAGCGGAAGGTTAGTGAATCTGACTTGTTCGCTCCGTTGTAGAAAGCGAGGTCGAACATTGAGTTCTGAGGGTGCTTTCGTTAGGTCTAGTTTTCCAGAACCGGATCGATTGACGATTGATGCTTACTGACCGAACTGCAGCTTGAACGACAAAAGAGAGCAAAGATGAACCACAAGGAGCACAGAGAACACAAAGCAATTGGCCCTTTTTGTGATCTTTGCGTTCTCTGTGGTTAAATCATTTGCATTCCAACCCAAGGATTCCTCAGTATTGGTATCAGATTGAGTTCAGGAATTCGACCAGAGCGCGGCGCATCTGATCATCTCGGATCACGAAGGGATGGGCCGGACCGATGGTGACGGGCTTACGATAGATCGCGCTTGCGGGTACCAAGCGTGCCGGATTGAGCAGGTCGTCGAGGGTTGGCACCGATTGATCGTGCAGGTAGGGAGCTGTGGCGTAGAGGCTCATCAGGGTAGTGACGCGAATACCACCGGAGTCCTTCATTCGGTTGGTGGGGGGGCCATTGGAACCGAGGGCATCAAACGGGATCACTCGCTGGTTGGTGTAAAGGCCCAGACTGGGATCGTGACAAGTGTCGCAGCGGGCCTCAAAGAACACCTTGCGGCCAAATTCAGCTTGTACCGGGTCCACATTTGGATTCTTGATAGGCTTGAGGGTGGTCAGGTAGCAGCATAGCGACAAGGAGATTTTCAGGGTGGCCATATAGGGTGAGCCCTGCATCAGCCATGCGTTAGAGTGGCGCTGGTACTCTGGCATCGGAATTCCGGCGCTGGACCACAAGCGCATTCCGTGGATTCCACGCGCCAGCATGATGGCGGTGGGATTTTCCACACCATCGGGGAAGAACCGGAATGAGAGGTCGGCAGTGCCCGGGGGCCAGCGCTCAGCCTGCAAGCGCATGTCCTCGGGAAGATTGTCGGCGGTCGCGATGAGTTTGCCGAATTGAAGCGTGCTGGACGGCAAGCCCGGGACAATCTTGCCGGTGGCCGGGTCGCGCCCGGTATGGCAGAAGGCACATGAGTAACCCACCCGGAATTGGCCATCCATGCCATGCTGTAACCTAACCCCGACGATTGGTGTTTTCATGGAAAACCGATCTGCCTCGCCCTCATCGACTTCGTTGGCGCGCGGCAGGAAGCCGTATTTTTTCCACCGCAGTGGATCTCCCGCGATCTTGGTGCGCGGAATATTGAGTTTAGAAGACGCCTGCTCATTGAGCTGGGTCCAGCCAAAGAAGATCGCGTGACCGAGTTTGATGTTCTCCTCCTGGCCGAGAACTTGGAACGCGATGCCTTTGGATGCGCGTGGATTGCGGGTGACCGTCCGGAAGCTACCATTGGGAGTTATCTCGGTACGCAGGTAGTCCCAGAGCACCACATTGACGTCGCCAGATGTGCAGTGAATCGGAACCGTGAAGCGGATTTTGCTGTCGCTCCACTCCAGCACTTCCACCATGGGTTGGGCCTCGGTGAGATTGATGCTTACGGCGTTTAGACCCTGCGCGGACCCGAAGCCGTGCCCGGTGACGCTCACCACCGTGCCTGGTGGGCCCTCGCGTGGGTTGACGTCCCCAATCACCGGATCCTTGTCACCAGAGGGCACCATCTCACTGGCATAGGCATCCAGAATCGCGTCGCCGATCTTGGTAACATCGGTGGGGAGCTGAATCGCAGGCATCTTTGCCGGTGCTTCGGGGTAAATCAGCTTCTTGATCAGATCGATGGGCCGGAAGCCCGAGTTGCCAAAGATCACCACCATCATCAGTGCCAGTTGTATAGCTCGATTGTTTTTCATAGTTTGATAGGATATCTGTTGAAGTCAATAGTATTAGTGTTAGAATGAAGACTAGTTATGCCAATTGGGTATTTCCCCACCGGTGATCAGGGCAGCAATGCCAGTGACTCCCGTCCGAGGCGCTTCACTTCCGGATCGTCATTCTCCGTGTTTGGCATCGACAAGCCCTTTAATAGATACTTGCGTGCGTTGGCCTGATCACCCATTTGGGCATAAGTTCGGCCAAGTTCGACATAGTGGCGGAGGCGGTGGGGATTGATGGCGATAGCCTTGTCGAAGCACTTGAGGGCTTCGGCGTTGGTGCCTATCGGTAATCCACCATAAAACATCTCTCCGAAGGCGCGTTTGACGCTTCCGATATTCGCCAGCGACTGGTGCCATCGGCCTAACACATGCCAGGCCGAATCATTGCGCGGATTGAGGAGCAGCGCCTTGTCAACGGCTATCTTGATGAGCGGCGTGGCGTCCACTTGCGTTTGATTGCTCTGCAAAGGCAGCATTTTGCCATAGGTGATAGCCGGGGATAGCTGGGCATCCGAATCCTTAGGACCGAGAGCCGCAGCCTTCAAGCCATAGTTTAAGGCGAGGGTGCCGAGCCTGAGTTTCTCTTTGGGTATTGGGGCCTTGGCCATTAGATGGCGGTATTGGCGAGCGATGCTTACCAGCAATTGGACATTTTTTGGTTCCAATTTTTCGGCCGGGAGATAGTTTTTGAGAGCTTCAGCTGCATTGAAGGTTCGATCACCCGCATCACCTTTTTCGATGAGTTCTGCCGCTGTCTGAGCAAATCCCGGCTGGCATGTTAGCCATATTGCGGTGATAGCTGCCCACGGTTGGATAGAGAATGAAATTCGCATGGCTTGTCAGAGGGCTGATTTGGAATGTCCGGGGACCTTGTGATGAGGTCGGCGACCGGCAGGGAGGGGGATTTTGGTGTTGATCAGGCGACCCGCATTCAGGAGTTGAGCTTCGCTGCGACGTGGGCCGACGAGTTGCAGGCTGGTGACGGGATGGACCCTGCCGTGTGTGGGCATTGGGATGGGGATGGCCAGCGCGGGATTGCCTGCGAAGTTCACCCCTACGGTATTTTGCGAGTTGAAGACCATCCACTCGAAGGCAACGGATGAACTCCAGAATGGCCTGGCGGGAGGTAGCGTCTGGAGCGTTGGCACGGCGATGAGATCCACCTTCTCGAATATGCGATTGAGGTCTCTCTGCCATGCCTTCTGTCGTTTCAGCGCGCCTTTGTAACCCATCGCGTAGTCCATTTCGCCCATGCTGATGACGATCTTTGTGGTGCTCCACACGCCATCTTCCTTGAGATATTTTTGATCGCTGAGCCACGCATCGGCAAGCGCGATGGTCTTGCCATCCGCTTCGGCCTGCGCCCATTTGGTTTTGAATGCAGGATCAATTTGGATGATCTTGAAGCCGCTTGCGATGAGGGCCTCGTCGATCGCTTGATCGATGGCGGGGTTCGTGTTGTCGAGATAGAGACGTCCTATGCGGATGCGGTTGGCGATGGGCTTGTCGGCGACCGCCGCGTTGTAGAGTTTGGCGAAATCGCGCTGTAGCAAGCCCATGCCGATCACCAGGTTAGGTAGGTCCTTGGCCATGGGTCCTACCGTATCGAGATGTTTGGGTGAGATCGGAAAAACCCCTTTGGTGGAGACCAGGCCGTATGTGGTTTTGAGGCCGTAAATTCCGCAGCAAGCCGCAGGCACACGGATAGAACCGCCGGTATCGGTGCCGAAAGCCACGTCGGCCATGCCGGTGGCGACGGCGACGGCGGATCCGCTTGATGAGCCGCCAGGGATCAGGCTGGCTTGGTCACGTTTGTGATTGACGGGTGTGCCGAAGTAGCTGTTCTTGCCGGAGACTGTCACTGCGAGTTCAGTTAGGTTTGTTTTCCCGACAATGCGCACATTTCCTTCTCGGGCCAACTCGAGACATTGAGCATCCCGCACGGCTGGCGGCCGGTTTTTTGCCAGGTATTCGGATCCGGCGGTGGTCACCACCCCCTGCATGTCGATGAGATCCTTCACGGCCAAGCGAAGCGAATGATTATCTTTGGGGGGCGGCCAGTAAACGATGAAAGCGTGTTTGCCACCGCGCTGTCCGGCAGCCGACCATGAGTCCGAGCAGGCACCGAGCAAGCCAATGAGTAGGATTCCTGCAACAACCTGCAAGGCAAGCCCACAGCAGTACAGGGTTACGTCTTTAGGGGATGTGATCATGGATTGTGCGTTTCATGGTTACTCGGTTCGGCGCGGAACACCCGGGTCTTTGAGACCATCGGCGGTGAACGTTCCATTGGCATAACTCACGGCATGGTTGATGCGTGAGCCCCTGAGTTCGGTGGAGGCGTCGGCGCGAACCGCGCTTACTGTGAGATCGGCGGGGATCCTACGCTCCAGGTCATCAGCGGCGACACGCGTGGTGGTGATGCGGCGGGCTAGGGTGCCTGAAGGCAGGAATTTATCGATGCGCATGGGGACCATGCGGCGGAGATCCACCCAAGTGCGCACACTGCCGTAATTGGAGTGCTGGCTTTTGTCCGGTTTGGATTCGAGGATCTGACAACTGACGCGATCAATCACCTCGGTGCCTATGATGGTCTGGTTTTGCCATGCGAAGAAATTTTCCAGCACATCGGCGAACGTCAGATCGCTGCCGAACAATGCATCCTTCATCTGCGAAGCCGTGAGGGGGCGCAGCGTGTCAGGCGGAGTGAAATAGGCACCGCTTGCCGGCTGCCCGGCGGGTTGCCGTAGCAACACTCCTTCCCCGGCCCGTGCCTTGGGCCAGATGACCTGATAGATCATCTCGGTGGCCGTGGCTGTCCGGCGCTGTTTGATTTGGAGTTGTAGGGTCATTTTTGGGGAATCGGGCAACGGCTTCACCTCCAGCGTCAGACGCACATAGGATGAGCCATCTTGCTGCAACGAGCCGAGTTTGGTTGCAATGTCCTTGGCCGTCATCGTCGGCGGGGGAGGGGCAGCGGAAGCGGACCCTGCCAGCAGCGCGATGAATGTGAACCGGTGGATGAGTTGATATATCGATTTCATCATGGATGGATGGTGGTTCACGAGGGGCTCAGCCTTGCATGGCTAGGCTGGGGTTGAGGCGAGAACTACGCCAAGCCGGATAGATGCCGCTGATGACGCCGACGATCACGGCGATGGTCACCGCCATGACCATCAAGCGCGGGCTCAGATCCGGCTCAAGCAGTCCGTGGATGGCGGGCAGGGTTTCCAGCACTTTGACGCCCGCGCAGCCGATTGTCACGCCTCCGATGCCGCCTAACAGACCTAGCAAGGCGGATTCCCAGAGGATCAAGCGGATGACGCGTTGGCGCTTCCAGCCGATTGCCAGCAATATGCAGATTTCCTGTTTGCGTTCGAAGACGGTCATTAGCATAGTGTTCATGACGCCGAGCACGCCGACGATCACTGCCAGCAGCGAGGTGCCCCAACTCATGGCGCGAATAAAGCGATAGGCCTCACTGTTGCCGACGTGCTCGCCGGCCGGCATGGCGCGGGCTTCTGGAATTTGATGGTTGATTCGGGCGCAGAGTTGTTTGAGCTCGTCAGAATTCAATCCGGGGACAGCCCGCACATCAATGATGTTGATCTTGTCCTCGTTACCGGATAGTTTTTGATAGAGTGGCAATGACAGGATCACCGAGCCGTTTTCCACCAATGCCCCTCCATCGACGATGCCCACGACAGTCAATTCGGTTGATTCTAATTGAATTGAATCGCCGGTCTTTTTTTTGAGTGCCTCGGCGGCGTTTTGGCCGAGGACCACGGCGGACTCCAAGGCATCATTTGGCATCCTTCCGGCGACGAGTTTGAGGTTTTGCCATGAGAAGCCGCCCCACTCGCGGGCTGAAACAACCATCATGGAGGAATCCTCGATGCCCGTGAGATCGACGAAAATCGAACAGGTGGCGGCAACTTGTGGGATGACGGCAATGGCATCACGCACAGCGGCGCGGAACGGTTTTGGGGCAAGCGCGCTGCCCATGTTGCTGACCACGATGTCCGTGCCGCGCGCCTTCATGCCGCTTGCCCAGCTTTGCTCGAAGCCCCGCGAAATGCCGACGAGCGCGACCACCGCGGCGATGCCGATGGCGATGCCCACCAGCGTGAGACTCGTGCGCACCGGGCGCCGCTGCAGGCCGCGATAGATGATGGTAAAGAAGGTCATTGTGTTAGGGCGAGATTGGGGCGGACGGATCGGTGGCGATTTGACCGTCGATCATGCGAATCGTGCGTGATGCCAGCAGGGCGATGGACGGATCGTGAGTGACGAGCACCAGTGTCATCTGTCTCTCGCGCTTTAGGCGGATGATGAGATCGAGGATGTGATGAGCGTTTTTACTGTCGAGATTGCCCGTGGGTTCGTCGGCGAGAAGCACGGACGGGTTATTGGCCAGGCTGCGGGCGATGGCGACCCGCTGGCGTTCGCCGCCGGATAGCATGGCCGGAAAATGATTGAGGCGGTGCTCCAAGCCGACGGATTTCAGCAATTGGACGGCATGCTTGAGTCGCTCGCTTGCGGAGCGCTCGGTTTCGAACATTGGCAGTTGGACGTTTTCCACCGCGGTGAAGGTTGGCAGGAGATGAAAGGCCTGGAAGACCATGCCGATCTCCCGTGCCCGATAGAGCGCCGGGTCGGGCAGGGCAGGGAGGGACGCGCCGCGATACAACAATGAGCCCGAAGTTGGGAGATCGAGCGCGCCGAGCAATTGGAGCAAAGTGGTCTTTCCGCAGCCGCTGGGACCCATGATCGCCAGGAACTCACCCTGGACGATCCGGAAGTTCACACCGCGCAATGCCCGGACCCGGCCATCGTCGAAGTCCTTGCACAGGCCGTTGGCCTCGAATACATATCTCATGGATGGGGTCATCAAGTTGCTAGATGAGTCCTCCGTTGCTAGTTGAGTTAGCTGGGTCATTGCAGCGAGTTTAGGATGGTAAAAGTCACGGTATCCAGGCTGCGGCAGGCATCCGCCAGTACCGCTAGATAGATGCGTCCGAGGTGCTCGATGGTGTCGGGGGCAAACCGCCCTTGCCGGTAGAGCCAGGCCACCTCGAGCGCTTCACCGTTCTCGTTGATCTCGCAGGCGAGGTTGAAGCGGGTGGTGCCGGTTGAGCGCATTCGGAGCTTGAGTGAGAGCCCCGGCACCGCGACGTCGGGCACCGGGTGGTTTTGCAGGGCAAAGCGCACATCAAACACCGGATTGCAGCCAAGAGCCGCGGTTGCGCCCACCGCGCGTGCCAGTTCGACAAAGGGCATCGCGTTGGCGAAGGCGTCCACCGTGGCCAGATGCACCTGTTGTAGGCTGCTAGAGAATTTACGTGCCGGATCGATCTGGCAGCGCAACGGCACGATGCCCGAGCAATAGCCCATGGTTTCGCGTATGGTCTTTTTTCCACGGTTCGCTACCGGCGTGCCGACGACGACGTCATCGGCGCCGCACCATTTTGACAAGGAGATTCGAAATGCTGTTAGAAGCGTGCTGAAGAGAGTGGCACTGTGGTGGCGGGCCAGTTCCCGCAGTGCTCGACCCAACTTTGCCGGAACAGATGAGACGACGCGCTGCAATGGAGCAAGAGGCGTTGACGGATTGGCGAGCGGGCTCAACAGCCGGGGGGAATTGGCCAGTTTGGATTGCCAGTATTCAGCACGCTGCACGAGGTTCGGGGGTTGCCAGAATGCCCGTTCGGCCGCTCCCCAATCCGAGTAAGTGAGCGGCACGGGCGGCAGGCCGGCAGCCACCCCGCGCACCATCTGGAGGTAGGCCGCCATCAGGTCCTGGACGAACACCCCCAACGTCCAACCGTCGGCGATGGAATGATGGATCGAGATAGCCAGCAGATGGTCATCGGGGCCGCGCCGAAACATCTCTGCCCGATAGAGCGGGCCCTGTACCAAATCAAAGGGCGTTCCGAAGATCTCAGCGGCCAGCATTTCAATTTCCTCGGGGCGCCGTTGCCAGACCTGCAGCTCGCGGAAACCCAACGCTGGCTTGCCGGTGTGACGGATTAGTTGCATCGGCTGCTCCTTGCCGGGAAGAAACGACAAGCGGAATACCTCCTGCCGGTCCACCACATGTTGCAGCGCCGCCATGCTGCCTTCCTGTGTGAGGCGGCCCCGAACTTCAATCACTGCACAAATATTGTTAGATGCATCCCCGGCTGGCACCGGTGAGGTTTCCCACAGCTCACGCTGCGGATAGGTCAAGGGTTGGAGGCGGATCTCGCCGCTCTCCAGCCATTGCTTCAGACGGGTTCGTTGGTCGTCGGGCATGAGCGGCTTCAGACTAGGATTGCAAGTGCCGGTTGGTCGGCGAGTTCTACCGCACTGGTGCCAAGCAGCCGTTCGATCTGTTCCTCTGACAGTGCGGCCAAGTCCACTTGGTCAACGGATACAGGTTCGGGAGCTAAAATCGACGTCTTGGCAGGACTGGCCCCGCCCAAATGTTCGGCGATCAAGGCGGCGATTTGATTGATCGTTCGGGCTCGCATCAGGCTGGCCGGAGGCAGGGCCACGCCCATGGCGCTTTCGATCGAGTTTTCGATTTCCACAGCCATCAGTGAATCCAGTCCCAAGTCGGTGAGGGGTTGATCGGCTCGCAGGCCGTCTGGTTTGACGCGAAGCACGGAGCCGACGACATCGCGCAGCGCCTGCCCGATGATGTCGAGTCGATCATCCGCTGTGGAGGCTTCGATCTTGACCCGCCAGTCACTCTTGGTGCCAGTGGATTCCACACCATCGACGCCGGCGGCGAAGATATGTTCTAGCAACGGACTTTCTTGGCTGCCGCGGAACGACTGCCGCCATTTTGACCAGTCCACCCGTAGCGCCAGCGCTTGGATGGTGCCGGCGTTAAGGAATCCTTCCAGCAGCACGATCACCTCGCTAGGGGTGAGTGGTGTGGTTCCTTGGCGTGCGAGGTATTCTGCGACCCGCTCGTTGCGTGCCACATACCCTTCGCCGCCGAGCGCACCCCAGTTGATGACCAAGGCGGGCAGGCCGCAAGCATGCCGCTGATGGGCCAGTGCGTCGAGGAAGGCGTTGGCCGACGCATAGTTGGCTTGGGCCGAGTTGCCGAAGACACTTGAAACGGACGAGAACATCACAAAGCAATCCAGATCCATGCCCCGGGTCCCCTCGTGCAGCAACCAGGCACCGTAGGCTTTGGGTTCTATCACCTTTAGCATCCGGTCGCGAGTGAGTGCGGAGATTGGCGCGTCGTCGATGACCATTGCCAGGTGAAACACGCCCTTTAGTGGGTGTCCGGACGCCGTGATTTCATCTAGCAAGCGGTGCACATCGGCAGGCGAGCCGACATCGGCGCACGCCACTAGCACGTCCACGCCACGAGCCCGCAACAGGTTGAGAAACTCGATGGCGGCGGGAGTGGTCGCGCCGCTGCGGCTGGCCAGCATAAGATGTTTAGCGCCGCACGTTACCAGCCACTCGGCGAGCACTTTTCCGAATCCGCCGAACGCCCCGGTGATTAGGTAACAGGCATCGGCATTGACCTCGAAAGCAGGTGTCAAGGGCTCGCCTCGTCTAGCGACAAAGGGTTCCGGGAAAGCCACCACGACTTTGCCCGTGTGTTTTCCCTGGGCCATCAGGCGAAACGCCGCATCCATGCGACAGGCCGGAAAGGCCCTGAAAGGCAACGGATGCAGCACACCTTGTGTCACCAATCCGGCTATTGTTTCTAGCAAATCTCGCGTTTGGTCCTCATTGCCGCGAAAGATCGCATCCATTGCGACCACGTGAAACGAGGCGTTCCGGCGCATCGGCCACAGCGGGATCCGGGAGTTTTGATAGATATCTCGCTTGCCGATTTCTATGAACCGTCCAAACGGTGCCAGACACGACAGGCCCATGGGAATGGCTTCGGCGGAGAGGGCGTTGAGTACTACATCCACACCTTTGCCGGCGGTGAGTTGCATGACGTCATCGGCGAAATCTCCGCGGCGAGAGTCGATGATATGGGTCACGCCGAGGATGCGCAACAGCGCGCGTTTGGACGGTGTGCCGGCGCTGGCGATGACTTCCGCGCCGAGGTGATGGGCGATTTGGATTGCGGCCATGCCGACGCCGCCTGCACCCGCATGAATGAGGATGCGCTCACCGGGCTTGAGTTGAGCGACGGTTTTCAACGCATGCCAAGAAGTCATGAACACCACGGGCAGCGTCGCTGCCGCCTCAAACGACAAGCTGTCTGGAATGACCCGCACGTCCCCAGCCCGTGCCATGGAAACGGTTGCCAGCCCGAACACCGCCAATCCAAACACACGGTCGCCAGGAACCACATGCGTGACGCCGCTGCCGACGGCGATTACCACACCCGCCACTTCGTCGCCAAAGATGCGGGCATCGGCTGTTTCTGCCGGATAGAGCGCCAACGCCTTGAGAACATCTCGGAAATTCATACCAGCAGCCTTCACCTCGATCGCCACCTCGCCTGCGGCACATGTCGGCAGGGCGAAGGGTACTAACCGCAAGGCATCGAGCAACCCGCGTTCACGCGATTCCAAGCGCAACGGCACTGTGGAATCTAGCAATTGATCGCGCGGTTGCAATCCTCGATGAATGCGCCGGACAAAGCGTCCCTCGCCGCGGAACGCGACCTCACGTTCCGGGGTTCTGTCGAGTAATTCATGCCACAGACGCGCAGCATCCGCCGCCGTAGCGACGGGCGAAAGGTCAATTGCCCGGCAGGTGAAGTTGTTGTATTCATTGGCAACCACGCGCAGCAGGCCGATGGCCGGTGCTTGTGCGAGGGCCACCTCGGATTTTGGGCTCACTGGCTGGGCACCGCGCGTCACCCAATCGATGCGCAGCTTGGCCACGGGTGACATGACACCGAGAGCTTGCGTCAAATGAAACAATGGATCCGTGCCTGACATGAGTGTGTTCGCGCTTGATCCAGGTTTGCTTTCGTCCAAACTCCATAGGCAGACAAACCGTACTGGCGGGTCCTGCGCACACGACTCTAGCAGATTGATCCAATCAGCAGGCACTTCGGCACGCAACGTGAATGCATCGGGAAGCTCTGCCGTGAATGCTGCGCCACGGCGCGCGACGCGGCAGCGGACACCGCAGGCGCGGAGATGCTCGGCGAGCTCGTTACCCAAGCCGGACTCGTCAGCTAACACTAGCCATGACTTCTCAGCAAGTTCGTCTTCGACCGCTTCGGCCACGGATTGGGGTTTGATCCACGCCTTGCGCGCCATCAGGCCGATGAGGCTCTCGCCGCCTTGGGGGCGGATCAATCCGGACAAGGAGGCGGTTTCACTGAAGCCCGCCTCGAGCAACACGCATTCCCATTGCCGACTTTGCAATAATGGATGCTTCGGCCGCGCCTCGCGATCCCTGAAGCGCCACCAACCGGCGGTCAAACCAAACACCGCGTTCAACCACAAATGAGGCGTGGCCACATCCACAAACATCAGGGTGCCGCCAGACACTAACAGCTCATAAAGATGGCGCAGGGTATCGCGTACATCACTCACCGCATGGACGACATTGGTGCCTAGGATGAGGTCGAAAGATCCCGCCTCCAACCCTTGGTCAACACCCGGCTTCTCGAGATCAAACATCTGATATTCAACCTCTGGAAATGCCGCCAGCTTTTGGCGTGCCGCAGGAAAAAATGCCGCTGATATGTCACTGAACACATAACTGTGCCGCCCAGGCTCAAGGAGCGGCAACACCTGTGATGCCAGTCCGCCGGTGCCCGCCCCGATCTCAAGAATGCGCAGGCCCCGCCCCTCGGGTAGCGCCCGGGCGGCCTCTTCCACAGCCCGACCGATGGCCGCAAGCCACGGACTGGTGACCAGACCGTCGCCGTAGAACTGATCTAACATGTCCGTTCCACCACTGCTGAACAGGACCTGCACCGCCTCTTTTTCGCCGCGCATGATCGGCCCGAGTTCGGCACATGTGGCACCGCAGATGAGTGCTTCGGGCAAATGCCCGGGATACTTGCCGATGCTCGCGCTCAGCAACCCGGCCGAGCTGGCCACCGCTTGCTCAAAGGCGGTGCCCGTCCGATAGCCGTTGTCGGCCTTTTCCAGCATCCGTATTTCCACCAGATTGTCCGCCAACTGAGCGAACGATGCTCGCATGGCTCCTGCTACCCCGAGCGAGTCTGCCGTGAAGTATCCCTCCGCGCCCATCTCACGCAAGCCGAACGCCACTTGGGCGGCGGTGAGTTCGTCTCCTGCCGCACTGGCGGCTTCCAGCGTCGCCCGTCCGCGAAAGTCGAGCACTTCATCTAATGCCTTTCTTGCCACTTCACATAGCCGACCTAACGGCACAGGTGCTTGTGTGGACGGGGCAGTCAGAGCTTCGGATTTCTCCCATCCGACGTGATAGATCAGGTCCCGGCCTTTGCCAGTTTTGCCGGAGCGGCGAGCCCCTTCCACGCTTATGGCGCGGAAGCCATTGATGAGTACGCATGGTCGGCCCGCCTCATCATATAACTCGATATCGCCATCGACCAGTTCATCATTCGCTTGGGTCACTCCAGCCCGAACAAAACTCGCGGTGCCCGGCGAACGCAAGAACAGGATTCTAGCGAAGCGCACCGGCAGGCGCAGGCCGGCGCTGCGGCCTTCCACCGTCGCGGCACCTGCGGAGAATATTTGCAGTGCGCCATCAAACAGCACGGGGTGCAGCGAGTATTCGCTCGCTCGCGGAGCGATGGCTGCGGATAGCGAAACCCGCCCTTCCGACCTGCCGGCCCCTGTTGCCAACTCGCGAATTGGTCGGAACTCCTCGCCATAGCGCAGGCCCAGATCGCTCATGTGGCTGTAAAAGCCATGCAATCCAACGGTTGTGAGATCGGTGTTAGGGGTTTTTTCCCATCCGCTTGATGCGAATGAGGATTCCGTGCGCTCGCCTCGGAGTGATCCAACCACATGCACCGTCCATGATGCAGAGTTCTCGAATCGGCTTTGGATGGTAAACGTGCGGGAGTCAGGATCATAGGTGGTTTCTAGCAATAGTCCGGACGCTGGCTCCGGCAGAATGAGTGGCTTGCGGATTTCAAAGTCTTCAACAACGAACGGTTTGCCATCGAAGAGTTGCATGCCAGCCTCTAACACCATTTCTACAAATCCGGCCGCCGGGAAGATGATGAGGTTTTCCACTCGGTGATCCTTCAGGAATGCCATGTGCCGGCCATCAAGCCGGGTGAGCCACGTCGGCATGGCCCGAGACAATCTGACGTCTAGCAATCCTTGGCCACCCGGTGCCAGTCGTCCCTCACGCATGTCGGCGGACTCATTCCACCAGCGGCTTTTGTCCCATGCATAGGTCGGAAGATCGAGCAGTCTTCGCGACGGAGTGAGTGCAGAGAAGTCTATCACTACGCCTGCCAGGTGGAGATCCAATGCCGTTTCTAGCAACGATTCGTGTTCGCGCTCGCGGCGTGCCGAGGCCAGAATGACGGGCTTTTGGCCTTCTCCTGCCAGGCATTCCTGGAGCGAACGCGCCAAGGCGGGGTGAGCGCCAATCTCTAGCCACACGTCCGCCCCGAACCCGGCCACCGCACCGATTGCCGATTCAAACGCCACAGGTTGCCGCACGCCGCGCGCCCGATGATCCGCATTGCAGGCGATGCCAGCGAGTTGCCCACCGGTGACGGTGCTGAAAAACGGAAGAGTTGCAGGTTGCGGCGTTAGATCGGTCAGCGCGCCTTGCAGCGCATCCGCTGCGGGATACATCATGGGATGATGAAACGGGTGACTCACCAGCACGAAGCGGGCAAACACTCCTTGGCTTTCCAACTCCGCTGCGATGAGCTCAAGCGACGTTCTCAGGCCAGCCAGAGTGAGTGAGCGCGGGCCGTTGAAAGCCGCAATGCATACTTGCGGGTCGTGGCGCTCTATCACAGCCTGAGCATCCTCCGGGAGCATGCCAACTGCCAACATGGTGCCGCCAGCCACCGAGCATTGTTCCATGAAGCGGCCTCGAAACACGATAATTTTGGCAGCTTGGTCCAAGGTCAGAATTCCCGCGACGCAGGCGGCGGCCACTTCGCCCACACTATGGCCCACAACCGCGGCGGGCTGAACGCCCCACGATTTCCACAGCGCCGCCAGTGCCATCTGCATTGCGAAAATCGCCACCTGGGAAACCTCCGTGCGTTGCATTTGTGAATCCGCTTCCGAGCGTGCGAGTTCTTCTATCAGTGAGAACTTCGCCCATGGTTGGATGGCCTTGTCACAGGATTCGATCATCCGCCGGAACACGGCTTCGTGGCGCATGAGTTCGCGCCCCATCCCCCACCACTGTGCACCTTGGCCATTCATGACAAACACAACCCGTGCTGCCGCCTCGCGCCGAGGCGTGAACGCCGTGCGAAACTTCATGCCCGGATTTTCCAGCGAAAATGCTCCGAGCTCCTGCACCGCTTCGGCAAGGGATCGCGCTGTGAATGCCAGCCGGTGCGAGTGATGGTTGCGCCGAGAGCCTAACATGTATGTGAGATCTGCCAACGTCGGCGACCCGCCATTGAGCTTGGAGTGATCGTCCACCCACGCCGCCAAGCGCCAGGCTGCCGCCAGCAATGCTTCCTCGGAGCGCGCGGAGAGCACCAGTGGCCATGCGCGATCCACATCCATGAGCACTCTTGAGACCTGCACCAGCGCTGGCGCTTCCGTTAGTACGACATGTGCGTTTGCTCCTCCGAACCCGAACGAATTCACGCCCGCAGTGCGCATGCCATGGCTGATAGGAAACGCTTCGGTGGTTACGGCCACCCGCAGCTTCAGGGCGGTGAAATCGATGTTCGGATTGGGTGTGTTAAAATTCAGACTGGGGGGAATTCGGCCGTGTTTGAGCATCAGGGCCACCTTTACCAAGGCTGCCACACCGGATGCGGTTTCCAAGTGACCGAGATTGGTTTTCACGGATCCGATGACTAGCGGGGCATTTGCCGGGCGTGTGGCGCAGAGCGCCTCGCCGAGGGCATGGGCTTCGATCGGGTCCCCCACCGCCGTGCCTGTGCCGTGAGCCTCGACATAACTCACCCGTGATGGATCAATGCCGGCGTTGGCACACGCCTCACGAACCATCCGTGCCTGTGCGGCAGGGCTTGGCAGCGAGATTCCGTTGGTATGCCCGTCCTGATTGAGCGCTGAACCGATGATCACTGCGTGGACCGGATCCCCGTCGGCGAGCGCATCTGATAGACGCTTCAACAATACAATTCCGGCTCCTTCGCCACGCACAAAACCATTGGCGGCAGCGTCAAACGCCTTGCATTTGCCCTCTGGCGATAGCATCCCAGCTTGCGAGAACCCGATGAATCCGTCCGGCGTGATCATCACCGTCACTCCACCCGCCAACGCCGATTTGCAGCGGCCTGCCAGAATATGCTCGCAGGCCACATGCACTGCCGTCAATGCCGACGAGCAGGCCGTGTCCAGCGCGAGGCTCGGCCCGCTCAGATTCAGGCAATAGGAAATCCGGTTAGCCGCGATGCTGTGGGCGCTGCCGGTCGGTGTGTGGGCGCTGATGCCGACGCGGTCGGTCGGTGTGTGTTGCAGCCCTTGGTAGTCATTGTGTGAGACTCCGACGAACACTCCGATATCCGTGCCGTGCTCGAAATCCAAGACCATCCCCGCATCCTCAATCGCCTCCCACGCCGTTTCCAGCAACAACCGCTGCTGCGGATCGATGTAGGGTGCCTCCCGTGGCGAGATCCCGAAAAATTGGGGGTCAAACTGGTCTATTGAGTCGAGGAACCCGCCGCGTTTGGCAACAGTTTTGCCAACCAGTCCTGGTTCCGAATCGAAAAAGCGCGCCGCGTTCCACCGGTCCGGCGGCACATCCGACACCGCCTCGCGACCCTCTGCTAACAACTTCCAGAATGAAGCAGCGTCGTTCACTCCGCCCGGAAAGCGGCAGCCGATTCCAATGATGGCGATGCCGTCCTTGACATTTTTATGATGGATTGGATCGGGCACCGGTGCCGGCATAGAGACGGAATTTTGGAAGAGGGACATAAAGTATATGCGAATGTTTGGGAGAGATATTTACTGGCAAACCCCAATATTCATGTTTTAGTTAGCACATTTGAGGTTGCGAAGATGTTATGCTCGAGGCAAACCGCCTGCTATGGGGTGAAACCCTACTCTGTGGGGATTTTGGTTTCCTTCCCTGCGGGCTTCGGGTAAGGATTGGAGATCGCGGGTGCCTGTCAGGCATTCTTAACCATGAAATATATCTTATGTGTGGAATTGCGGGAGTGATGGACTTGGCCGGGAAGCGGGCGGTGCCGGAGGTTGTCGTTAGGCGGATGACCCGTGCACTCGTGCATCGTGGGCCGGACGAGGAAGGGTTCTTGTTTCGTCCCGGCATTGCGCTGGGATCCCGCAGGCTCAGCATTGTCGGTTTGGCTGATGGACAGCAACCGGTTTGCAATGAGGATCAAAGCGCCTTCGTTGTCTTCAATGGCGAGTTGTTTGATTATATTGAGCAACGCGAAGAACTGATGGCACGTGGCCATCACCTGCGCACTCACTGTGATACGGAAATCATTCCGCACCTGTGGGAGGAACGCTCGGAGGGCATGTTCGACCGGTTGCGGGGCCAATACGCCATCGCGTTGTATGACGTACGCCGCCATCAGTTGACGCTAGGGCGTGACCGCTTTGGGATCTGCCCGCTTTACTGGACGCGGCAAGGCGACTGGCTGCTATTTGCCTCAGAGATCAAGGGGCTTCTTGCCTCGGGCATGGTGCCCGCCAAGGCCGATCTTGGAGGCTTGGATCAGGTATTCACTTTTGCCGCGATGCCGGGTCCTCGCACGTGTTTTGATGGAGTGAAGATGCTGCTTCCAGCCCACTATTTGCAGATCACGCCGACCACGGAAGGCGGCATGGCGCCGGTGATAGCTGAGCGCTGTTACTGGCGGATGGACTTTCCGGATCAGGGGGATGAGGTCACCTGCGGCGACCCGCGCCTGCTGGCGGATGAACTCGAGGATCTGCTTCTCAAAGCAGTGGCTAGGCGGTTGCGCGCCGATGTGCCGGTGGGTGCCTATCTATCAGGTGGTCTCGATTCCAGCATGATCGTGGCTATGGCCTGCCGCCTCAAGGGTCCGGCAATCAACACATATACCATCCGCGTCGATGATCCTGCGCTCGATGAACTGAGCGCGGCAAATCTGTCAGCCCGCCACATCGGCACCAAACCACCCGTGGTGCTAGACTTTAGGGCAGCCGATGCGCTAGCCATGTATCCCCAACTGATTCAGGCCGCTGAGGCACCCGTCATCGATACCTCATGTGCGGCGCTGCTCATGCTGGCCCGGCGGGTGCATGCCTGCGGTCAAAAGGTCGTGCTCACCGGCGAGGGTGCCGACGAATGGCTCGCCGGCTATCCATGGTATAAGGTCGCCAAGCTCTTTGACATGCTCGACCTCATCCCCGGCCTGCGACTCAGCAACCTGGTTCGCCGCACCTATCTCCGAATCAATCAAGTTCCGCAATACCCAGCCGGGTTTCGCGATGCTTTGGAAAAGTCCGTCGGGGGTCCCAATGCATGGATTGATTCCTACGGCGTCCTGGCGCTATCGAAATTGCGGTTTTACGCGGCACCGATGCGGGAGGTGCTTGAGCGCTCGAAGCCGTGGGATGATTTGGGGCTTGATCCAGAGCGTGCCAGGCACTGGGATCCCCTCAACCGCGGGCTTTGGGTTGGCGCGCGTGTTACGCTGGCCGGCCACCTGTTGCAAGCCAAGGGAGATCGCGTCGCCATGCACTCATCGGTGGAGGCTCGCTATCCGTTTCTCGATGAAGCCGTCTTCGACTTCACCGCCAAGTTGCATCCATCATGGAAACTCCACGGCTTCCGTGACAAATATCTGCTTCGTCTAGTCGCCGAGCGTTGGCTGCCACCTGTTGTCGCCCGCCGCCAAAAAGTCATCTTCCGGGCTCCGCTCGATAGTTTCCACCTCGACCCCGAACCGTCATTTGTCGCCGATTTGCTCAGTGCCGAATCACTGCGTAGAACCGGGTACTTTGATATTGCCGCCGTGCATCACTGGCGCCAGGCCTATCGAAAGATGCGGCCTGGATCGCTGGCTCGCCTTTCCATCGAAATGGGATTGGTCGCCGTTGTAGCCACTCAGTTATGGCATCACACGTTTCTCGGCGAATCATTGGCGGATCTGCCGCAGTGGGACTCTCATTCTTTTCTTCCCCTCTGAGAGGATCGCCATCGACTCGACGCAAAGCCGCACCAACAGTGGACCCAGCAGGGCACCGGTGGTGCCGAACGCAGCGAGACCGCCAAGCATTGACACCAGGACCAGGAACGTGGGCAACCTCAGGCGGCCATAGCGGGCGAGCATCGGCCGGACGAAGTTATCAATGAGGCTGTGAATTACGGCACCCACGCCGACGACGACACCCGCCCGCCAGTATTGTCCGGCCGTGGCGAGTTCGATGGCGAGCGGAATCCAGACAAGCCCCGTTCCCACAAATGGAACTAGGGCACAGATTGCCGTCAACGGGCCTAAAAGGAGTGCGCGTGGAACTCCTATTGCAATGTATGCACAAGTAGCCACCGCCCCCTGAACGAGCGCCGTTCCGCCACCAGCTACGATCAGCCCGCGGCCGGTTTCGTAAAAGGCACCCACCAGTCGGGTGACTGCAGCGTGGGGAATCGGTGCATGGTGCTCCAGCCAAGAGCGGATTCGTTCGCCCTCGACCGCGAACGTGTACAGTGCGGCCACGAAGACCAGCAAGCCGATGGTGGCTGTGGCAGATGCCCGTGCGACGATACTCAATGCGTGCCACGCATTTGCGCCGTAGCGGCCTGCCAGGTTTGCCCAATCGGGTGCCTCCGGTTGGGTGGCCGCTCCGGGCACACCCTGACCCAAGAGCACGCCCGCCAGAGATCCACGGCCCTCGAGCGCAGCGCGTACCTGATCGAGGAGTTCGGCGACTCCCGACGCTAGAGCGGCAGCGATGCCGATGATCGGGATGAGTGCCCCCACCACGAGGAGTACGACGACAGCAGCAGCGGCTCTCCGGCGACCCCTGAGTACACGCTCGAGCCTCCGAACCGGGCTCCCAAGAATGTCAGCGGCCCAGGCAGCAAGCACGAGCGGCACCCATAGGGGCGCAACAACCACGCTCGCCGCGATGCAGAGGGCCACCATCAGAATTCGCATGGGTGTGAGGGTTGTCATAAGGTCATTCCTTCTTACCAAACACGCTGTCATTTTTGCAGTTCATGCTTTTTTCGAAACCCCGTCACGCAAGAACGGCTTGAGCCAGATGCGTTCGTTTGCCGCATAGGAAGCCATCACCGGTAGTGCTGCCAGTGAGCCGGGGATGCTGCGGAGCGTGAGTTCATTCATGCCTCAAAGCATCGATGGGGTTAAGACGTGCTGCGCCGCGTGCAGGCGTGTAGCCGAAGATGACGCCGACGGCGGCGGAGAAAAGGAAGGCGATAAGATTGATCTGCAAGTTGAAATTGAACGGGACCGAGATGATCCGCGCAAGGCTAGCACAGAGGGCGATCGCGAGCAGGATACCGACGAGACCGCCGACGCACGATAGCGTAACAGCTTCTACCAGAAACTGGAGCAGAACCTCCCGGGCGGTGGCCCCGATGGCGAGACGGATGCCAATCTCGCGGGTTCGCTCTGTTACGGAAACGAGCATGATGTTCATGATTCCGATCCCGCCGACGAGCAGCGATACGCCAGCGACTGCGGCGAGGAGCATCGTCATGAGTTGGGTGGTTGACCCGAGAGTTTCGGCGATCTGGCGCGTGTCAAAGATGTTGAAGTTGTTGTCTTGGTTGCTCTGCAGGTTGCGGCGTTGGCGCATGAGAGTGGTGATCTCGGCAATGAGCGCAATGCTATCCGTTCCGTCGTGCGCGGAGATGGAGATCTGGCTAATGTCATGCGATGATGTTTTGCCAATCATTCGCCGTTGCAGCGCGGAGAGCGGCACGATGATCGTGTCATCCTGGTCGCCCATGCCAGCCTGGCCTTTGGTGGCGAGCAGGCCGATGACTTCGCACGATGCGCGGCCAATGCGAATCTTCTCGCCGATGGGATTTCCCGTGTCGAAGAGTTCCTTGCGGACGGTGTTGCCGATGACGCAGACCGCGCTACCAGAACGGAGGTCGGCTTCATTGAAAAAACGACCATCGGCTAGATTCCACTTGCTGATTTGAAAATAGATAGGCGTGGTGCCGGTGACCGTGGAGCTGCGCGCATTGTGCAGGTAGATCGTGCTCAGCGAGGCTGTGCGCACCGGTGCAATGGCGGCGATGCTGGCAATCTGCTCGCCAAGGCAATCCGCATCCTTCTCGGTGAAATTCGGCACACCGGCCGAAGCCGAACGCGAGCCGAAACCCGCGCCGGGACGCAGCGTTAGGAGATTGCTGCCCAAGCTGGATATCTGGGCCTTCACGGCGATCGTCGCACCTTGCCCGAGCGTAACCATGGTGATGATGGCCGCCACTCCAATGAAAATTCCAAGGACAGTTAGAAAGGCCCGCGTGGGATTGCGACCGATCTCGCGCACTGCGATGGCAAAGGCGTTCCAAATCATACACTGGGTTTGGTGTCGGATTCGATGATGCCGTCTTTGATGACGATTTTGCGCCTTGCTGATGCAGCCACTTCGTCATCGTGAGTCACCATGAGCACGGTGATCCCACGGTCCACGTTGAGCCGGGTGAGGATTTCCATGACTTCGCGGGTGGTCACGGAATCCAAATTGCCTGTGGGCTCATCGGCGAAGAGCGTGCTCGGTTCGGTGACAATGGCCCGTGCAATGGCGACACGCTGTTGCTGGCCGCCGGAGAGTTCACCTGGGGTGCTGGCGAATTTCGTCGGAAGTCCCACCGAGGTGAGCGCCGCGAACGCCTTTTCGTGGCGGACCTTTCGCGATATGCCTCGGTAGAGTAAGGGCAACTCTACGTTCTCCTGAGCGCTGGTTCTTGCGAGCAAGTTGAAACCTTGAAAGATGAAGCCGAGGGCATAGCGGCGAAGCAGCGAGCGTTCTTCGGAGGTGAGGGTTTCCACCTCGATGCCTTCGTATATGTAGCTGCCGCTCGTCGGAGTATCAAGACAGCCTAGCACATTCATGAGAGTGGATTTTCCCGATCCACTCGGCCCCATGATGGCGACGAACTCACCACGCTGAATAGTTAGATTGATGCCCTTTAGCGCTTGAAACGCTGCGTCACCGATGCCATACGTTTTTGTTAATCGCCGCACTTCAAGTAATGGAAATTGAGAGATTGCGTTCATGCAGGGGGCGTATTGGCGCGGGTGATGATGAGCAGGCCCTCGACGAGACCCTCGCCGGAGATTTCTGTGTAGCGTCCGTCGCTCAGTCCGATCTTCACGTCGATAGATTCCGCGCGGCCATTGCGCAGTACCCAGACGTGCTCGGTGCCGACACCTGGCTTTGCATTGGAGTTCGCGGTTTCCGGCCGACTTCTATTTCTCGTTGGCATGGGAATTAGATTTTGCACAAAGGATTTCTTCGTCGTGGGGGTCGATGCAGAGGTGGCTGCGGGCGAAAAGCGCAGCGCTGCTGTTGGGACTAGGAAGACGTTCTTACTTTCCGCCACGCGGATGTCGGCGGTGGCGGTCATGCCGGGGCGCAGGCTGAGGTCGTCGTTGCTGACTTCCAGATCGGCCTCGTATGTCACCACGTTCTGCGTGACTGTGGAGCCGTAGGAAACGACGGTAACCACGGCGTCGTAGGTTCGATCGGGCCAGGCATCCACGGTGAAGGAGGATTTCTGTCCACTCGCGACGCGGCCGATATCTGCCTCGGCGATTGCAACCTCCAACTTCATCTTTTCCAGCTTCTCCGCGATGACGAATAACTGTGGCGCGGTAAAGCTCGCCGCGACCGTTTGTCCGGGCTCAATGGTTCGTGTGAGTACCACACCGTCAATCGGCGATTTGATAGTGGTCTTGGTGAGGTCATTTTCGTTGACCAGTACCTGAGCTTGGGTTTGCGCGACCTGTGCCTCGGCACTTTGCAAATTGGCTCGTGCGCGGTCCGTTGCCGCCACGGCTGTGTCGATGTCCAATTTTGCAGGCACTTTTCCGCTACTGATGCGCTGGAGTTCCTGCTGACGGGCGAGCGCCGTCTGGGTTTCCTTCACCGTGGCCTGGGATTGTGCGACCAAAGCCAGAGCGGCTTTCACTGCGGCGCGGCTGATATCCGTTTGCTGGGTGAGTTTGGCGTTATCGAGTTTGGCGAGCGCTTGCCCTTTGGTCACATGGTGGTTGAAATCGACATAGACCTCCAACGTGGTGCCTGAGAGTTCGCTGCCGATGATGACCTCGTTAGTCGGAAAAAGGTTACCTGTTGCTGTAATAGTTAGGTTTACATCACCGCGATGGAGTGCTTCGGTTGCGTAGGCTGGCAACTGTTTTTTTGCCTTCTCGATTTGTCGCCACCACAACCCACCGGTGATTGCCAGAAGGGCGGTTGTTAGGACGATGAACCAACGCCATTTGGAATGCTTGGATGGTCCTCCGGCCTTGACTGCTTCGGCGAGGTCGATAGGTGCCAGGGTGTCGGCAGCTTGCATGGTTGGAGTGGGGAGTGAAGGATTCATGGATGGGACCAACCGCCTCCGAGGGCTTTGTAGAGCTGAATGCACGCATTTGCTCGCTGGGTTGTTGCAATGACATTCTGATCCTCGAGGGTCAGAAGCGTTCGCTGTGTGTCAAGGGAAACCAAAAGAGATACTTGTCCCGCTTGGTACTGAATTCCTGATAGAGTGGCGGCCTCCCGGGCTGCCGCGATTGCTTTTGTCAAAATGTCTAATTTCTCATTGTAACGCCGGATGGCAATCAGAGCATTTTCCCCTTCCGACACTGCGGTAAGGACTGTGGCTTCGTACGCAATGACCGATTGATTCTCCAATTCGCTTTGGATTGCTATCTGGTTTCGGATGCGTCCGGCATCGACGAGGGGCGCGGCCAGACTGCCTAGCACGCTTGCCGCCGTGGTTTCTGGAGAGAAGAGGCGTCCGGCTCTCAATGCCTCGAGGCCAAGGGATCCGCTGAGCGAGAGCGATGGCAGCCGCTGCTGCTTCGCCGCGTTTGTTCTGGCAAACGCGGCCTCCACCTGATGCTCCGCTGCTCTAACATCCGGCCGTCGGCGCAGGGCTTCCGCCGGAATCCCCACAGCGATATCCAGTCGTGCCTTTGGTACATTTCGCGGCTTGGCCAGCAAGGAGTCGAGCGTTCCTGGTAGGCGTCCTGAGAGCCGTGTGAGCTGATTGCGGGTTTGAGCGATGGTCAATTGAAGCTCAGGTATTGAAGCACGCGCCTGTTCGAAAGCGCTGATGGATTGTTGCGTATCGAGGCCGCTGCCGGTACCCGATTGCTCGCGCCATTGAGTGAGCTGAACGGTTTCGTGGCGCGTGCCGAGACTGTGCCGCACCACCACCAACTCAGCTTCTGCTGAACGCAATGCCACATAGGCCGTGGCCACTTCCGCAGCCAGCGACACTTGTGCGCCGTAGAATTTCTCCTCGTTCTGCGCCAGGTCCTCCGAAGCAGCCTTGAGCGTCTGAGTTTGGCGGCCAAACAAATCCACCTGCCAGCTCGCATCCAGTGAAACATGGTAGCTTTCGCTCGCCGTTGTGACATGCGTCGTCCGGTTGCTCGCCCTTGCGCCGGTGCCGGAGGCATTTGCCGTGAGTTGCGGGAAGAGAGCCGCTTTTTCAACATTTCGCCGCGCACGATATTCCGAGATCCTCGACAATGCAGTGCGCACGTCTGTGCTGGAGACCAGTGCGACTTCGACCAACTCATTGAGCACTGGATCATGGAACTGTTTCCACCACATTGCCAGTGAGGCGGCATCCAGTGGCTTGGAAGAAACCGGATGATGCTGCCAGCGAGCGGGGATCATGATACTGCCTATTTGGGCATCCCTGCCATCTGTGGCTACACAAGACGGAAGCCACAGAATGATGCCTGAGAGCAACAGGCGTGAGGAGATGTAGTTATTGATCATTCAGTTATGCATCGTCATAGTTCTTTTGCACTCCTAAACCTAAGGCCAGGAGCGCCGTCCTGCCATGGGGTATATCCCTACTTGGGACAAACTATGGGTGCTTGTTGGCAACGATCTGGCGGGCGAGGGATTCGAGGGCACGGTTCATGGCGATGATGCGGCAGGCCGAAGAATCCGTGGTTGAGGGGATTGGGAGTTCGATGCGGAAGAAGTGGGCTGGAATTGGCTTGCCGTTGACCGGTTGGAGTTTCCATGTCCCTTTTAAGATCAACGTGTTGGTTCCGCCAGGATCGAATTGGGTGATGTCGAGTTCGAGCAGGGTGGGGTAGTCAAGGGTGGTGAAATTCTCCACGGGCCGGATGTTCATGGAGCCGGTGAGGTGGCTGAGATTGGTGGCTGTAACGCGGGAGATAGCCACGTCTAGCGATTCTGCCCACAAGTCAAGTTCACTCAGCACGAGCTCATCCCCCTTGCGGGTGACGAGTTGCTGGCGGTCGAGATACCCGGGGATCGAAGGGCGTTTGATGGCGATGGTTGGCACTGAAGATGTTAGAGATCGCTCGACCACGAGGGGATCAAGCACGTGGTGGACGGCTTGGTCCTTAACGGGTTGGAGAACGCCGCAACTGCTTAGGATCAACAACAGGGATGGCAGGGTATGATGGAGTTTCACGGTGTGTGGCTCTTGCCGCTGAGGAGGGCGTTTGGGTTGCGTTTGAGATCGTTGGCGAGGTCCTTGAGGGCTCGGGTGGCTCGTTCGGTTTCATTCATTAGGTTCTGCATGCGCAACAGAACGGGGGATCGGGGGTTGGCCATCTTTGAAACATCCGCCGCCGCCACGTCGATTTTGGCCAGCCCCGCATTGGCCTGCTGGATGACTTTTTCCACATCCTGCAACAGTGGATCAATCCCTTGGTTGGCCCTCTTTGCCAGTGTGTCAATCTGCGTGATGGCATCGTCAAGATGGTCAATTGATTTCGTTAGTTTATCATTTCTGGTGAGAGTTCGGACGTCTTCGGTGATGTCCACGAGGTTGGCGCTTATATGCTTCATATTGAGGGCAGTGATCTGGGTTTTGGCGCTGGTAAGCACATCACGAAGTTCATTCATCACGCTGGCGATATCCAGGCTGTTGAACTTCTTGAGCCCATCCGCAATGCCGGCAATGAGTTCATCCATTTGGGTGCCAATGGTGGGCACTGTCGGATAGAGTGGTTTGCTGTCTGGCTGATAAGTGAAGCTTTCAAGCCCGGGTACGATGTCAAATTCGATGTAAAGTTGTCCGGTGAGCAGGCTTTGTTGTTTCATTCGAGCACGCAGGCCCTCGCTAACGGCTTGTTTCACTCCGGCCTCCGAGGCCAAGTCGATGGCGGGGGCTGATGTCGAGCCGACGGCAGCCAGGTCCTTTTGGGAGAGTTGGACGACGACGGGGATGATCTTGCGGTTGAGTTTGCGATCAATGAGCACTTTGATGGAAGCGACGCGGCCGATGCGGACGCCGCCGAAGCGGACTTCTGAGCCGACGAGCAGGCCGTTGGCGCTGGAGTCAAAATAGAGCAAGATGTTGCTAGATTTCTCGAAAAACTTGCTTGCACCAAACAGCAGGAGCCCTGCGGCGGCGAGAAGAAGACCGACGAGGGTGAAGATTCCAATGAGGGTGGGGCTGGCTTTTTGGCTCATCGTGGTGAGGTGGGTTGAGTTCCGCGGTTCAGAAAGAGGCGTACGGCGGGATTTTCCGAGTGATCGCGGAGGTCGCAGGGGTTGCCAAGGGCTCCCTGAGAGTGGGTGGCGGAATCAAGAAAAATTGCTCTGTTAGATATATTGAAAATACTGGCCAGTTCGTGGGTGACGATGACGATGGTGGAGCCTTGGCTGTCGCGCAGTCGGAGGATGAGGTCATCGAGGCGCCGGGAGCTGAGTGGGTCGAGTCCGGCACCGGGTTCATCCAAAAAGAGCAGGTCAGGGTCCCTTGCCATGGCTCGGGCAATGCCGGCACGTTTCTTCATGCCACCGCTAATCTGAGACGGGTAGTAGTTCTCATAGCCGGCGAGTCCGACGAGTGCGAGCTTGTAGGCAACGAGGTCGCGCAACGTCTTTGGCGGGATTTTTCCGGACTCTTCCAAGGGCACTGAGATATTTTCACCCAAGGTGAGAGATGACCAAAGTGCGCCGGATTGATACATGACGCCAAAGCGCCGGACGGTATCGGTTCTCTCGGCTGGATCGGCGGCAGTGAAATTCTTGCCGTCAAAGGAGATCGAGCCTTTGGCTGGCTCCAACAGGCCGATGAGATGGCGCAAGAGGGTGCTTTTGCCACAACCGCTGCCGCCCATGATCACGAAGATATCCTTGTCGAAGATCTCGAAGTCAAGGTCGTGCATCACCACCTGGGTGCCATAGGTCATGGTCAGCCCCTTGACGGTGACCTTGGCTGCAGTTAGCTCGGGTGTGGCACTCATGGCTAGATATGAAGCAGGGTAAAAATGGCGGCGAAGGCGGAGTCGAGCACAATGACGGAGGTAATGGCAGTGACCACGGCGCGGGTGGTCGCCTGGCCGACTGCGGCAGTGGAATTGCCGGCCTGCATGCCCTGCCTACAGCTGCCGATGGCGATGATTGCACCGAAGAAGACGCTTTTGATAACGCCGAGGGATGAAGCTGTGAGGGTGACGGCGGCGAGGGTTTCAGTCCAATAAAGCACCGGTGGGATGCCAACGAAGTAACCCACGAGCATGCCGCCGAGGATGCCGGCGAAATTTGCGTAGATGGTCAGCAGTGGCATCATCACCAGGAGGGAAAGGAGTCGTGGCAGGACGAGGAAATCAAACGGGTTGAAGCCAAAGGTGCGGAGTGCGTCGATTTCCTCGTTGGCCTTCATACTGCCGAGGTGGGCGGCGAATGCAGCCCCGGTGCGCCCACTCATGATGATGGCGGTCATCATCACGCCCATTTCGCGCACCATGGCGATGCCCACGAGATCTGCCACAAACAGATTGGCACCGAAGTTGGCGAGTTGCACATTTCCCACGAAGGCCAGAATCACGCCAATTAGAAAACTGATCAGTGAAACGATCGGCAAGGCTTGCACACCGCATTCCTGTAGCGTCAACCAGAAATCCTTGCGCCGGAAAATTGCCCGGCCGGTAACTAAGCGGCCTAACGATAGCATGGTCTCGCCAGTGAATTTAACGAGGGCTTTGCCATTCGTCCAAACGACAAGGGTGAGATTGCCCAGCTTGTAGATCTCTGAGGATGAGTCGGACGGCGTCTGGGGTTCGCTTTCCTCCGACACGGCCAGCGCAAGTTCCAACAGAGCACGCAAATTGACTGGCAAACCATCGAAGGCTGGGGATGGCGGCTTGTCTGGGGTGGCATCGGTGACGGCGCGGATATGCGCGAGAAGGAAGGCCGGCAGGGTGGAATCGAAACAGGCATGAGCATCCATTTGATAATGGTCGGGGCATTGATTGGGTGTTGCTCCAGTGACTTCCAAGGCTGGCCCCTCGCGGTGCCAGTTCCCGGTAAGCTCAAGGGTGCAACTATCCCCATGCTGGTGCCAGATCGCCCGTGGCGGCGAAGAATCAACGGCGGCCGTCATGGATCAGGATTGCATGCAGATACTTGCCCGGCTATGGGGTATTTACCCCACGATGACTTACGAGCGGGCCGGCGTTGCTGAACTCTTGCCCGGGTAAATTTCCAACGTTGAAGGACTCGTTTCAAACACACAACCTCATTCCTTCGCCACCAGGAAGCATGTTAGAACCAGTTGTCAAAAAATAATCCTTGTGCTGCCGGGAGATTTCACCACTAGATGGCCGCGTTACATCCCAAATCCGCTGGGTCATTGACGGTCAGCGTGCCGAAGACCGCGCAGAAATCATCGCAACAACCCCCGCAACCCGCTACTATGCAAACCGAAATCGCCATAAGAACCATGCATACCGCTCGAATCTGCAACCCCCTGCGAGTTGCCCTCAAACACTCCGCGCTCGCTGTCGCTGTCGCGGTGGGACTTGCCGTCGGCAGCGTGCATGCGGCCGCACTCACCTGGGCCGTGGCAGGCGGTGGTGCATGGGATGACACGACGGCAAACTGGACCGGAGGAGCAACGATCTTTGCCGGGGGCGACGAAGTGACCTTCAACAATGCTGTCGGCGGCACGATCACCATCGCGTCCGCCATATCGCCGGCATCCACCACCGTCAGCGCCACAGGCGGCACCTATGCCTTCAGCGGAAGCCCAGTTGCTTCTGGCTCGCTCACCAAGAGCGGCGGAGGCACGCTGCAACTCAACGTCACGCCGGCCAACTTCAGCAGCATCGCAGTCAATGGCGGCACGCTGTATTTGTATGCAGCGGAAACCGGGTTCGCACCGAACGCGGCACCTTTCACCATCCCCAATGTGACGGTGGAAAGCGGTGCCACGCTTGAGGCGTTTAGGGCGCATGCCACAGGCGGCACCCTCACTCTTAACGGCGGGAGGTATTGGGAATGGAATGGTTGGAATGATGGCGGTTGGTGGGGACCCATTTACCTGGCCGCCAACTCCTACTTTGGGAGAACCGATTTTTACTGCTACGCTCAAACGCTCGGTGGCGAAATCAGCGGCCCGGGGGGATTCACCTACGACAGTTATAACAACCAACAGGGGTCCCCTTTGACTCTCTCCGTCGCCAACAGTTACTCAGGCCCCACGATTGTCAACAGCGGCAAGGTGGTCTGCAAAGATCCTTCCTCCCTCGGCAGCGGTGGTGCCCTGAGCATCGGCACCAGTGGCAAGGTCGCATTGAATTATACCGGTAACCACGCCGTCGCCTCGTTGACCCTCGGCGGAGTAACGATGACCAACCCTGGCACTTACGGCTCCCTCGCATCCGCAGCCACCTTCAAAAGTGCCTACTTTGACGGTACCGGAACGGTGTCGTATGGAGCCCCGGAGTCGGCAGCGTATATAACCTCCTTCGGGACCAACGTCACCGGGAGTGGCACCACCATTGGCACGGTTGCATCCAATGCGGCAACCATCACTTGGCTTGTGCCCGGTGGAACGGATTTGGCATCCCTCGCGCCTGACTTCGTATTGTCCTCCGGGGCGACGTGCAGCCAACGAAACACCGGTGACCTACCCGTCCCGGGTTTCGGCGCCGGCCCGGTGGTTTACACCATCCGCTCGCAGGATCTATCGATCACCAATATCTATACCGTGACGGCCGAGTATTTGCCGGCTGAGTCCACTGTGTTATGGAACGTCGCCGGCGGTGGAATCTGGAACCTCTCCACCTTCAATTGGCTCGGGCAGACGTCCGGTTTGCCCACGACATTCGTCACTGGCATCAATGCGATTTTTAACAAGACTGTCGGCGGCACGATCGTCATCGATCCAGGCATGGAACCGCTATCCACCACCGTCAGCGCTGCATCCGGTAACTATACCTTCAGTGGCGGCCCCATTGCCGGCACAGGCTCGCTCACCAAGTCCGGTGCCGGAACACTGAAAATCGATGATTTAGTCAGCGGCACTGGCACTGTGGTTAGCAACACCTACACCGGCGGAACCATCATGAACAGCGGCACACTTCATTTGGGCGGCATGTTCTCTGGGATCAGTCCAGACTGTCGGGGGGCTCTGGGGACGGGAACGGTAACGCTCAACGGTGGCATGATCGAGTTTGACAGATACACCGATTCGAACGCACTGATTGTCAACGGTGGCACGCTCTACAGTCAAAACGGCTGGGGTGCCACGTGGAGCGGCCCCATCACCTTGAACGCCACCCTCACCTGCAATACCGGTTATGGCCTGACTTGCAGCGGTGCCATCAGTGGAGCCGGTGGCTTGAACAAGGTGGGTGGGGACACGTTGATGCTTTCCGGCACCAACACCTATACCGGCCCCACGACGATCAACGCCGGCACAGTGGCCTATAACAGCGCAGTGGACCAAACGCTAACAGGCGATATTTCCGGCCCCGGGAAGCTGACTAAAGGCGGGTCTGGCTCATTGACGCTCACCGGCGTGGTTTCCTACACCGGCGCGACGACGCTCACCGCCGGTACCTTGGTCTTGAGCAACGCGCTGGACCAAACCTTGCCAGGAGTCATTTCCGGTGCGGGCAACTTGACCCAGGCCGGCCCCGGCAGGCTGACCCTCACCGGCCTCAACACCTACACCGGCTCGACTACCGTTAGCGGCGGCATCCTCGCCGTCAACGGCACCTCGCTCAGCGACACCGGCAAATTGGTCATCGATACCGGAGGCAAGGTGGAAGCTACCGGTACCGAGATTGTGGACATCATGTTCTTCGGCACAACACCACAAGCCGCCGGAACCTGGGGCGCCTCTGGCTCGGGTGCAGACCACATTGACGACGACCGCTTCATCGGCACCGCCGGCGTGGTGAGCGTCACCAACATGGCAATCACGGGTAAAGTCACCCTTGAAGACGGCACCACTCCGATTGAGGGTGTCATGATCAGTGCCGTGGGTGGTCTATTGACAAGTAGTACGCACACACTTGCGGACGGCACTTACTCTGTCCCCGCCAAGGGTGGCGACACCGTGGATGTCACTGCCACCAAGGCCAAATATGTCGTGACCCATCCGGTGACCAACCTCTTTACAATCCATACGGCTACAGATCCAGCAACCGACATCAACTTCAAGATGATGCCGTTGCCCATCAGCAAGCTCGTGGATCTCAAAGCCAAGGATTTGACTGCTGGGCCTATCACTGACTGGACCAATGCCGGCACTGCCGGAGGTGTGTTCACTACGATCGCTGGAACAGGAACAGCTCCCGAAGTCAAGGATGTTGGTGGCACCAAGGCGGTTGCCATTACCGCCGGCTACGGCCTTGCATCCAGCTTCAACACTCCGGCTGCTATCACCGGTGCCAATCCGTGGACCATGGCTGCATGGGTTTACCGATCTGCCGATCTTCCCTGGCAGGGTTCAGAAGAATGCGTCATCGGTTTGGGTAATGCCAGTCCTAATTATGATTTGGTCATCCTGAACTACTCCAATGATCCCGATTGGGGCTATATCGACAGCGGGGTAATGAACTTCGGAAATGCCAATCCTCCGGCCAGGGGTGTCTGGCATAGCATCGTGGCAACCTACGATGGCGTTACCCTCAACTACTACGCAGATAAGGTTCTGCTGAAGAGCGGCAGCGGTTCCCTTAGAACCCCCGGGGAACCGATGACCATCGGATTCATCTATGATGGCACCGGCATTCCGGGCTGGTCGGTTAGTTGGGCCAGCATCGCTTCAATCGAAGTCTATGACGGTGCCTTGAGCAAAACCTCAATAGATGCAATTTACGATGCCGGCCTTGCCTCACCCTCCTATTCCACCTGGGCCAGCACCAACGCCCCCGGCCAAACGCCGGATCAGGATTACGACCATGACGGCGTGCAAAATGGCATCGAATACTTCATGGGCAAGACGGGTTCGTCCTTCACAGCCATGCCCGGCCTGGACAGGACCAACACGGTCACCTGGCCGAAGTCTCCGGCCTACAACGGCACTTGGCAGATCCAAACCTCGCCTGATCTCGTCCATTGGACGGATGTGGCCGGCACTGACAACACCACCTCGGTTTCCTACACTCTGCCAACTGGCCGGGGCAAGTGGTTCCTCCGCCTGCTAGTGACGCCGGCGCAATGAGGTGCCCGAAGATTGTGGATGGAAGATTGTGGATGGAAGATAGAAGAAGCGTCGGCGACTCTTCGATCCGCAATCCACAATCGCTCCGTACACATACTGGGGAGTCCTTGGTTTGGAATACAGATGATTTAACCACAGAGAACGCAAAGATCACAAAAAGCGCCAATTTCTTTGGGTTCTCTGGGTTCCTTGTCGATGGGGTCAGTCCTCGCATGGTAACATTTGTCAGATGCGTTACTCGTCCTCACGCAGCCGACAGTTAGGGAATCTGACTTGTTGGCACGGTTATCGAAAGTGAGGTCGAGCGCTGAGTTTTGGGGTTGCTGGTACACGCTATCCGAGGTGAATTTGTCGGCTTTATTGGATGAACTGCGGTTTGCCAATAGCTTCCGTTTGGGATATATCCTCTCCCCGGCAACCCAAACAAACCAAGCGGGACGAACGCCAACAACCACCGCAGGACCATGAGAAAAGCAGAAACATTCAGCCGGGAGCCGCAAGGGCAGAACGTCGCCCACGACACCACTATCCACCAAAAATCCGAACAGGACCGAAAAGCCCTGCTGTTCGCCATGAATCTGTCACTTGCGATCGGCATTTTTATGGTCCTGCTCAAAGGCGGTGCCTACCTGCTGACGGGTTCGTCCGCCATCTTGAGCGATGCGGCCGAGTCCATCGTTCATGTGGCCGCCGTCGTCTTCGCCTCCTACAGCCTGAGGCTCTCATTTCAACCCGCTGATGAGACTCATCATTACGGGCACTCGAAAATCTCGTTTTTCTCTGTTGGATTCGAAGGGGGCATGATCACCATCGCCGCCCTCTATATTCTGGAAGCATCCATCCAAAACTGGATGGCCGGAATCCAAATCGAACACCTCGGGATCGGGACGATTCTCACTTTGCTGGCAATACTAATCAACGGAGCGCTCGGGACCTACCTCATTAAACTCGGCACCAAACAAGACTCAAACATTTTGGTGGCGAACGGCCACCACACCTTCACTGATTGCTGGACCGGGATTGCTGTTCTAACAGGGCTTGGGCTCGTGCTTGCCAGCAAATGGCTGCCGTTCGACCCCATCTGCGGTATCCTCATGGCGTTCAACATCCTGAGGACTGGAGTGAGTTTGATGCGCTCGGCCTTCTCCGGCCTCATGGACAAAGCCGATCCCGAAGTCTATCTGGCGCTAACCACTCTGCTGGATTCCGAAACGAAAACCCGGGGCATGACCCACCACCAACTGCGCCTCCGCCACCTCGGTGACGCCCACGAAGTAGCCGTTCACCTCGTGTTTCCCCAAGGCGAATCCTTGCAGGCTGCCCACGCCACAGCCACCGAGATCGAGACGGCCATCCAAAACACCCTCACACCGGCCTACGTGACCACTCACCTCGAATGTGCCGGGAACCATGACACAATCCACCCCGGTCGGCAAATCTGATTCGAGAGTTTGATTTCCATGCGGACGTTCTTGGGGTGTCAGCGGCTTCTTGCCTAGTGAGGCTGCGCCTCAGACTCAAGACTCTAGGGGCGAGTGAGGTAGGGTTTCTCCCTATAGTATATCCTAATCGTTGGCGTAAAGTCGTTTGACTGCCGAAAGTGTGGACAATCGCCAAACCTAGGTTCGTCCCATGCTGTCAACCGGACAACGCAGTCAGCCAATTAAAAGCGTTAACAGAAAGAACACGAATATGTTAAGTAAAGCAACAACACTCAAGGGATATCAATTGCGCTGCCTGGACGGGGGGATTGGCAGAGTGGAGGAATTTTACTTCGATGACCAGCACTGGGCCATTCGGTATCTAGTTGCAAACACGGGCAGCTGGCTCAGGGGCAGGCAGATACTCATTTCTCCGCAAGCCCTGCGTGGCGTGAATGGAGAGGAGCAATCCATTACAATAGATCTAACCATGGCTCAGATCGAGGATAGCCCGTCTCTGGAGAGTGATAAGCCTGTCTCGCGCCAATTCGAGGAGGCCTACCACGGGTATTATGGCTGGCCGGTGTATTGGAGCGATAGCTATGAGTACGGCACCTATCCATTCATCATGCGCAACCGTCAGCATTTGCAAAGCCCCACCCACGGAGAGAAGGCGTGGGACCCCCATCTCCGCAGCACCCGGGACGTGATGGGTCATCACATCCAAGCCAGCGATGGCGAAATTGGCCACGCCGAGGATTTTATCATAGATGACGAGAACTGGGCAATTCGTTATCTCATTGTTGACACCCGCAACTGGTGGCCGGGAAAGCGCGTATTGGTTTCTCCGCAATGGATCGAGCGTGTGAGTTGGGAGGCATCCAAAGTCTTTGTCAATCTTTCCCGTGCGGCGATCCAGGGCTCGCCGGAATACAAGGAGGGCCTGCTAACCCGGGATTATGAGGCCCAACTGCACAGCCACTACCAGCGCGAGGGATATTGGGTTGATGAACTGGCCGAAATCCACCATTCCAGATGACCATTTTCTAATGAGGTCGGCCGGTCTGTCTATAGGGTGAACACCCCATAGCTTTCTCATGGAACTATCCGTAGCGTCGAGCTGCGACGCTGGAGAGCCCTCCGGCTGTGACTGCCCCATTTCCTCCTATTCTCATGACCCAACCGCCTCGAACCCTCCGTAAACTTGTGGCCTCCCTCGTGGGGATTTTCCTGCTAGTCGTGCTGCCTGTGGCTCCATCGTTCTGGGCCTTCCGCCAAACTACGGAAGCGGTTGAGGCGCGCCAACATGCCTCGAAGGTCATTGATAGTGTAAAAAACTTGATGACTGACGTGATCGACGCCGAGACCGGTCAGCGCGGCTACCTGCTCACTGGCGAAGAGTCTTTTCTAGAACCATACCTAGCGGTACGGGAAGGCATCCGTGGCCAAGTCCAGCAATTGCGCCAAATCTCCCAGATCAGCGCTGTCATCTCTCACCTCGACGCACTGCCGCCGTTGATCGATGCAAAATTGACCAACCTGGCGCAAGATGTCCAGCTGCGCCGCAACAATGATTTGGCTGCCGCCACGACAAGTGTGAAAAGCCGTCAGGGCAAGCAATTGATGGATTCGATTCGCGCCGAGGTCGGCAACATCATCAGACTGGAGGAAGAAGCGCTGGCACAGCGTGAGGCGGTGTTCCAATCCAACATGCACCGTCTGTACTTTGGCATCGTTGGAGCGAGTTTCTTTACGCTGCTGGTCGGGCTTGGCTTCGCCTTTCTATTCTATCAGAACTCGAGGCGCCGGCTCGAGCGCTTGGTTCATCTCAAGACTCGCGAGTTGCTCGCGGTGCAGGAACTAACCAGTGAACGACTGCAGCAGGCCAACCTCACCCTGCAACTCAGCGAAGAGAAGATTGGCGTTACTCTTAACTCAATCGGCGATGCCGTGCTGGCCACCGATGCCTACGCCTGCGTGACGAGCCTCAATCCGGTGGCCGAACAACTCACCGGCTGGACTCTGGCCCAAGCGTTGGGTCACCCGGTGAGCGAGGTCTTCCACATCATCAACAAGGAAACCCGCCTGCCCGCCACCATTCCAGTCATGGCTGCGCTGGAACACGGGACGGTCCAAGGTTTGGCCAATCACACCGTCCTCATGACCCGCGATGGCGGCGAAATCGACATTGCCGACAGTTGCGCGCCCATCCGCAACCGCGACCTCGAGGTGGTCGGAGCCGTGCTGGTGTTCCGTGACGTCACCGAGGAGTATGCCGTTCAACAGAAACTGCGCGACACCTCAGCTCTCGTCCAAACCATCCTCAGCACCGTGGTTGACGGTATCATCACGTTCCACGCCGCCAGTGGCAAAATCGAAACCGTCAATCCCGCAGCAGAACGGATGTTCGGGTATCGTGCGGCGGAATTGCGCAACCAACCCGTCAGCCTGCTCATCCCGGAACTGGTGGATGATCAACACTTCGACGCCCTCAAGCCTCCGGCCGCAGACGCGACCACGCTCGGCAGCGACCTCGGGCGCGAGGCGCTTGGCCAGCGAAAGAATGGCTCTCCATTTCCGTTGGAGATCGCCGCGAGTGAGATGTGGCTGCGCGGTCAGCGCTATTTCACCGGTATCTTGCGGGATCTAACATCGCGCAAGCAGATTGATGAGGCGCTGCTCAAGGCCGGAGCCCTGCAAAATGCTATTTTCAACAGTGCGAATTTCTCCAGCATCGCTACAGACGCCAAGGGGGTCATTCAGATCTTCAATGTAGGTGCCGAGCGGATGTTAGGATATGCAGCTGCCGACGTAATGAACCGGATATCCCCGGCAGATATCTCCGATCCTCAGGAACTTATCGCGCGGGCCACTACCCTCAGCGTGGAACTCGGCACCCCTATCACGCCGGGCTTCGAGGCTTTGGTGTTTAAGGCCTCGCGCGGCATCGAAGACATTTATGAGTTAACCTATATTCGAAAGGACGGAAGCCGTTTTCCTGCGGTGGTATCCGTCACGGCATTACGCGACGCGCATGAAGAGATCATCGGTTACTTGCTCATAGGCACTGATAACACCGTACGCAAGCAGATCGAAGAGGAGCGCAATCGGGTTGACATGGAGTTGCAGGAAAACACCCTCGAGCTTGTGAAAGCCAAGGCGGTTGCGGAAAAAGCCAATCAGGCCAAGTCGGATTTTCTCTCCAGCATGAGCCATGAGCTGCGCTCACCCCTCAATGCGATACTGGGCTTTGCACAACTGATGGATTCCGACACACCGCCTCCCACCCCCTCGCAGAAGACCTGCATCAATCAAATCCTCCACGCCGGGTGGTACCTCCTCGAACTGATCAACGAAATTCTCGATTTGGCAGTTGTCGAGTCCGGGCGCATGTCGCTGTCGCTGGAAGCCGTTTCAGTGCCAGACGTCATGATAGAATGCAAGTCAATGATCGAACCACAGGCCCAGAAACGCGGCATAAGCATGACGTTTCCGTCCTTCACCGATCCTTGCTATGTCAGGGCCGACCACACCCGCGTGAAACAGGTGATCATCAATCTGCTTTCTAACGCGATCAAATACAACCAAGCCGGTGGCTCGGTGAATGTTGATTGCGTGCTGACGGTTCCCGACCGGGTGCGCATCAGCGTCAGGGACACGGGTGCGGGCTTGTCCCCTGAGAATTTGGCGCAGTTGTTTCAGCCGTTCAATCGCCTTGGCCAGGAGGCCGGTGGGGAGGAAGGCACCGGGATCGGTCTGGTTGTTAGCAAGCGCTTGGTTGAACTCATGCGGGGGCAAATCGGTGTGGCCAGCACGGTAGGAACCGGCAGTGTGTTCTGGATTGATCTGTTAGTGGCCACTGATCCTCATGCCGGATACATTGAAGCCGCATGTGCCGCGATTGCCCCACCAGACCTCCCCGATGGCATCAGATCGCGCCTCCTGCTCTATATTGAAGACAACCCGGCCAACCTCAAACTCATCGAGCAACTCATCGCCCGCCGCCCGGACATGCGCCTTCTCACCGCGCAAAATGGCAACGATGGCATCAATCTGGCGCGCGTCAGCTTGCCCGACGTTATTCTAATGGATATTAATCTGCCCGGCATCAGCGGGATTGAGGCAATGAATATCCTTCGCGTCGATCCACTCACCTCGCACATTCCAATCGTTGCCCTCAGTGCCAACGCCATCCCCCGTGACATCGAGAAAGGCCTTGAAGCTGGCTTTTTCCGCTATCTCACCAAACCCATCAGGGTCAACCATTTCATGGAGACCATGAACGAGGTGTTTGAGTTCGCGGATAGCGCTCGTGGCGTGATTCGGCAAGAGAATGAGAGTCTCCGAGTCGCCCAGCAATTTCTCATGTTAGTGAGCAATAATGCAGAAATGAAATCAGACCAGTAGAAATCAACCTATGAAAACAACAAGTCAATATTCGTACAAATCCAATGCCCCGCCGCGCCAGATGCGCAAGGCACGCCGGGTCTTGGCGCTGGTGGCGCTCATCGCTGCCGGCTGGAACATGGCCATTTGCCCAGCTGCAGTCCCCCCCCCACCCAGTGAGCCTGCCGCCAGCGAGCAGGGCGTGCAGGTTCTCACCCGCGGACCGGTCCATGAGGCGTTTGCCGGCACGGTTGTCTTCAATCCGGAACCGGGCGTGGTGGTGCCCAAAGCCCCGCCCTCGGCCATTGAAGAGGTGCCGCCAGGAGAGCGCCCGGTAGGCAACAACGTCACCTGGATTCCCGGCTATTGGGCATGGGATGAAGAGCGGATCGACTTCCTGTGGGTTAGCGGCACGTGGCGTGCGCTGCCACCGGGTCGCCAGTGGATGGCAGGCTATTGGGGGCAGATTACCGATGGCTATCAGTGGACATCGGGCTATTGGGAGGATTCTGCGGTAGCGGAGACGACCTATTTGTCAGCTCCGCCGGCGACCGTGGAAGACGGACCGAATGTCGCGGCACCCTCAGCGGACTACCGTTGGACGCCGGGCAATTGGATTTGGAATGTAGATCGTTTTGCGTGGGGGCCGGGATATTGGGCACGCGGCCGGGCTGACTGGGATTGGAGTCCCTCGCATTATGTGTGGACGCCTCGTGGATACATTTTCGTGAGTGGTTACTGGGATTACCCGGTTAGCAGGCGCGGTTCGCTTTTCGCTCCAGTGTATTTTGATTCAGGAGTCTATTCCCATGCAGGTTATGCCTATTCGCCATCGATCGCAATTGATTTGGCAGTGTTTGCCGAGGCACTTTTCCTACGGCCCCGCTACAATCACTATTATTTTGGGGATTACTATGACAATAGCTATCAGCAAAACGGATACTACTCCGCCTTCGCCTACCAAACCAGCGGCTCCGGCTATGACCCGATCTATTCCCAACAGCGCTGGTCCCATCGCCATGATTCGGGATGGAATACCAGCGTGGGAGTATCCTACCAATATCGTCGTGATCATATCAGCGCCAGGCCGCCGCGCACTTGGGCCGCCCAGCAAGCCGTCGCCAGCACGGCGAGCTTTAAGCAGAACCGCATGCTGGTTGCCACACCACTTGCCCAGATGGCCAGTGGGAAAAATAGCAGCGTGAGATACCAGGCAGTGACCAAGGGTGAAAGACAAGTGCTTTCCCAACGTGGCCAGCAAGTGGCATTGTCGAGTGACCAACGGCGTACGGCCGAAACCAAGGGTGGCGCCCGGCCCAATCTCAAACCCGGCGAACTCATGGCACCAAGTAAAGTCGAACACGCCCGCTCGCCGATTGTCGCCAAGGCCGCCAATCAGTTAGGCAAAGGCAACGCTCCACCGGCGGCCCTGCGCTCACCCAATCCTCAAGCTGTCGCCCAACCCCTCACCGATGCAGGGGCTCGTTTGCCAAAATCCGAAACGACTCGTCCACAGCCAGGAGCACGCAAGGCTCCGGTGACACTCGGCGATAAGCCGGGCACACCGCAACCGCGTCAACCTGCAGCAGCCCCCGGTGATAAGCCGGTTGCGCCACAGCCGCGTCAGCCCGCAGTGAAGCCCGGTGATAAGCCGGTTGCGCCACAGCCGCGTCAGCCCGCAGTGAAGCCCGGTGATAAGCCGGTCACGCCCCAACCCCGCCAACCTGCGGCCCAGCCCGGGGATAAGCCGGTTGCACCACAGCCCCGCCAACCTGCGGCCGTGCCCGGGGATAAGCCGGTTGCACCACAGCCCCGCCAACCTGCGGCCGTGCCCCGGGAAAAGACGCCCCAGTCTCAACCGCGCCAACCTGCGGCCCAACCCCAACCTCAACCGCGCCAACCTGCGGCCCAACCCCAACCGCAACCGCGCCAACCTGCGGCCCAACCCCAGCCTCAACCGCGCCAACCTGCGGCCCAACCCCAGCCTCAACCGCGCCAACCTGCGGCCCAACCCCCACCGCAACCGCGCCAACCTGCGGCCCAACCCCAACCGCAACCGCGCCAACCTGCGGCCCAACCCCAGCCGCAACCGCGCCAACCTGCGGCCCAACCCCAGCCACAACCGCGCCAACCTGCGGCCCAACCCCCACCGCAACCGCGCCAACCTGCGGCCCAACCCCAACCGCAGCCGCG
>CAIKHZ010000253.1 GCA_903827375.1 Akkermansiaceae bacterium
ACCGGTGCCAACCCCGGGAAAGTCCTCAGACTCCCGGGCTACCACAGTGTCAACAATTGGTTGCGGATGACGAATCAGCCTAGGACGATGGCAACAGGGGGAGACCCAGCTCTTTCAGGAATTTGTTGTGTTTCTTCGTTGTCGTCAGGATCGTGTTTTCGATTTCCACCAACTCGGCATGAATAGCTGGTAGGTCGATCTCGGACTCGGAAATTGCGGTGCTGATATAGCGCGAGATGTTCAGGTTTAGTCGTTCTTCTTGATCTCGTCCATCTCCACCCGGCGGGAGTAACGGGCCTCTTCCTTTCGGAACTGATAGGTGGCGATGATCTTGGCGATGTGCTCGTCCGTCAGTTGATTCTGGCGTTTGCCTTTCACGAAGTGTTCGGCGGCGTTGATGAAGAGCACGTCGTCGGGCTTCTTGCATTTCTTGAGCACGAGGATGCAGACGGGGATGCCGGTGGAGTAGAAGAGGTTGGCGGGCAGGCCGATGACGGTGTCGATGTGGCCATCTTTGAGCAGTTTGGTGCGGATGCGTTCCTCGGCACCGCCCCGGAAGAGGACGCCGTGGGGCAGGATGATGGCCATGACGCCTTCGTCTTTGAGGAAGTGGAAGCCGTGGAGGAGGAAGGCGAAGTCGGCCGCGGACTTGGGTGCCAGACCGTGGTTCTTGAAGCGCACATCGTCGCCCATGGCGTCGGTGGGCTCCCAGCGGTAGCTGAAGGGCGGATTGGCGGAAGCTGGGTTTCTTCGCCGGGTTGAGCTCGCGCAGCATGTCCCACTCGTTAGTGAGGGTGTCGCCGTGGTAGATTTCGAACTCGGTGTCCTTCACCCCGTGCAGCAGCATGTTCATGCGGGCCAGGTTGTAGGTGGTGATATTCTTTTCCTGTCCGTAGATCTTGCCGATGCCCTGCGGCCCCATGCGTTTGCGCACGTTTAGCAACAGGGAGCCGGAGCCGCAGGCGAAATCGAGCACGCTCTCCAGGCGCTTCTTCGGCCCGGTTTTCGGTTCCTGGCTGTCCAGTGTGACGATGGTGGATAGCGCAGGAAAAGGAAGGACAGCATGTAGTCGCGGAAGTCGTCCGCATCCATCGCCCCGCGCAGTTGGTCGGCGATGCCCCAGAGGGTGGAGCCCAGTTTCTTTTGGTTGGTGTCGGTCATGGCTGTGGGCGGGCGGCGGGTGGGGCAGCCTCCCGCAACTCCTGCGCGGGGATGCGGGTGAGCTTGCCATCTTTTACGACGATCAGATTCGTGCCTGTCTGGATGGCGGTCTTCCGTGCCGCCTCGGCGGCGCGGTTCATGGCGGCGGCGGAGGCACGCAGATCGGGATCTTTGGCTTCTTGGATGTTTTTCATGGTCGTTGGTTTTCTCCCCATTCCAGCAGGATCGGGCTCTCACCCACACTATCATATTTGGCCCAGGCAGGATGGCGTCGAGGTTGTAGAGCGTCACAGGGCGCTGCACCTCTCGCCCGCCCTCGATTTGAACTACCGAGGATTCCTCGGTAGTTGCCTCCCTGCTCAATTCGCCGTCCTCGAAGATGTTCTTCAAGTGCAGCCCCACGTTGTCCGTGCTCACGTCAAAGAGCTGGGCCATCTCTCGCTGGGCCAACCAGACGGTTTGGTCCTTCGCCCGGAGCTTGATCTGGCTCCGTCCGTCTTCCGTGGTGTAGAGGATCAAATCGTTCATGGCAAAGTGGTGGGAGCATCCTGCTCCCTTGTTTCAAAGGCATTGGAGCTGGAAGCTCCAGCCAGTGATGGGAAAAGCTGCTGCATCAGCCCTTTCTTGTGGGTCTTGAGGGCTTCGAGCTTTTGCGTTTGCGCGGCGATGAGGTCGTCGAGGCTGGTGAGGCACGAGGCGATGTGGTGTTGCTCGGGGACTTCGGGGTAAGGGATTGGAATCTTATCGAGCATCGCCTTGTTCAACTTGGGCTGCGCCATTCCCGTGATGAAGTCGTCGAGCTTGATCGAGTTCAAATATACCTCCACGAACTTTTGCGTGCAAGGGTTCGCGAATCTCAAGACGTGGGCGTGGTTGTTCACCCATGTTTTCCCGGAGATCGGGAATGCAATCGGGTAGGTTCGCGCAACCAAGTTGGCCCCATCCTCCGAAACGCAGAGCAGGGCCTCGTCAAAGATGAAACCTTCCACGTAATCTACGATGCCAGACGCTCCGTAATATGGGACATCACCCGCTTCTCTGTCGCTTGAGGTGATTGGACGACGCCGGTTGTCGAGGTTCTCCGCAGCCCTACCAAGCGGCTTCACACTCCACTCCCCGGCGTTTTTGAATTCGGGGAACCGCAGCTTGGGCACCAGCGCGGGTTTGGCGTCTTCCTTCGCGGAGGATGTTTTCGTCTTACGGCTCATGTTTTGGGAAGATATGGCGCCCTTTCAGGGCTTGATGAATGTTGGGATTTTTGACCCAGGGCGATGCCCTGGGCTGATATATATCGCCCCGTTAGGGCTGAAGAAATTTGCTCCAACGGAGCATCGCATACCAGCCCTGGGTGAAACCCTGGGAAAGGCACCAGTGCGGGCTTTTCGTCATCTTTTTGGGTCTCACGCGAAGACGCGAAGGCGCGAAGGCGCGAAGGGATTTTGATTTCTTGGTCATTCCATCCCTCCCTCTTCTTCGCGGCTTCGCGTCTTCGCGTGCCATATTTCCGCCTTGCGAAACTCCGGGAACCGCAGCTTGGGCACCAGGGCGGGTTTGGCATCTTCCTTCGTGGCGGTGGTTTTCGTTTTACTGCTCATACGCGCTGAGGAAGATGTGTCGCCCCTTCAGGGCTTGGAAATGTGAGGGCCGATGACCCAGGGCGATGCCCTGGGCTGGTATGGCGATGCCCCTTTGGGGCGGAAGAGTGTGATGAAGAAACAGGGCCAAAGGCCCGATGCCATACCAGCCTAGGGCATCGCCCTGGGACAGGCACCAGAGCGGGCTTTTCGTCATCTTTTTGGGTCTCACGCGAAGACGCGAAGGCGCGAAGGTTTTTGGAATGGTTGCCCTTGGGCTTTTCTTCTTTCCTTCGTGGCTTCGTGTGAGATTTTGGGTTTCTTCATGTGTTTTCCAAGGTGTCCGGGTTTTTCAAGGCCCTCCTCTCGTCGGATGTTAGACGGCGTTCGACTTTTTTGACATCCTCGGCCGGGAGCAGGCTTTCCGGGCGGATGCCGGAGGAAGCAGAGGAGGGTTTTGGTGTAGCCGTTGCCGGGATCGTTCTTGTAATCGACGATCTGCTCCATGGCCCGGCGCGGGTTGACGGTGAGGGTTTTGAGCTCGATTTGGACGACGGGCACGCCGTTGATGAGCAGGATGACGTCGTAGCGGTGGTGGCTGTTGTCGGTGTTGATGCGGAGTTGGTTGATGACCTCGAAGGTGTTTTTGCACCAGTCCTTGATGTTGACGAGGGTGTAGTTCAGCGGCGAGCCGTCGTCGCGGGAGAAGGCATTGATTTGGCGGAGGATCTTGGCGGCAGTGAAGACGTCGGGGGTGACGATCTCGTCGAGCAGGCGGGCGAACTCGCCATCAGTGAGGCGGACGCGGTTGAGTGCCTCGAATTTTTCGCGGAAGTTCTTCTCAAGGGCGGCGCGGTCGCGGATGTCCGGGCGATACTCGTATTTCAGACTGAGGAGCTTTTCGATGAGATTTTCCTCAAGTTGTTGTTCGAGTGTCGGCATTTGCGATCAATGTTTCGATATTGCTGGAACGGGGATGGCCGAGGACGCCGAACGGCAAGCCAGGGCGAAAAACGGTGCCAGCATCCGCCGAAGGTTAGACGGCCAGCATCCGCCGAAGGTTAGACGGATCACTGGACCGGTGGCAAGCGACTAATTGGGGGGACCAAGAATATGCGTCAGCGGAAATCTTTGAGGGCTTTGGAGAGGAATTCGGGGAAGCGGTCGAGGAGGAAATCGAGGCGGGGCGGGATTTCTTGGGAGGCGCGGTTGGCAAGAAGCCACTTGAAGGTGGCATCGAGGTCTGAGGCGGAGGTGGCATCGAGGTCTGAGGCGGAGGTGGCGTTGAGGACGGCAAGGGCCTTGACGGTTAGGGTAGGCACGTATGTCTTGGGCTGGATGGCTTTGAGCCCGCGTTCGCTCATGATTCTTCGGACTCGGTCTGAGCCGTCGCCGCCGGCCTGCGCTCGTTGCGAGGAAAGTCGCCAGTTGTACAGCAAATTGCTGCTGATGCAGAGTTCTTCTGCATGGTGTTTTCTTCTACCCCTCTTCAGCGCTTATGAGAGTAAGGGAAACCACTTTGGGCTAGACAAAGCGGCGTGTTTTTGATGGTTTCGGGTGGCATGAACTCAAAAATCGCAACTGTGTTTGCCGAGGACCCGCCTGC
>CAIKHZ010000254.1 GCA_903827375.1 Akkermansiaceae bacterium
CAGATATGAATGGGGTTGATCACCCGCCTAACTTGGTCATTTTAGGGCCAAAGTCTAGAAAAAGTTGAAAAATCCTTTTGAAATAAGCATCTGACGCTCTGCCAGGCGACCGCCCTGGGCAACTTCCCCTCCGCCAGCAATTGCGCAAACCCCTCGACAATCCCGGTCTTGCCCACCCCTGGCTCGCCTAACAAAATCAGGTTACTCTTCCGGCTTTGCAGCAGGATCTGGGTAATTTTGAGCATCTCCACCCGTCGGCCAATCAAGGGCGGCAAGGCACCCTTCGCCGCCAACTCCGTCAAATTCCGCCCAAACCGCTCCAGCGCGGATGCACCTTTCTTCTTCTTGTCTTCTGTCTTCTGTCTCGGAGTCTTCTGTCTTCCCTCAAAACCATCACTCAGGCGTTCCGCTACCCCACGCAATACTTGGTAGGCATCGTGCCCGAGTTTCGTCACCGCCGAGGAAACCATCGGCTCCCAATGCTCGACCAGTGCCACTAACAAATGCGCGGGCCGCAAGCGTCCGCCATCCACCGAGGCCACGCCCACGCCCTGTTTGAAAACCTCCCGCAATGCCGGACTCCGGTGCAGCGGTCTGGCAAACTGCCCCGCGCGACGACCCACCTCCGCCCGGATCGCACGGCGCAATGCCTTCGGCGCGAGCCCCGCCGCAGCAAACGCCTCCCGCACCTCCTGGAAGTCGGCCTCCACCTGCCCTTCCAACGCCTGTAGCTCGGGGTTGCCCGCTTTCAGCAACTCGCCTACCGGCAATTCAACCGCCTTGCACACGCCCACCCAAAAGTGCGCGAGTCCAATCTCAGAAAACCCCGCATGCGCGGCTTCCGCCTCGGCGAGGCTCCAGGTGATGTCGATGGATGGTGAAATCATGATCCGATGTTTTGTTCCTTCACCAAAGTCGCAATGAGTCTCATTATGTCTTCGTCACAAGAAAACTCCCAAACTGTGGCAGCTCCTTGCTCTTGCGCCACATCATCAAAAATCTCGCAACACCGATTGAGTAAGAAACCAAGATCGTCATGAGTTAAACCCGACTGGAAACTGTCCGGATTGGCGACCATGAAATAATCCCGATGCGCGACGAACTTGCTACGGTACCTAAAAAGTTTTCGGCCTTTATCCTCAACTTCACAAAATAGCCGATGATTAGAAAATTGAGAATTAGAATAAAACGAAATACTCGGATCTTTCTTGGTACCTTTGTCAAAAACTGTGGCTAAGTTGGATATAAATGCATCAAAGAACGCCCATGCGACGGCATTGAAAAATACGAGATGAGAACTCATCCCATTTACCATGAAATCGCGATCCTTGTGCCTTCCAACAATGCACCACCAACCTTGGTGGTATAGCCGCGCCCGAAACAATGTCTCCCTAATGTCGTCAATTGCCGTTATCATAAAACACCTCTTTTAATATCTGAGACTTTTTCAATTTGCGTAAGCAAGCGTCTTCTTTTTGGATGCCTGCCGAACCCTGGAATATCGCCGCTCATGAGAAGATACCGTTGTGCATCATCCTGACGATGCTCTTGATTGGCCAATTCTGCTTTGGCCATTAACCGCTGAAACCTCGCGGAATCATCCGCGAAATCCTCGCCAGAGATCGGAGGCGCTAGGACGGGAGTGGATCTTCTTTGGGCACTGAGATCCCACTGGCGTTGGATTTCTTGACATTCCGTATTGTTGGCGATTTTACGGGCATTTTCGAGGCTCTCGGTTGCCTCAGCACTTCTTCCACTGAGATTAGGGACTCCGCCAAAAATAATTCGACAAATGCTTCGGAGATGTTAAGCTTCCGGCATGAAGCTCAACATCACAGCGGAAACTCGGAAGATTTGGGAACAGACTCTCGCTCAGCTCAACGGCCAGGCGCGGCGATTATTCATGGCCTCGGTGATCGTCAGTCTGGGACGGGGCGGAGCGGCATGGGCCAAACGCGAACTGGGCTGGGATCGCACCACCATAAAGAAAGGCTTGTGCGAGTTGAACAGCGGCGTGGTCTGTATTGACAATGTCCGGTTGCGCGGGCGGAAAGGATTCTCGCTGAAACTACCGCAGTTGAAAGCCGATTTGCAAGCCATCGGAGAAGCCTCCAGCCAGACGGATCCGACCTTTCGCACGACTCAACTATATCGTCGGCTAACGGCGGCGGAGGCCAAGCGCCAACTCATTGAAAGAGGCTACAATGAAGCGCAACTGCCCTCCGAACGAAGTCTGTGCAGGATGCTTGGAGATCTCGGTTTCGCACCGCGCCGGGTCGCAAAAAGCAAGCCGTTGCGGAAGATTCCCGAGACCGATGCCATATTCGAAACAGTCCACCGGATCAATGCCGAAGCCGATGCTGATGCCGGCACGATCCGACTTTCCATCGACACCAAGACCACCGTTCCCATCGGCAACCTCAGCCGCGGCGGCAAGAGCCGCAGCGGGCATCAGGCGCTTGATCACGATCTCGAACCCGAGGCCAAACTCACCCCTTTCGGAATCCACCGGCCCGACACTGCCGAAACCTGGCTGAGCTTCACCACCGGCAACGCAACGGCGGACTTCATGGTGGACCGACTGTCGGAAATCTGGCCCACTCTTAAAAAAACGGTCATTCTCCACATACCCTCGTAATCAATGCCGATAACGGCCCGGAAAACAGCGGTGTGCGCACGCAGTGGCTCAAGCGCCTGGTGGAATTCGCGGCGTTCCACCAAGTGGATGTGCAGATAGCTTGCTATCCGCCATATCACAGCAAATACAACCCAATAGAGCGGGTTTTCGGAGTGTTAGAGAACTACTGGAACGGCGATCCGTTGACTAGCGTGGCCAAAGCGCTAGGCATGGCTGAGGGCATGACCTACAAGGGAGTTAGTCCCAAAGCCGCCCTCATTGGGGGTTACTATCCCAAGGGCGTCAAAGTCGATAAGAAGTCGATGAAGCCCTATGAGAAATGCTTGGAGCGGCTAGGCTGCCTTGGGAAATGGTTTATCTCTATCTCATCGGTAACCGCTGCCGCAATGCTCTCTTCAATGTCGAATTAATTATGGCTGTGTCCCCAAGACCGACCTCGGTCTTTATGGTTCAGGCTACGTCGGCATTCTCGGTGGGATTGTTCGGCCGACCACCGACCCGCGCATCCTTCAGCTCAACTGCCTAACCAGCGATTTTTGCCGCGCTCCGGCCTACCCCACGTTCCTCTATTTCAATCCCCATCCTAATGCCCGAAGCGTCACCCTAACGATCGGTTCCGAACCCATCACCGTCTATGATTTGGTTACCAAACAAATCATAGCCAGCAACGTCACCGGCCAGACCCAAATCCAGGTGCCTGCCGATGGCGCGCTGCTTGCCGTGTTGGTCCCCGCAGCCGCCACAGCCCTCCAAGACGGCCGCAAACTCTTCGTCGGTGATATTCTCGTGGACCCGGCATGGCGGGATTAGAGGAAATATTCCAAATGGGATTCTTCTGCCTGACCCGAAACGCGCCGCGCACGTCCCGTCTCGACCGCATCCAGATCGATTGATCTGCCCGTCCCGCCAGCAATTCACAATTTGCCGACTTCCTGTTTGACTGCGAAGGACGGGTTGGCAAGCATCTTGCCGATATAGAAGTTTTCGCAACCTAGACGCCCATCCATCACCCCAATGAACCGACACCTGCTTGCTTTGCTTGCTCTGGCAGCACTGATGCGCCCCGTCCATGGGGAGACCCTTGAGGCCAACTTCAGCTCTGCCGCATCCGTCCCACTGACTGCGGCTGGATACACGGCAAGCGGCAACGACGTGCATTTCACCTTGTCATTTGAGCCCACACCGGGGACCCGGCTCACCGTGGTGCAAAATACCGGGTTGGCGTTCCTTGCAGGGCAATTCAGCAACCTGGCGCAAGGCCAAACCGTCAATCTAACGTACGCCGGAAACTCTTATGCGTTTGTCGCCAACTACTGCGGCGGCAATGGGCGCAGCCTGGTGCTGGAATGGCCCGGCGCGGCTGTCTCTGCTTGGGGGGCGAATGCGTACGAGCAACTCGGCAACGGCGGCGTCAACGACCACGTGGAACCTGTGCCGGTCGTCACTGGTGGCGTGTTGGCTGGCAAGACTATCATTGGGATTGCAGCGGGACAGTTTCATAGCGTGGCGGTCACGGCAGACGGTCGGGCGTTTGGATGGGGGGACAAATATCCATCGAGCCAAGTCAATAGTCAGGTTGGCAACCGCAGCACCGTGCCGGTGGCGGTTGATACCAGCGGTGTGCTGGCTGGCAAAACCCTGGTGGCGGTAACGGCAGGCGGCACGTCCTCTGTGGCACTCGCCTCGGACGGCACCGCCTACTCGTGGGCGGGCGCCGCCACCCCGGTGGCCATCGACACCAGCGGGGTATTGGCCGACAAGTCCCTGGTGGCGGTGGCCGGTGGCTATGTTCATAACCTCGGACTGACGTCAGAAGGCCGCGTTGTCGGCTGGGGAAGCTATACCGGCGTTGGCAACAACAGTCAGGCTAACAGTTCGGTGCCTGTGGCCACTGACGTCAGTGGAGTGCTGGCTGGCAAAACGATATCGGCCATTGCCGCCGGCTATGACTTCAGTTTGGCTGTGAGTTCCGACGGGCGGGTTTATTCCTGGGGTTTCAACACCGTCGGGCAACTCGGCAACAACAGCACCACCCAAAGCTTGGTGCCGGTGGCAGTGAACACCAGCGGTGCCTTGGCTGGTAAAACCATCACTGCCGTGGCCGCCGGAATGTATCACAGCTTGGCGCTCTCGTCCGATGGCAAGGTGTTCGCCTGGGGCGAAAATACTGGCGGCGAACTCGGGTCCGGGACGACCACTAGAAGTTCCGTGCCGGTCGCCGTGGTTGACAGCGGCGCTCTGGCCGGCAAAACCGTGGTGGCCATTGCCGCTGGTGCCTACCATAGCCTGGCCCTGACGGCCGACGGTATGGCTTACGTCTGGGGGAGTTACGGTTCGCCCAACTCCAACGTCCCGGTGGCGCTGCCGTTCACCGGAAATTTTGCCGGCCGCAAGGTGCTTGCCATCAGTGGAGGCTATAACCACAGCCTCGCCTTGCTGGACCTCGGGGCACCCAGCGTGCTGCGCAATCCGACAAACCAACTCGCCAGTGCCGGGGCCTCTGTGACATTCACGGCGGCGGCAGGCAACGAATTCCCGTCCACCATCCAGTGGCAAGCCAGCCCGCTCGGACCTAGCGGGCCATTCAGCGACATTGCCGACAATCCCACCGCAACAACCGGAACATTGGAACTGACCAGCGTGACCCAGGCCCAGCACGGCTGCGCCTACCGGGCGGTGTTTACCAACCCGTCGGGGAGTCGGGCGACGTTACCGGCCACCCTTACGCTGGTGGATTGGACGGCGACCTTGTCCGCTGCCACAGGCGTTGCGTTTCAGGGCGAGCACATCGTGGCATCCGGGCCGCTGAACCTCCAATTGGGGTTTGCTCCATCACCTGGAACAAATCTAACAGTCGTAAAAAACACCGGCACGGATTTCGTGAACGGTCGATTCAGCAACGTGCCGCAGGGAGGAACCGTTCCACTCACCTTCAACGGCGTCACCTATGGATATATCGCGAACTACTTCGGCGGCAACGGACGGAGCCTGGTTTTGCAGTGGCCACTGACCCGCATGGCAGCATGGGGCCGGAATCTCTACGGGGAACTAGGCAACGACTCGACCACCGACAGCCTGCTTCCTGTCGCGGTTTCCGCCATGGGGCCTCTAGCAGGCAAGACAGTGGTCAAGGTGGCAGCGGGCCGCGGGGTCAGCATGGCGCTCACCTCGGAAGGCAGGTTGTTCGCATGGGGGAACGGCGGCTATGGCCAATTGGGGCGTGGTGATACTCAGAACAGCCGCGTGCCGGTGGAAGTGACCGCCAGCGGTGAGCTGGCCGGCAAGACGGTGGTGGCGATGGCCATCGGAAATTCTCACTGCCTGGCGCTGACCGATGAAGGCAAGGTCTATGCCTGGGGATTAGGCAGCAACGCTCAATTGGGCGTCGGCTACTATAGCTATCATATCCTCACCCCGACTGCCGTGGACACCAGCGGCGAACTCGCCGGCAAAAGGGTTGTGGCGATCAGCGCCGGATACTGGCACAGCCTGGCGCTGACGTCAGAAGGAACCGTGGTGGCCTGGGGCGACTCATATTCCGGCGAGCTGGGCAATGGCTTCTCCTATGGCACATGCCTTTCGCCCATGGCAATCCTTACCGCCGAAGAACTTGCGGGACGCAGCCTCGTGTCCATTGCGGCCGGTGGCTACCAAAGTCTGGCCATCGCTTCCGACGGCAAACTTTTCGCTTGGGGGAATAATGACGAGGGGGAATTGGGCAACGCCACCACATCGTTTTACAGCGGGGCTCCGACTGCGGTCAACATGACCGGAGCCCTCGCCGGCAAATCCGTGACCGCAATCTCCACCGGTTGGCATGATCTGGCCCTGACAGCCGATGGCCAGGCGTTTGGCTGGGGTTCCAATGATGGCGGCCAACTCGGCATCGGAAACACCACCGACTGCCGGGTGCCAACGGCTGTCAATACCGACGCTGCACTCGCCGGCAAGACGCTTGCCTCCATCACGGCGGGTTACGCCCACTCCCTCGCCATCACCACCGACGGTCAGTGTTTCGCCTGGGGGAATAATGACAATGGGCAGTTGGGGACCGGCACCACCACCACCAGCTTGGTCCCGGTGCCTGTGACAACTAGCGGTGCCTTCGCCGGCATGAAGGGAATCGCTCTCGCGGCCTCCACCGGACATAGTCTGGTTCTGGCAGACGCCGGGCCGCCGATCATCACGCTCCACCCGTTCAACCGAACCGCCGCGGGCGGGGCCGCGGTTTCCTTCATCGCAAGCGCCTCCCATCCTTTTGGATTCACCGTCCGCTGGCAGGTGAGCCCGACGGGAGTGGCCGGCCCCTTCAGCGACATCACGGGCAATGCCACTGCCACCACCCCCACTCTAACGATTTACCCCATCACCTCCGCCAACGGGAACTATGCTTACCGCGCTGTCTTTTCTAACATTTCTGGCGATGCCACAACCAACCCTGCCACTCTATCCCTCGTGGAGTGGACGGCATCACTGACGGATTCGTCAACCATTCCATTCCATCTCTCAGGCGTGGTTGCCTCAGGTTTGCTAAATGTTCATCTGAACTATGCCCCTCCTGCCGCCAGGGATCTCACCCTCATCGGCAACTCCGGCCCGGAATTCATCAGCGGGAATTTTGACAATATTCCCCAGGGAGGCCGGGTGTCCCTGTCGTATGCAGGCATCACCTATGACTTTATCGCCAACTATTACGGCGGCAACGGTAGAAGTCTGGTTCTGCAGTGGCCATGGACCCGGCTCGCTGCTTGGGGGTCTAACGGTAGTGGGCAATTGGGCAATGGAAGTATCACTAACAGCACAACGCCAGTTGATGTCACAAGCACTGGATTGCTGTTAAATAAGACGGTCACCACCGTCGCTGCAGGCTACAACAGCAGCCTGGCCGTCACCTCCGACGGCCAACTCTTCACGTGGGGGGATGGTACGAGTGCCAGCGTGCCGGTGGTGGTCGGCGGTGGCGACTTGGCTGGAAAAACCGTGGTTGCGGCTGCTGCCGGCACCTACTATGGCGCGGCGCTCACAGCCGACGGGAGGGTCTTTTCGTGGGGAAATAATTTCGGCGGTGTGCTTGGCAACGGCAATACCACCAACAGCGGGCTGCCGGTGGCCGTTTACACGGATGGCGCCCTTGCTGGCAAATCCGTGGTGGCCATCTCAGCGGGCAGTTACCATACTCTGGCCCTCGCGTCCGATGGCGGAATCTATGCCTGGGGCTATAAAGCCTTGGGCGACGGGAAAAATGCTAGCAGCTCGGTGCCAGTGCCGGTGGATCGGAGTGGCGCACTCGCCGGGAAATCCGTCGTCGCCATCGAGGCGGGTGATTCGCATTCTCTAGCCCTAACATCGGATGGCAAGGTGTTTGCCTGGGGCGACAATACCTGGGGGCAATTGGGTACTGGCAATACCTCGGACGGCGTCGTGCCCATGCCCGTGGTCGCCAGCGGGGCTCTAGCCGGAAAATTCGTGGTGGCGATTGCCGCCGGCAACAGCCACAGTTTGGCGTTGACGGCTGACGGCAAGTTATATGCCTGGGGATACAATACGTACGGTCAACTGGGTGATGGAACCACCACCAACCAATCGGTCCCGGTGGCCGTTGCCACAGGCGGGGTGCTCGCAGGGAAATCCCTGTCAGCTATCGCTGCGAGCGACTCATCCTCTTTTGCTATTACGAGCGATGGGCAAGTCGCGGCTTGGGGCTATAACAGCTCCGGCCAACTCGGCAATGGTTCCACCACCAATTCGCTGGTCCCGGTGACGGTGACCTCAAGTGGCGCGCTGGCCGGGAGAACAGTCAAGTCGTTGGCGGCAGGTAGCAGTCATGGCTTGTTGCTGTTAGGCGGGAATGCCCTGCCTGTGGTGACCCTCCAGCCCAAGAACCAAACGCTCGTCCATCAGGGCAATCAGAATACAAATGTTAGATTTCTGGCAGCAGGCACAGATGTGTTTCCGCCAACCATTCAATGGCAGGAATGCGCCACTGGCAGTGCCGGGCCGTTCAGTGATATGGTTGGAAATCCGAGTGCCACTACCGGCACTCTGGTCTTGGAAAACGTCACTCAAGCCAGTCACGGGCATGCTTTCCGGGCGGTTTTTTCCAATCATGTCGCGTCGGTTACTTCCGTCCCCGCGACGCTATCCATCCTGTCATTTTCCAATCCGGCAAACTTCGCTGCGGAGACGGATGCTCCGCTCACTTGCGATCATCCGCTGCTGGCCGGCTCCTTGGCGGTCACTCTCGGATTCACTCCAGTTCCGGGTACCGACCTCACCCTGCTGAAAAATACTGGAGCTTCCTTCATTCAAGGGGTTTTCGATAACTTGCCCCAAGGCTCGATTCTGCCCCTAACGTTCGGCGGTTTGACCCACCTCTACGTCGTGGATTATTTCGGCGGCGATGGCAGAAGTCTCGTCCTTCATTGGGCGAAAACCCGCCTTGTTACCTGGGGAGATAACTCATCTGGTCAGTTAGGCTACAACGGGAGTTATTCCAGCAGGCAACCGGTGGCGGTGGATGTCACCGGCCCATTGGCTGGCAAAACCGTGATCAAGGCAGTTGCAGGCGGTTCCCACAGTTTGGCTCTCACCTCAGACGGTGTGATCTGCGCATGGGGGTCTAACTATTATGGCCAACTGGGTAAGGCTGGCATATCTAACAGCACTGCGCCGATCGCCGTTGATGCCACGGGTGTGCTGGCCGGGAAATCCGTGGTGGGCATCGCGGCGGGGACTAGCCACAGTATGGCGCTTGCGTCCGACGGCTCGGTATTCGCTTGGGGGGGGAATTCCACAGGCCAACTTGGAAACGGCACCAATTCTGCCAGTTCGGTACCTGTCGCGGTGACATCTAGCGGCGCGCTGATGGGCAAGACCATTGTTGCCATTGCGGCGGGAGGGGCACACAGTCTTGCGCTTACTTCGGAAGGCAGGGTTTTCGCATGGGGCTTGAACAACTCCGGCCAACTCGGATCACCCGGCCAACTCGGATCACCCGGCCCCTCACAAAGCTGGGTTCCTATCGAGGTGAGTGCCACCGGCGTCCTCGCAGGCAAGACCGTGATCGCTATCGCCGCCGGATCCTCCCACAGTCTGGCGCTTACCTCCGACGGCTGCGTTTACTCCTGGGGATCGAATCAAACGGGCCAACTTGGCAACAGTTCTTATTCGTCGGTAGCCACAACTCCTGTCGCTGTGGTGACGAGCGGTGTCTTGTCAGCCAAGACAGTAGTTGCCATCGCCGCCGGTTCTGGCCACAGCCTGGCGCTGACTTCCGACGGCAATGTTTTCACATGGGGCAGGGGCGATTCCGGCCAATTGGGGAATAACAACCTAAATAACACGTATGCACCGGTAGCCGTGCTAACCAGCGGGGTGCTCGCAGGAAAATCTGTGACCCGAATCGCGGCTGGGGCCAATCATTGCGAAGTCATCGCTTCGGACGGCAGAACCTACTCTTGGGGCGACAATCAATATAGCCAGTTGGGAGACAATTCCTACAATTTTTATGCTCTGAGCCCGGTGGCCGTCGTCACCAATCTCGGCGCGCTTGGGACCCGCAGGACCACGGCGGTGGCGGGCGGCGGCACCCATGGTATGGCCATCGCGGGTGCTGGCTATCTGCCGGTGGTTGTCACGCAACCGGCTAAACCAATCACTGTCGTCGGTGTCACCGCCACCTTGACGGCTGACGCCAGTGGTCTGCCGGTTCCAACGATTCGCTGGCAGGTGAGTGCGAATGGACTGGCTGGGCCATTCAGCAACATCAGCACCAGTAATGCCTCGGCAACCACCAAAACATTGATTCTGGCCAACGCCACCGCCTCCCAGAACGGCTATGCCTATCGCGCGGTCTTCACGAACACCGAGGGCTCCGCCACCACCTCCGCGGCGGTTCTAACCGTCTATCAGGCCCCTGTTCTCACGCTTCCAGCGAATCTCACCACATCCGCCATCACCAAGGATGGCGCTTCCGTTAGCTATGACGCGACTGCGACTGATAGCATTGACGGTCTCCTAGTCCTTCAATGCGATGTTCCTTCCGGCTCTAATTTTCCGATCGGTACCACCACGGTTCATTGCACTGCGACAAACTCCTTGGGAAGCACTTCCTCAGGGTCTTTCACGATCACTGTCTTGCGCAGCTTCGCCGCCTTTCAAGACCGCTTTGCTCTGGCCTCCGGTCCCACAGAGGATCCCTATCACACCGGCCTGGCCAATTTGGTGACTTATGCCTTCGATATGGATCCCACCGCGCCCGATTTTTCCCGACTGCCCACGGTTTCCATCACTAACGGATACCTGCAAATCTCCTACCAAAGGTGGCGCGACGCGCCTGACCTCGCCTACGTCGTCGAGGTCAGCGATGATCTGCTAGTCTGGTCCTCCGCTGCTGACCACGTTCAGTTGCTAGCCGTAACCCCCCTCGATGCATCCCGCGAACGGGTCATGCAACGCGACGCCATTCCCGTCACCCCAGGTAGGAATCGATTCATCCGCGTCCGTCTCACCCAATGAGCACGAGGAAGGTGATGTTTTTCTCCCGTGCTTGCCACAGAAGGGAGGCCACCCGCAAATATCTGGACAGTATCACTGGATCTCCGACACCAAGCGCAGTCATCAGCACCCGACTCGCCACCCAAGCCGATGAGGCGCGGGAAATCCTCGCACCTTGGAAGACCGGCTTGGTAGAAGCTGCAAGAACGCTCGCCGCGATCTTGGCGGAGTTGTCCGGCACCGGCACGCCGCTGGAAGCCGCCAAGGCATGGAAGCAGGCGCACCTCGACCGCGAGGCGTCAATGCCATTTGGTGAGGCCGTGCCGCTCTTCCTCGCCACCCGTGACGGGCTGCGCATTCACACGGTTCGAGGATACACTTGGCACCTTACCAAAGTGCTGTCACCACTGCACGGACTGATTCTGGCGGACATCACCGCCGCCGATATGAACGCCGCGCTGTCAGCGAGATCGCCCCAGGTCCGCCGTGCCGTCAACGTCACGTTGGGCACATTTTGGCGTTGGGCCGCATCGGCGGCTAGGTCATGGTGCAACACTTTGGTGTTGGAGGGACTAGACCCGGTGAGAGTCACTAACGATACCGAGATCACATGTTTTACGCCAGAGGAAGCTCAGGCGATATTGCGAGGTGCATGGCCCAAGAATGTATGCAGGCACACTTGCGCCAGCACGCAAATCGCCATCGGGACGCCGTTAGACGATCTAACATTTAAGTTCGGGCACGCGGGAGGGGCGGTTATGCTCAAGCAGCACTACCTTGGGAAACTGATGAAAAAAGATGCGCTTGAACTTCTCGCCATCGGCCCGAACAATTCCAAAATATCCAGCATCGAAGCCGCCCCACTTCATGAATTAGATGCCGAGTGATTCGGCTCGGTTGGTATCTGGGGGGCTTCGATTTCGCCGCCCTCAAGGACCACTGCGACTTCTTCTTCTACTTCGGCTATGATTGGAAAAACCCGGCTAACGGCCCGATGCAAAAGCCCGGCTCAACCCAATGGACGCAGGCCAATGACCAACTGCCGCAGGCCTCGGTCAAGGGCGGCATCGATTATGTGCTCGGCAAGGGCTTTCCCGCCACCAAACGGCTCTGCGGGCTGCCGTTCTACGGATCTAACAACCGATCGTGGTCAGCCTTCAGAAACCTGTGGGCCGCGAACCAGGCCGCCTACGGCGCTGCCATCGACGCCAATTCGCTGGAAGTCCTGATCGACGGCGAGTGGTTCACCCCGCCAGATGCGATGAAACGGAAAATGAGCGCGTTGTTGTCCACGACCCAAACCGTGCTTGCGGGTGGCGCGGTGATCCGCAGCGTCGGTTGTTGGGAAATCGGCCACGAACACGCCTCCGCGCCGGACCTATCGACCGCCTTCAGCCAGTGGCTCGACACCGCCAGCGGTACCGCCGCCACCTTGAACGTCACCGGCGGCAGCATCGGCGAGGGCAACTTCGGCACCTCCACGCTCAACTTCACCGTCACCCTGTCCCACGCGCTGGCAAGTTCCGTTAGCGTCAACTACGCCACCGCCGACGGCACGGCCACCGCCGGCAGCGATTACGTTTCTAACAGCGGAACCCTCGTCTTCGCCCCGGGCGAAACCAGCAAGACCATCCCGGTCACGATCATCGGCGATGAAACCGTGGAGTCTAACGAAACTTTTAGCCTGACTCTCGCCGGCCCCACGGGTGCCACGCTCGGCACGGCCACGGCCACGGCCACCGGCACCATCACCAACGACGATGCCGGCGCTCCCGGCGCCAACGACGGCTGGACCTGCCACGCCCTGCAGACGGGACTCACGCTCACCCTGGTCACCATCGCCAACTGGGGCAGTGGTTTTCAGGCGGAACTCCACCTATCTAGCAATACTGGCACCGCCCTCAGCACCTGGAGCATCCAGTTTGATGCTGCTTTCACGGTGTCCTCAATGTCGAACGGCGTCTATGGCGGCAAGTCCGGGGTCACCCACACCGTCACCAGTCCGACATGGGGCGGCTATGTGCTGGCCAACGGAGCGACCGGAGTGATTGAGATGATCGGTGCCGGCACGATCGGCCAGCCGACCAATCTGCGCCTCAATGGCCAGCCCATCGGGAATGCCGACACCCGCTTCGCCACCTGGGCCGCGGCTCACGGGGTCTCCGGCATCAGCGGCGACAGCGATGGCGACGGACGCCCGCTCTGGGGAGGCGGTGCGGGATTGGAGGAAACGACACGGATGGTGACACCGTCGGCGGAGGTGTCACCGGCCAGAAGGGGAATCGCGGATTGGATGGAACGCCCGGCGTGGCGGGACCGGGATCGTCCAAACCAACAGAGGGCGCGCCGTCCTGCCGGAAGCGGAAAGTGCGTGTCACCGGAGCGTCGCGCAAGGTGGCGACATCCTGATAGACGGCATCGAGCTTCACATTGAATGTGACCTGCCACCACTGGCCTGGCGGCAAATCCGTGCGCGCAAGTTGCCACCATGGATTCGTGCCGGAGGAGCCGCTGAAATCCCCGCCGCTGACCCAGGAGTAATTCCAAACAGCGTTTCCCTGACTGTCGAGCTTGCTCGCCGTGGTGGGAGTCCCACCGGAGGTTTTCCAGTCGCCCGCACGTTGCCAGGCAAACCCATCGGGATACACGCTGGCGGATGCGTTGCCAGGCCAATCCAAGCACACCGGCAAAAAAACCCATGATGCCAACCTTGCTGCCGGGAAATTCCTTTGGCGCTTGGCGCGCATGTGAGCGCGAAGGCGTTCTAACATATCCTGCATCTTTTCATTTCAGCGATTCAGAAAATTTGGGGCCGCCGTTGCGCACCAGCGGCCCCGTTGGATTCCGGAGAAAACCCAATAACTCCGGAAAGGGACGATCTTACGGCACAACCATCAGGCGGCAGAATTTCTTCGTTATGCCGGGACCGGTTGGCAGGGTGTAGGTCACATGGCCACCCGGGGGCAGGGCCGTGTCAACACCCGTGGTGGCATTTTCCCAGATAACCAGATCGTCGGACACTTGCACCTCGAAGGAGGTGACGGCATTCAGATAGGGCCAGGTGACCGTGTTGTCCACGATACCCGGATTGGTGGCCACGCCGGTTGCGTCCATGAAGTAGGCAACCCCGTTGGCAACGCCGTCGTTGTTGGAATCATCGCTTGGCGCGCCGTCGCCGGCGTGGTTGTGCGCCCAGGTGGCGTAGCCCGGCGCCGTGACAGCGACCACCTTGAACTCATCGGCATTGCCCCAATAGTTAGACCCACCGCCGGGGCGGACGAACAGATGGGTGTTTCTGAAGTCGTTCTTGGCGCTTGGCGCGGAGAAATCCGGTCCGTATTGACTCCAAGTCGTGCCGTAATCGGTGCTGACCCAGTAGGAGAACACGTTATTGAGTTTCTGCACCATCAAGCCTGTGCTCTGATTTTCAGATGCGGTGAAAGATCCGAGTCGGGTGCCGGCCACTGAGGCGTAATACGTCATGCTGCCGTCCGGGTGTCCATCCGCTTGCAGTGAAAGGTCATCGATGTGGAAAATGGCTGTTCCGGTGCCGTTGTCACCCACCGCTGGCCACCTGCCGGACGCGTACAGGAAAATGCTGACCTGGAAATCCGTGGCCATGCCGGCGGTATTGTTCATTCCATAGGCATCACAGAAGCCTTGAATCATCAAGCTCTTGGCGCTGCCGATGCAGAGCAGGCCGCCGGTCCAAAGTCCAGAACCGCCGCCACCGGTCATGGTCCGCCAATTGCCGGAGGCATCGGTTTGGAAGTTGACAGCCCAATCGGCACCGTTTTCGCCAAAGGTGTATTCCACCTGGGTCGCGCCGGGAACGCCGAGGACTGCGCCATGGGAGGACGCCACGCCAAACACCGCGAGGGCGGCGGCGGCAAGGAGTGGGAGGTTGAACCCATGATGGATTCGGGTATCCGGTATTCGATTCATGATTTCGATGGCTTGTGGTTTCCCGGAAATTGCTTTTGAGGTGAAGGCCTTGCGGTGGCGATCAGACAAGCAATGTTTTTGCCGTCTGTCTATGGGGTTTTTGGCAGAAAATCATCGTTTTTTTGGCAGAATGGCCCTCACCAACCGATTCTCCACAGTCCGCCAACGGATGGAGTTTGCCCTTCCGGGCGGTGTTTGTCCTTGCCGCACGCTGTGTAATACACACAATTGCCGCACGCGGCTCAATTCGCCTGTTAGGCCACTACGACACGCTATGAAAATCACGACACTAATACACAGTCGGCTGTTTGTTTTGTTGTTTCTAGTCATCCCTGCTTTGACTAAGAAAAGTTATGGCACAACCGACGATTTGACTGCTGCCAGAACCGTTTCCATCGAGCGAATGCGGCAAGTCTATGATGAGGTCAAAACGCCTTTCAAGCATGGTGTCGTGATTCGCGGAGAAACGAACTAGGTGGTGGATTGCGCAAGCTCTGTTTGTCCCCAGTCGGTTGGCGAATTACGCTTCAAGCGGACGGACGGATAGGCAGCCATAGGAACGCGTCATGGCGACCGGTGACGCCTCGATCTTTCGACGGGTCATGTTGTACTCCACTCCCGGCGCATGAGCGCCCTGACCGTGACGCTTGCAGCCAACATGACCGTCTTAAAGCGGGTGCTGGCCGGTGCCACAGTATGTACCCGCCGCATGATAAAAAGAGAGGGTGGGCATTCACACCTCAGGGCGATCCGAACGACCCGCACGGCTGGCATGTCCTAACGATATCATTCCTCGAATGGATGGGCGTGCAAAACTACAGCCCGCGCACCATCACCGGGCGGCGCACCTATCTGAAATACTTCGTCGCCTGGTCGCTCGAACGCGGCCTGATGCGTCCCGCCGAGATCACCAAGCCGATCCTGGAGCGCTACCAGCGCCACCTCTTCCACCACCGCAAGCGCGACGGCGAGCCGATGGGCGTGCGCCAACTAACCAACCTGTTCGAGCCGTTCACCCCCAACCGGCTTACCCAGCTTGTCCGAGATTATATCAACGCGGCCGAACTCGGCAAAACCGGCTCATGCCACCTGCTGCGCCACACCTGCGCCACGATCATGCTCGAAAACGGGGCCGACATCCGCTTCATCCAACAGTTGCTAGGTCACGCCGAACTGACCACCACCCAGATTTACACCCAGTCAAGTGGTGCATTGTTTTCGGTTGGCAAGCGCACCTTTGATCTACAGCGATCATAAGATTCCGTGCCTAGTGGAATGTGGCTTCCTGTCCCACTTGCGAGAGTCCGCAGTATTCGAAGCGGTTCCCCGCCCGCAGTATGGCCCCCCTCCGCATTCCGTCGCTCGGCCACTGGAAAACATTGGAATAGCAATGACTTTCGCCCCCTGTAAGGAGCCCTGTGGGCACCAGGCTTGCAGGGGGAAATCGTCAACCGGACATTCTCACCCGCACCGCCCGTACCTGCCGCACAAACCCAGTGGCGGGAAGCCATGGATTGGGCGGCGGTTTTCTGGCAGTGTGTTAGACGTACGACGGGTATTCCGGTTCGAACATGCGTTGTTTGATATCCGCCTCAATGTCTGCCGGGCGGGGGACCCGCGCATATCCGGAGTCATGGGCAATTTGTGCAACGGCGGTGGCAATCCGCAGCGACACCGCCCTAATATTGGTAAGCGTGGGAAACACCCGCCCGACCGCCAATTCCTCATCTGAGACCATGGCTGCAAGCGAGCGAGCCGCGGCCAAGAACATCTCATCGGTGACCACGCGACTGGCGCTGGCCAGCACGCCCATGCCCACGCCTGGGAAGATGTACACATTATTCCCCTGCCCCGGCACCATCGTCCGGCCTTCGTATTCAACCGCTGGAAACGGGCTGCCACTGGCGAAAATGGCGGTGCCTTTGCTCCAGGTATAGGCCTGCTCGGCAGTGCACTCGGCCTTGGAGGTAGGATTGGATAGGGCGAAAACCACTGGATTCGGGTTAATTTGTGAAACGGCTTCCACCACTTCCTTGGTGAACACCGCCGCCACCCCTGCCGCTCCAATCAAGGCCGTCGGCCTGATCCGCTTCACCGCTTCCAGAAAATCATCCAGGGGTTCCGCCTCCTGGGCAAATGCCGACTTGTTCGCCGGCAGTTTGCCGCGCGCCGTAACAATGAGCCCCTTGCTATCGAAAAACCAGCACTTGGCCCGCGCCTCCGCTTCGCTGAGTCCCTCGTCACGCAGCGCCGCCACAAACAACTCGCCGATCCCGGTGGCCGCCTCACCCGCGCCAAAGAATAACAACTTTTGCTCGGCCAATTTCACCCCTTGCAAACGCGAGGCGGCGATCAAACCTGCCAGCGCCACACTCGCGGTGCCCTGGATATCGTCATTGAATGAGCAGATCCGGTCGCGATAGCGTGCCAGCAAATCAAACGCGTTGTGGTTGCCAAAGTCCTCAAACTGCAGCAAGCACCGCGGGTAGCGTGCCTGCACTGCCTGCACGAATTCCTCAATGAAGTCCTGATATTCCTGGCCGCGAGTCCGCCGCTGGTCGATGCCAATATACATATCATCATCTAACAACGATTGATTGTCGGTGCCAACATCCAAGGTGATCGGCAGGCAATAGTAGGGATTGACGCCGGCGCAGGCGGTGTAAAGCGAGAGTTTCCCGATAGGAATGCCCATGCCCAAGGCACCCAGATCGCCCAGACCGAGGATCCGCTCGCCATCCGTCACCACGATCAGGCGCACGTCCTGGATTGGCCAATTGGCAAGCACCTCGGCCACCCGCCCACGATCCTTCATGGTGATCCACAAACCACGCGGACGTCGGAAAATCGCGCCGTATTCGAGGCAAGCCTGGCCCACCGTGGGGGTGTAAACAATGGGCATCATTTCCTCGAGGTGATCGAGCACGACCCTGTAGTACAGCGTCTCGTTGCGGTTTTGGAGGGCGTTGAGGAAGATGTATTTGTTGAGGTCGCTATTTTTGGCACGCAAATTGCGCAGGGCGCGTTTCACCTGCTGTTCAATGGGAAATATCCGTGCTGGCAGCAGGCCGCGCAGCCCCAAGGCGTCGCGCTCGGCGTCCGAGTAAGCGGTTCCCTTGTTGAGCAGGCCGTTGTTCATCAGCGAATAACCCGTGGGATAGTCTCTGCCACCGTAGGCGGTAATGGGAGTAAATGTGTTTTGCATGGAATCAAATGGGAGAATTCAAATGGGGTCTGGCACGACGGCTCAAACCAAGGGGGTTTACGCTCATCGATCCAATTGCACAACTGAAAATCGTTTCAATCCTTGCAATCCTTGCAATTCATGGAGTCCGTGGAAATCAGCGATTCATCTAAGCTCAGGTATTTTCAAACTCCGGTTTTCGGGTTCATTCCAGTTTCCAGATTGAACTCCGGCCAGCGCTTCGCCAGCATCCGCCCATGCCCCGCCTTGCCCTGCTCCAGTCCCGCAGCTTCCCCTCCAAGTCCGAAGCCCTTGCGCACCACGAACAACTCATCCGCCAAGCTGCCGCAACGGGGGCCAACATCGTCGTCACTCAGGAATTGTTCCTCACGCCGTATTTTTGCGGAGTCCAGGACCCCGCAGCTTTTGATCTGGCTGACACCTTGCCCGGGCCGCTCACCGACCAACTTGGCGCTCTGGCCGGCGAACTTGGCATCGTGTTGATTGCCTCATTGTTTGAGCGGCGCGGACCCGGTCTCTATCACAACACCGCCGCCACCTTCGACGCCGATGGCTCATTGCTCGGCCTCTACCGCAAGGCCCACATCCCGCAAGACCCGGGATTCGAGGAAAAATTCTTCTTTGCCCCCGGCGACAGCGGATGGCCGGTGTGGACCACCCGCTTCGGCAACATTGGAGTGCTCATCTGTTGGGACCAATGGTACCCCGAAGCCGCCCGTCTGATGGCCCTTGGCGGGGCTCAGCTCCTCGTCTATCCCACTGCCATCGGCTGGCTAGCGACGGAAAAGGCCGCCCTCGGCGATGCCCAACATGGTGCCTGGGAAATCGTCCAGCGCGGCCACGCCGTCGCCAATGGCTGCTACCTCGCCGCAGTCAACCGTTGTGGCCACTGTGGCGACACTGAATTTTGGGGCCGTTCATTCGTCTCGGACCCCTACGGCCAATTGCTCGCCAAAGCCTCCACCACAGATGAGCAAATCCTCTATCAAGACCTGGACTACGGGTCCCTCGAGGATGTCCGGCGGCTGTGGCCGTTTTTCCGCGATCGCCGAATCGATGCCTACGGCGAACTCACCCAGCGCTGGCGCTCCTAGAGTCCTGAAGCTCAGAACTCACTGTTCGACCTCAAAAGCACGCCGAGGTCGAGCAAGCTCAACTGTTACCATGCGAGCAGCAACCGCCGGGTGGGCGGATAGAGTTGGAGAGTAAGTCGCCGCATGACTCATCAAAAAAATAGTGAAAAGCCTCAAATTTCAGGCATTGATAATCAACGGATTACAGCGACTTACTCAGGAGGACTGACCCCATTGGCCGATGGGGTCAG
>CAIKHZ010000255.1 GCA_903827375.1 Akkermansiaceae bacterium
CGTTAGCAAGGCGACCTATGATCTGGTGCTCATGGACATTCAAATGCCTGGGATGGACGGCTTGGAAGCCACCCGTTTGATCCGAGCGGGCCACTGCGGAACCAATCATCCCAAGCTTCCCATCATTGCCATGACCGCCAATGTCATGCAGAAGGATCGCGAAAAATGTCTGGAGGCCGGCATGGATGACTTCATCCCCAAGCCCATCACCTCCGCGTCGTTGGCACTTGTGTTGGAGCGCTGGCTGCCAGCGCCAGCCCACTTTGATGAAGCGTAAATCTATGTGTCTCCTAGACTAGCATGCCTTTTGTCATGGATTGCTGGTAAATTTTAGCCACTTCGGCTGCGTGGGCCGACCACGTGAAGCGTGCGGCCCATGCCTTGCCCTGCTCCTCTAACCGTTTTCGCTCGGCGGGGTCCATCGTGGCCAAGCGAGCCATGGCGGCGGTTATCGCCTGTTCGTCGAGCCCGTCAAATAGCGTGCCGGCTGGTCCGGCAACCTCGGGCAGGCTGGTGGCGTTGGCACAAGCGATGCGGGTGCCGCAGGCCTGAGCTTCTAGCAGAGGCAGGCCAAATCCTTCCATGAGTGAGGGAAAAACCAAGGCTTCCGCCGCAGCATACCACAGCGGCAATTCGGCGTTATCGACGAAGCCTTCGAGGCGGATGTGCTCACGGCAGGGGCTCTCGGCGACGGCCCGTTGAATGATGGTTGCGCCGTGCCACGGGGCTCCCGGCAATACCAGCTGGCCGCTGAAACCGCCGGATTGCACCAATGCTTCGAACGCACGGATCAGGCGCAGGTGGTTTTTGGCCGGATACTCAAGTCTGGCAACATAGAGGAAAAATGGCTGCGCTAGATGCTTGCGCTGGCGGAAGGCGGCCACCGCAGCAGTCGCAGGGGGTTGGAACATCTGGTGATCAATGCCATTGGGCACCACCGTGACCCTCGCCTCAGGCACCTTCATGAAATGCACGACGTCCTTGGCGGTGGTCTCACTCACGGCGATGACCCGCTGGACGCGGCGGGCGAGCGCCGGCACCACCCTCCGGCCAAAAATCCCCCGCGCGAAGTCATATTTTTCGCGCAGAATGAATGGAGCGCAATCGTGGATGGTCGCCACTTGCGGCACCGAGCAATGCCAGAGCATGCGCCGGTAGCTGGGAATGTGCACGAGTTCGATGTGGAGGCGGGCCAGCAGGCGGTTGAGATGCATTTGGTGCCACCACAAATTGGCAGCACCGCCGGCCATGGAGGCAGGGATGGACAGCCATTGCTCGTTGGGCAGCCATGGGAACAAGCAGCGATCCACATCCAGGCCGGCGACAGAAAGATGGATGGTGGGATGTTCGCGCAGCAGGGCCTCGCTCAAAGCGATGACGTAGCGACCGACACCCGAGCGGCCACCTTGGATCATGCCGGCGGAGAGCAGCACGTTCATTGGGGCGGATTTCCTTTCCACTCGGGAAGGATTTTGTCCAAGTGCAGCAGGGAAAGAATTTCGCGCACCCCGGGCCTCGCCCTCGCCAGAAACATCGTCCCGCCTAAAGCCCCCATGGTCTTCCAAGCCCGGATGAGTCCACCAACCGCCCGGCTGTCGATGAAGCTTACTTCATTCAAATCCACCACCAGCGAGCGAATCGTCGCCGAATGATCGGAAATTGCCGCGTCCAGCAACGCCATCATTTTGTCATAATAGGATGCGTCTAGGGCGCAGTTGAACGAAACCCATACGACGCCGTCTGCAGTGGCAGCGTGCTGGCCACCACTGGTCTGCTGGGTCGCCACCCATGCGAGAGCTTCCGCTTCCGTCGCCACCATCGGAAAAAGTGCCTCCATGCGCACCGCCTCGATGACCGAGCGAAAGGCTGCGGTAGGCCGCACCACCACCAACCATTGCTTGGCGCTCTGGCAGTTGCGTACCAGTGAGGCCAATCGTCCCAGCCCGCTGCTATCCATGAAACTCACCCCGGAGGCATCCAGCATGATAGGCCGGGCCAGGTCCGCTGGCAGCGGCGCGCCGGCGAAGCCGTTGTTGTGCAAGTCGCCACTCCAAATGATGCGGGTAAACATGGTGGTCGGAGTCGGTGCGGGCCTCGCGCTGGGCTGGCTGCTGAGGCATTTGCGTCGGCGCTGCGAACGGGCTTGCCGCCACCCGGCGTTTACCAAAAAAAGGAAATCTTTGTAGTAGCGCGACACCAAGCGGGCAGGACTGCCGGACATGCGCCAAAACCACTCCAACCCGGATTTTTGCATCCAGCGCGGAGCGCGCACTTGTTTGCCGGTGATGAAATCTAGGCTGGCCCCCACACCGATGCTCAGCGGAATGCCGGTTTCGTGATGGTGGGCCCAAATCCAGCGCTCCTGCTTGGGACAGCCCAGGCAGACCAGCAGCAAGCGCGCTCCGCTGGCGTGCATTTTGGCGCAAAGCGCCTCATTATCCCACTCGATGACGGCGCCGTGCGGGGGTGAGTCGATGCCGACCACCTTGAGCCCTGGATAACGGGCTTCAAGGATATCTTTTGCGACCAGCAGGGTTTCCCGGTCGCTGCCAAAAAAATACACCGGGCACTTATCCTTGCCACAAATCTCCAACAATTGGGGCACCAGATCCGAGCCCGCCACCCGCTCGCGTAGCGGGTATCCTAACCAGCGCGACAGCCATACCAGTGGCATCCCGTCGCATACAACCCGGTCCGCAAAAAACACGATTTTTCGCAAATCCGCGTCTTGATACGCCTGAGTGGTGAAATCCACGTTGGCCGTCACCAAGTAGCGGCTGTGCTTGCCCTGCATGGCCGTGCGGCAATAGCTGAGGGTTTCGGAGAGAGTTAGATCGTGAAACGGCAGGCCCAACAAGACGATCAGCGGCGGTTCCGGTGGTGGGGACATCATGGCAGGGGTGGGGTTAGTGAATCGAGGCGCTTGGCGAGTTGGCTGCCGAGCGACCCCCACGTGTAGCGTTCGAGGATGCGGGCTCGGCCGGCTTGGGCGTGGCGGTGGCGCAATGCGGGGTCATTGACGTACCTGAGCATGGCACCGGCAAATTCTTCAGGCGTATCGGCGAGCAGCAAGTGCTCGTCTTGATCCAGCTCGAGACCTTGCGCACCCAACCGGGTGGAAACCACCGGATTGGCCATTGCCAAGCCTTCGGCAATCTTTAAACGAGTGCCTCCACCAATCCTCAGCGGCACCATCTGTAACCACGCCTTTTGATAGAACGGGCGCACATCCGACACCTCGCCGACGAATTCCACCCCTGCCAGCGCTCCGTAAGCCCGCACCTTGGGATCTGGATTCTTGCCGACGAGTATCACTTTGAACTCAGGGCAGCGCGCCATCACCAGTGGATGAATCGCGGCGAAATACCAAGCCAGCCCATCCGTGTTGGGTGTGTAATCCAAGGCCCCGCAAAACAAGGCCGTCGGCCCAGACGTCGGCTGGCCCGGCCACTCGTCCGCATTGAAAAAACCGACGTTCGCCCCGTTGGGCAAAACCAACACCCGTTCGCTCGAACCGAGTTGCTCCTCAAGAAACGTCGCGTCATCCGGCCCGCAGACAACCGTCAGGGCCAGTTCACGGCGAACTTCCCGTTCCAGTTTAGCAATTTTGCCGAGGTTTTCCCGGGCCTTGAGCTTGGAGAACCATCCCTGCCGCAGCGTGCGCATCAGCTCGGTTTGGTACAACCAGTCCACCCGGCTTCGATCCATCACTCGTGCCCGGTGCTGCGGAAATACCGCTTTGACGTACGGCCACAGCACCAGATCACAAAAGTCCACCACCGCATAGTCTTGGCCGGCAGTGAATTCCTGTAGAGCTGCGAGCACTGGCTCGGACCACCAGTGGCGCACCGTCACCGGCAAGGGATGCCACAGTCTGTTTGTTAAAAAGGGTGCCCACGGCGGGTGTTCGAACGCCTCGAAATGCACCCGCCGACAAAACCCTTGGAAGCGAGCCAGATGTGAGGCGTCCTCCGGTTCCGAGGACAGGCAAAACAAATCGACGTCGAAGTGCCCGGCCAAAGCCTCAGCCAAGTGATAGACACGCTGATAGGTTCCCCGCATCAGGGGGTAAGGCACATAGGGCAGGAAGATCAACAGGCGTTTCATCGGTTTATGCGTAAAAAGCCCACCATTTTGTGTACATCGTCTCCCAAGACTGGGGTTGCGAGGTGTCCCCGGGTGGTCGGGGCAGAAAACCTCCTGCTTGGGCCACCCCACCGGAACTCAGCCCTAGCAAACAAGGCAAGGCCCGCATCAAGGCCGCTCGCGGGTAGTCGCTGGGAGGCCGCAAGCCGCCGCCGCGTTGGAGCCGGTCGCGCAGGGCTAGTCCCAAGTTGGTGGCGAGCGATGTGTGCTGAAGCAAGCGGGGGAGCGCCAAGTATTCGGCAAAATCCGCCAAGGGCCGCTTCAGGCGGTGCTGCTCGACTAACAAATACAGTTCGCCCCAGGCTGCGACGAGTTGTTCGGATTGGGCCACGAGTTGCGGCCACGTCTGGCCATCGGCAAACGGTTGAAATTTGAAAGCCACGCCTTCCGCATGCCACTGGCGCAACCCCTCGAGAGTCTCTGGCAACTGGGCCGCCGCCAAGCGTGCGGCCCGTTCGCGGCATTTCGGGGAGTATTGGCCATGGAGGCACAGCCAGGCGTCGCCCAGAGATAGTTTGAGTTTGGCGTGGTTGCGGATGACAAATGCCAGCTCCCCCTGGCGACCCATCCGGCAGTTGGAAAAAAATAGCCCGCTGCCGCGGTTCCAGAGCAAGCGGGCCGCTTCCGAAGCCTCGATGCGCGAAGCGTCCAAGCCCACACGCAGCCGCTCCAAAAATCCCCCGTCGCCTGCCACCACCACGTGTCCAGCCACCAAATCGGTGAACATCATCGAGCGGCTTGGATCGCCCAGCGAACCCGCCCGCAGGCATTTGATCTCCACGTCAATGCCCAATTCAGCGCTTTCCGTCTGCTCAATATGACGGCACCAAGACTGCAAACGCGTGGCACCCGGTGCCTCATCAAACAGGAAATAATCCAAATCGTTCGAAAAGCCCATGCCTTGCGCCCCTTGCATCACGCCGCCCTCGCCCCTGCCATAGCCGCCGCCGAGCACCAGCGCACCCCGCCAGCCTTGGTTCTCGAACGCGCTGCTGACCCGCGCGAAATGACTTTCCAGCCGCGCTTCCAACTCCGGATGATTCCCCTCGAAATAACGGCCGCTCATCTCCTTGAGCGTAGCTCATTTTCTGGGTTCTAGGGCAAAAATGCGATGCACCTGCATCAACTCCAACAGCGTGAGCACCTTGCTGCCCACCCCGCTGAGAAGAATTGGACGCCGCTCCTCAGGCAGCAACTTCTGCGCATGCAGCAGCGCTCCTAGGCCCGAACTATCTAAAAATTCCAAACGCGTGCAATCCACCACCAACGGCCCAGTCGAAACGGCTATGATCTGCTCTGCTACTTCCCTGAACTCCGCTGCGTTGCTGCGGTCCATGCTTTCCACGACGACGGTCAACACCACGGTGCCGTCACTTTCCTGTTTCGATTGAACAATCATTTTGCGGTCTTGGTAAAATCTGCAATGTTGAAAGAATTTCTTTCCGCAAAAATGCATAGTTGGCTTCTCAAACGCAACCTCATAGTTTACAAGTCTAAAAAAAATGGATATTGATCCTGCCACCTACTGGAGCCAAACCACCCACGATGGGACTATCGAGCGTTGGAGTCGCAATGCCCGCCGCAAGATTTTCTTTTGGCGATGGACGGTTGTGTTGGCCCGGGGGCTGAAGCGGGCGTTGGATTTGACGGGTGCCTTGGTCGGGTTGTGTGTATTTTTACCGGTCTTCGTGGTCACCGCCCTGCTCATCAAACTTGAAGACCAGGGCCCGGTGTTTTTCGGCCAGCAGCGTGTGGGAGCCGGCGGCCGGTTGTTTCGCATGTGGAAATTCCGATCCATGCGTGTTAATGCTGATCAATTGAAAGATGCATTGCTGACGGCTAACCAGCACGGTCAGGCTGGTGTCACCTTCAAGATACAAAACGACCCGCGGGTCACTCGGGTCGGCAAATGGATTCGCAAACTTTCGATTGATGAGGCTCCCCAGTTCTACAATGTGCTGCGCGGCGAAATGTCCCTCGTCGGCCCGCGCCCGCCACTCTCTCGAGAGGTTGCCGCCTACAAAGCGTCTCATCTGCGCCGCCTGCGCGTCAAACCAGGCATCACCTGTCTCTGGCAAATTGGCGGCCGCTCCGACATTGACTTTGAAGGTCAAGTGCGTCTTGACTTGGAGTACATCCGTTCATCCAGTGCGCTCTACGACATTCTTATTCTTCTTAAAACCCTGCCAGCTGTCATTTTTGGCAAGGGGGCCTACTGATCACGTGCAACCTCCTTCATTCCATGCCCTCCGCCTCGCTTGAATTGGCCCTGCCCGACTGGGGCGATTTGGATACCGTCCGACGTTCCCCGCTCCCCTTCGCGCTCTGGACAATCGGCGACCAATGCCTCCTTCACCACTGGCTCGATCACGCGGTCAATCTCGGGATGAACCGCGTGCATATCTATGCCGCAGACCGGCCGGCCGCCGTGCGCCATATTCTGGAAGACTCGTTGCTCTGGCCGCTGACCCTCGAATTTACGACGCTCGGCCTCACTGATCATGCCCCAGCTCACGCCACCTTGGTGGATTGGCTGCCCGGCTCCTCAGCACCGCCACCGCCGCCCGCTAACGGTTGGGAACTCATCGCCCGGGCAAGCGCCATGGAACAAGCTTGGCTTGAGCGCATGGCCGCCGGGCCGGATCATGCGTTGTTGAGCATTGGTTTTTCCTGCAAAATTCATCCTCAAGCCAAGCTTGTCGCGCCCTATTTCATTGGTGACGAGGTATTCGTCGGGCCCGGCTGTGAGATCGGTCCCTACGCGGTGATCGGCAATGGCTCGGTGCTCACCGGGGCCAATCGCGTGGTTAACTCGCACCTCTCCCCACGCTCGTTCCTCGGCCCCGTCACCGCCTTGGAAAATTGCCTGCTCGATAGCGGTGTGCTCTTCAGCCTCAAACACCTGACTCGTCTCGATCATATCGAGCCCCATCTGCTCTCCAGCCTCGACAAGCCCACCTCGTACGTGCCACTGCGGGAGCGTCTCCATGCCTTGCTCCTCTTCCTGCTACTCGGATCTGGCGAAGCCACCACTGGCTCCTTCGTCACCTTCGATGGCCGCCGCTTGCCCGGTGACGCGAGCGCCGGTCTGGCCAATCGCCGCGCATGGCTTCCCCTCGTGTGGCAAGGCAAGCTGTCCCTCTACGGCATTTTGCCACGCAGCACCGAGCAATTCGAGGCCCTCAATGCAGACTGGCAAAACATCATTCGCCACACTCCGATTGGTGTTTTCGGTTATGCGGATAGTCAGGGCTGCCACAGCCCGAGCGATCCAGACGAAGCGTTGCACGCCGTCTATCAAGCGTCGTTGCCGCCTGCGGCCCTCAACCCTGCAATTGCCGCGTTCATCCGACGTCTGCGGGCCGCCGATCTCACCCTATCCCCGTCCTCCGCATGAGTCCCTTACTCCCATTGCCCCCCTCCATCAGTGTCGTGCGCCACTCGATTCATGCTGATACGGTGCTGGTTGCTCCGTTGCGCCAGGCATTCATGAAGGCATTATCGAACGGACCCTTCAGCGAGAAGGATCTGCTCCAGTGGCAGCTGGTATTCAGTGAGTTGGTGTTCAACGCGATCGAGCACGGTGCTCGATGCGATGAAAACGAAATGATCACCATCGAGTGGAGTATCACTCCCAACGCCATTAGTCTCGCGGTCCAGGACCCCGGCACAGGCCCTCCAGACGCGCTGTTACGTTCGCCCTCGCTGCCTGAAGATGCCACTGCGGAGAGTGGCCGCGGCTTATTCATCATCACGAGTTTTGCAGACGAATTGAAGCCATGGCGCAGTCCTCATGGATTTCGTCTGGAGGTGATCAAACGTTGCCCGAACCAAAGCTGGTTACTGCCGGGCAACCCGGAACTCGATGGCGTCCTCGAGGAACTCTCCGCCTGCTACGAAAGCCTCACAGTCTTCCATAGACTCACGGGCAGTCTCATCGAAAGGGGCAATTTGTGTGACTTCATCAACGGCGCTCTGAGTGAATTCGTGTTTCTGCACCCGCTCGACCAGATATTTTTTCAAGCCGCTCCCGCCATCCCCGATACCATCCGCAATATCCTCAGCTCGGCCGTCTGGTTTCTCGGTCCAGACTCCGAGGACCGCAGCCTGCGAACCCTAGGCACTCTCACCCGTGAAATCGCTTGGGAAATCCCTCAGGAACTCGCCCACCTCAATCTCGACGTCCAAGCCCTCCGTACTATCGGTGCCGGCTGCGTGTTTCCCATCGTCGCCGGAGACCTCCACTTCGGTGCTCTCATTGTGCTGCGCAAGTCTGGCATTTCCGAGTCAAAGAGCCGGACTCTGGGAACCCTGCGCACCCTCGCCGATCTCTGCGGCATCGCCTGTGCCAATACTCATTTGGCCAAAATCCACGACCGCGTCCAGAAGGACCTGCATGAGTTGGAAATCGCCGTGGAAATCCAACGGGCGCTGCTGCCTATTCTACCCACTCCCACCTCGCCCCACTGGCATGCCGCCATCTTTCAGGAAAGCTCGCTCACCATCGCCGGCGACTATGCCATCGCCCGCAGCGACGCCGCCGGCAACCTCGTGGTGGCCATGATCGATGTGATGGGCAAGGGCGTGTCCGCCGCGTTGCTCGCGAGTATTTTCCGCACGGCCTTTGACCTCTCGCTGCACCTACCCGCGTCTAACACAATTCTCGAAACCATCAACCGCAGTCTCTGCTATCAACTAGGCAATCTCACCATGTTCATCACTTGCTCCATCATCCGGGTTTCGGCCGATGGCAAGGTGCTTGACCATGCCAGCGCCGGCCATTGTCCGACGTTTTTCTACCGCGCTGACGGGCAGCGCAGCTTCCTCAATCCTTCGGGACCACCGCTGGGGATTCTGGCCGATGTGAGCTACTCCAGCGAGAAGGTCGCATTGAAGGGCGGCGAGCGCTTGGTAATGGTCACCGATGGTTGCTACGAATGGGACCGCCGAGACGAAGATTGCGGGTGGCAGGAATTTGCCAATCACCTCGATGCCCATCGCCTCTCACCCCCAGCAGAACTGTGGTGGCATTTGCGGGAACGGATCCGCGAACTCTCCGGCCCGTACCTCGCCGACGATTGCACCATCATCACCCTCGATATCCTCCAATGAAAAAAGTCCTTGTCGCAGAAGATGACTTCGTCGTCTCCAAACTCTATCAGATGCACTTCCAGCGCAACCGCATCCAGGGCGGATTCTTCAATAACGGTGCCGCCCTGATTGAAAGCGCCAAACTCGAGCGCCCCGATTTGGTCATTCTTGATTACGAAATGCCGGGCCTCAGCGGCCAGGAAGTCATGTGCCAATTGCTGAAAATCCCCGGCTGCGAGGAATTGCCTATCATTTTCGTCACCGGCCGCGCCACCACCCAAGTCGTCGAGCATCTGCGTGAGGGAGGGGCCCGCGAAGTGCTCGGCAAACCGTTTTCGCCCCTTCACCTCATTCACCTCATCCATCGTTTCACCGGCGACCCCAACACCCCGGATGTCCCCGGTTCATGAACTTAGAATGAAGCCGCGCATTGATATCTTTATTTTCGCCGACGCATTGGGCTGGGCGCTGGCCTCACGCCGGCACTTCGCCCAAAGCCTGTTGCCATTGCGCAACCGCTGCGAGACGTTGTTGGGGTACTCCTCCACCTGTGATCCGACGATTCTAACTGGCACCCTGCCTTGTGAGCACCGGCACTTTTCATTTTTTATCAAGGCAGCGGCCGGGGCCTCGCCATTTAGGCTGTTGGGGCACCTCGGCTGGTTGCCGGAGATTGTTGCGGGCCATCACCGGGTTCGCAACAAGGTATCCAAGTTCATCGGCCGCCGCAGCGGCTACACTGGCTATTTCCAACTCTACAGCGTGCCATTCTCGAAACTGCCCTATCTCGATTACAGCGAAAAAAAGGATATTTACGAGCCCGGTGGCATCAGCGGTGGCCAACCGACTATTTTTCAGCATTGGCAAAACTCAGGCAAACCCTGGGCTCGCTCCAATTGGCGGCTGTCTGATCCCGAGAATATCGCCCATGCCCGCAGTGAAATCGAAAAGGGCGACGTCGAATTGCTCTATCTGTTCACAGCACGTCTCGACGCCGTCATGCACAAACACGGCGTCAATCATCCACAGGTCGATGCCGCCTTCGACCAGTTCGAGGCTAACCTTGAGGCGCTCGCGGACTTGGCGTCTCGCCACTACCGCGACGTCCGCCTGCACCTGTTCAGCGATCACGGCATGGCCGATGTCCACGTTTGCTCCGACCTCCTGCCACGCTGGGAAAAACTTGGCCTCAAGTACGGACGCGATTACATCGCCGTGTGGGACTCCACCATGGCCCGATTTTGGTTCGCCAATGAATCCGCCCGCGCCACGGCCACCGCTTGGCTCAGTGAGCAGCCGGATGGCGAGATTCTAACGGATGAGCGCCTGGCCGCCTACGGCTGCCTGTTTGAAGACCGCAAATACGGCGAGCTCTTCTATCTGTTGCCATCGGGTTCGCTGCTGGTGCCGTCCTTTCTCAATCAGCGCAAGGTCACTGCCATGCACGGCTACGCCCCAGAGCACCCGGACAGCGCCGCTGCCTGGCTGTCCAATGCCGAAACCCTGCCGGTCGAAGCGCTGACGGATATTTTCCCGGTCATGCGTGCCGCCGCCAACTCCTGAGAATTCCCTATGCCACGCATATTGCATATTCCGCGGCGATTCGCCCTCGATGAATGGGGCGGCACCGAAAGCGTCATTTTTAACCTCTGCAAACAACAACTGGCCAGCGGCCAGCAGCCGGAAATTCACACGTCCAGAGCCCTCGCACCCACTCCACGCGAAGTCTGGAGGGATATCCCAATCCGCCGTTATAGTTATATCTATCCATTCCTCGGACTGTCCAAGACGGATAAGCTCGCCCTCGACAAAAAAGGAGGCAACCTGCTCTCGCTGGATCTGTTTTGGCACCTGCTAGTCGCCCGCAACGTCCGCATCTATCATGCCCATGTGCTCGGCCGAATGGGCGGCGCGGTCATGACCGCCGCACGTCTCCGCCGCAAACCCTTCATCGTCACCCTCCATGGCAATGTCTTCGATGTGCCCCCTGCCGAAGCCGCCGCCGTCAACGAAGCCCAACAAGGCCACTTCGAGTGGGGCAAGCCATTCGGCGCGATCTTCCGCTCGCGCCACTTGATCAACGAGGCCGATGCCGTGCTCTGCGTCGGGTTTTCCGAATACGAAAAAGCACGAGCCGCACTCGATCATGACCGCGTCTATCACCTTCCCAACGGCGTCACCCCGCATGCCTTTGCCAACGCCAACCGCGCCGCAGGACGCCAAGCCCTCGGCTGGCCAGAAGAAGCCATAGGCTTCGGCTGCCTCAGCCGCATCGATCCCCAAAAAAATCAGGTTTTGTTAGTCGAGGCGTTTGCTTCGCTGGTCGCATCGGCTCCGCATCGGGCGTGGCGCTTGTTGTTGGGCGGGCCGATCACTGCGCCAGCCTATCAAGAGGAGATTGTCGCCTTGATCCGTCGTCACCGACTTGAGGCGCTTGTCACGCTGCATCCGGCAGTGGTGGCGGAAACCACCGGCCACCGTGATTTGCTCGCTGCCCTTGACGTTTTTGTGCTGCCCTCGCGCCACGAGCCATTCGGAATCGTCATCCTCGAAGCCTGGGCCGCCGGCTTGCCCGTGATCGCATCCAACATTGGCGGACTCTCCAAACTCGTCACTCATGAACGCGACGGCCTGCATTTCCCCGCAGGCGACGCCGCTGCTCTAACCGCCGCCATGGAGTGCCTCGCCGCCGACCTCAATCTGCGCCATGCCCTTGCGGCCGCCGGCCATGCGAAAATGAGAGAATACTACACGTGGACTGCGGTGAACACACAACTCGAACATATCTATCAACTGGCGGAGGACCGCCACCGATGACTTCCCAGCCGCCAGCCGTGTCCGTGATCATGCGCAGCTTCAACGAGGCATGGGCCATCGGAGAAACCATCCGCCAACTCTACGCCCAAGACTTCGCCGGGGACATCGAACTCATCGTGATTGATTCCGGCTCAACTGACGGCTCCATTGAAATTGTCAACCATGCCAAGCCCGCCAAGCTCATTGAAATTCCCCTCGGCACTTATGTCCCGGGTGTGGTCCTCAATCAAGGTGCCCGCGTGGCTTCTCATGAGTGGCTGGTCTTTCTGAATGCAGACGCCACTCCTGTCGGCAACACCTGGCTAAGCGAATTGCTTGCAGCTTGCCTCGAAAATCCCAAGTTAGGAGCCGCCTTTTCACGTCAAATTCCGCGCCCTGACTGCCGGGCGGTGTTCGCCCATGACTACGAGCGCTGTTTTGGACCGAACCGCGAATCCCAGAATTGGGGGCACTTCTTCAGCATGGTCAGTTGTGCCACCCGGCGATCTGTGTTAGATAAGCATCCGATCCGCGAGGACCTGCAATATGCCGAGGATGACGAGTGGACCCGCCGCCTGAGTGCTGCTGGATATCAGATTGTGTATGCCGGGAAATCCGTGGCCATGCATTCCCACAACTATTCTCTGGCGCAAGTCAGAAAACGCAGCCGCGGCGACGCACTTGCCTTGGCGATGGCAGGCAACACCCCGGCCCATGGCAGGAAGTTTTTCCAACAGGTTGCGCTAGGGTCTGCACGGGATTTCGCCCGCGACCTGGGATGGTGTGTTCGCCATGGCCACATTTCAGGGATTCCCTTCGCCGGGCTCGCTCGCTTCTGGCAACGCTACGGCGCATGGGAAGGCTTCAACCTGCGTCCCACATCATGAGTCTGATATTCTATGATGATAGCCCGGTGTTTGGCGGTCATGAGGTGATGGCACTGTTAGGCTTGGAGGCGGTGCTGTCGGAATTTGCCGGGCCACTGCATTTTTTCGCCGCCGCTGCCAACTCCAAGCTCTGCGCCAAAGTCACTGCCCTCGCCGCCAGCCATCCCCAACTGCGGCTCGAAACGCTTGACTATCATTCCTCAAAGCTCGAGTCGCTTCGCAACCCACTTCAACCGTCCCGAGCCCGCCGCCTCGCCCACCGCTTCGAGCAACTCCGGCCCTCGCTGGTAGTCGCTATCCAAGGCAATATCGAGCACTCGTCTCTCGCGCTGCTGGCCGCCCGTCGGGCCGCCATCCCATCCACCAGCTACATTCCGGTGCCCCATTCAAACGCGACCATGGGTGCCCGCTTAGGAGCGTTGCGCGATGTGTTTGCCAGCCGTCTGTTTCAGCTTCCCGATTCTTTCATCACCATCAGCGATGAAATGGCCGCTCTGCTCAAACGGCGCGGTGTCAGCGCGCCTATCCACATCGTCTATAACGGCGTGGATACCTCGCGCTTCCAACCCGGCGGCGAGACAGCTGCAGCGTGTCAGCAACTCAACCTGCCAACAGGCAAAATCCTTTTTGGCATCATCGGTCGTATCGAGTTCCGGCAAAAGCAACAACATCTCCTCGTCCAAGCACTTGCCGCGAATGCCTCACTCGCGACCTCCTGCCACCTGGTGTTTGCCGGCGACGGGCCGGATATCGAGGCACTGCGCTCACTCATCGAAGAGCACCGGCTCTCCGCCACGCTGCTGCCGTGGTGCGACCCCGCCCCGCTCTATCAAGCCCTCGCCGCCCTGGTCATCCCGTCCCGCTATGAAGGTCTGCCGCTGGTGATGTTGGAAGCCCTCGCCTCAGGCACTGCCGTGCTCGGCAGCGACCGCGATGGCATGAAGGACCTGCTGCCAGTGGAATGGCGCTTCGAACCTAATAACCCAGCCGCGCTCGCCGCCACGCTCACCCGATTCATCCAACAAGGCCGGTCGGCTCCGGCTGCGGAGTTGGTTGCACGGGTTCGCGATTCGATGTCGCTGGAGGCATTCCGCCGCGCGTTTGCCGCCACCATCCGCCGCCTGATCCCCAGCCCTTCATTTGCTGAAAAGCACCTAAGCCATGAGTTATAGCCGTTATCCATGGGTCGATCACCTCAAAGCACTCGGAATTTTCCTGGTGGTGGCTGGGCATACGGCATTGCCGCCAGCACAGCACCGCTGGATCTATGGGTTTCACATGCCGCTATTTTTCCTTCTCAGCGGGTTTTTGCTGACTCCTGGTGCCTTTGCCGTTCCCCTGCGGACGTTTTTCCAGCGCCGGATTTGGAAGCTCGTGAAATTCTACGGGTGGTTTGGTCTGCTGGGCACGGCGGCGTATTGTTATGTGTTTAAGCAGGAACAACCGTTGACGGTAGCGCTTAGCGGGCGCCTCTACTCGCTGCTGTATGCCAGCGCCTCGCACGATAGCCCCGCCGATCTCTATCCGCTGGTCCTGTGGTTTTTTCCAGGGCTCATCAGCGGCTTGCTCATCACCTTTGCTGTGTGGCAAATCCAACGACCGTGGGCCAGGGCCCTGTCGATGGCAGCAGTGGTCACTGGCGGCTTTCTGATGGTCGGTTGGGCCCTGCCTTGGGAATTGGAAAGCGGCTGCTTGGCCGCTGGTTGTCTGGCCATTGGCCACTGGGCACGCGTCGCGGCTTGGGACGAGAGGCTGCAGCAAGCAGGCCGCCTGGCCTTGCTGGCGGCGATCGCAGCTTTGTTGTTAGGTAGCTGGTCGGCCATTCTCAATATCCACTGCCTGGACCTGCGCATCGGGAGCCTCGGCAACCCGCTCCTGGCGCTTCCCGCCTGTGGATTGTTGATTCTGGCGTGGACCCTTGTCTCGATGCGTCTGCCAGCCTGGCGGGTATCCGAGGCGATGGCCGCCGCGAGCATCGTGATTTTCCCCACCCACATGTTGTTGTTCCCGTATCTGGATCGGGTGGCACTCAAGCTGGGGGTGCCGGTATATGTCTTGGCTGCCAACTCCGCGTGGTATGGGTGGGGCAAGGCCACCGTGATCGTCGCGGCGACCACTCTGGCGCATGCCTATTACCCACGAAAGAAAAGCAAACCGCAGATGCACGCAGATGCACACAGATAACGAGGGGATGAGAGGTGAATTTGAGGTTTTTCTGTCAGCTAACAACCTAATAGTTTCTTCGCTTCTTCTCATGGGCGCAAATCTGCGGTTCATCAATTCAAATTGAGAAGCATGTTGACCTGAGTAGGAATGTTTTAAATAGTCCTTTCACATCCCATGAAGCCCTTGCGTGTTCTGATCCTAGCTGAAGCCGCCAATCCCGAATTAACCAGCGTGGCTCTTATCGGCTACTCGCTCAGCCAAGCCCTCGCCGAAGTCTGCGAGGCCCACCTCGTCACCGAGAGTCGCAATGAGGCGGCGCTGCTGCAAGCGGGGGTCGCGCCGGAATCGTTTACCGCCATCACCAATCCCGCCCAGCGAGTGGCTTTCCGCCTCGCCACCCTGCTGCGCGGCGGCACCAGCCTAGGCTGGACGATCCACTCGGCCCTATCCACCCTGGCCTATCCGATTTTCGAGTACAAGGTGTGGCGGCATTTCGGTGCCCGCCTGCAAGCCGGGGAGTTTGATCTGGTCCACCGCATCACCCCGTTGAGTCCCACCACGCCGTGCTATCTGGCAAAAAAGCTCGCCAGCCTTGGCGTGCCCCTGATTTTGGGACCGCTCAACGGCGGCATCCCCTGGCCTCCTGGCTTTGGCCAGGTCCGGCGTGCCGAGCGCGAGTGGCTCGGGTATTTGCGCGACCTCCACCGCCTCTTGCCGGGTCTGAACGCCACCCGCGACCACGCCGCAGCACTGGTCCTAGCGTCCCGCCATACCTATGGGGAAGTCACCGGTAAGCGAGCGCAACGCGAGGCCAAGGCAATCTGGTTGCCTGAAAACGCTATCGATCCTGCGCGCTTCCCTGAGGTGATGGTCGAACCGGCCAGCCCGCCCGCCGGAGTGCCGTTGCGCGTCGCATTTCTCGGCCGCTTGGTCCCCTACAAGGGGGCTGATATTTTGTTAGAGGCGGCTTTGCCCTTGCTGCGGGAAGGCCGCATGACCCTTGAGATCATCGGCGACGGGCCTCAACTGGCGGAGTTGAAAGCACGGGTGGCCCAGGAAAACCTTGGCGGTAAAGTGGATTTTCCAGGTTGGGTCGCCCACGCTGAAGTGCGCCGCCATCTCTCCAGTGCCCAAATTTTCGCCTTCCCAAGTGTCCGAGAATTCGGCGGCGGAGTGGTGCTGGAAGCCATGGCTCTGGGCCTGGCACCCGTCGTCATTGACTATGGCGGGCCGGCCGAACTTATCCCGCAAGGCTGCGGCACGCTCGTGCCCATGGGAAACCGCGACGCAATCATCCGCGCGTTCCATCGGGTTCTAACTGTTCTAACGGCCGATCCAGCCGCCGTCCGTGCCACCGGCCTCCGGGCTCAACGCCATGTTCGGGCGCATTTCACTTGGGCGGCCAAGGCCCGGCAACTCCTGCAAATCTATGCCTGGGCACTTCAGGGCACGCCTGCGCCCAAGCCGGACTTGTGGGTTGGCGAAGGGGAGTTGTCAGGCGCGGCTTTGCCTCAGACCCTAGACGCAAGACGAAGAATTTGACCTAGCGACAGCAGCTTAGACTTGTTTTAGGGGACGCAGAAATTGCGCCATAGGAGGCGCGGCGGCCAGCCATCATTCCGGCTATGTAAAGGGACAGAGAAATAGTCCTAGCAACAATTACGACACCCCAAACGATCTGTTGCCCTTTGTGGGCTGGAACGATAGGCTCCCAGCAAGGACCGCCTCGTGGCGCTGCGGCCCGGATATTACCCCTCATGAAAATCCCCTGCCCCAATCCATCCTGCTGTCAGCATTTGAGTGGCCCCAAGTCCCTCATGGGACGCCGGTTCTCATGCCCCACCTGCGGACACTCATTCATTTGGACCGACTGCTTCCACGCCGGAGACGCCTTTGTGATCTATGACCTTGAGACGACCGGCCTCTATCCGGAATCCGACGAATTCATCCAAATCGCCGCAGTTAGGATGAGAGCGGGCTGCCTGTGCCCTGCGGAATCCTTCTTCAGCTTTGCCCGGCCGCGCCAGCGCATCTCGTCATTTATCACCAGTTACACAGGCATTACCAACGACGATGTGCGGGATGCTCCGAGGCCGGAAGATGTCCTCTGCGGCTTTGCCAAATGGGCTGGCGACTCCACTCTCATCGCCCATAACGGCAAGCGCTTTGACGGCAAATTTCTAACTGCCACCTGCCTGCGCCACCACCTGCCGACTCGCGAGGCGCAGTGCATTGACTCGATACATATCTCAAAGATGCTTTTTGGCAGCACCCGTGGCACCGGGCATTCCCTCGACCACGTGAAGTCACGCCTGGGCTTGCGGGACACCGACCTACGCCGACACGATGCCCGTGGCGACGTGGATTTGTTAGGACGGGCCGTTGAGGAAATGGCGCGCCGACTCACCCTGGATACCTCATTGAATGGAGTGCCAAGGCATGCCACGCTGCTACCCCACCTCTGAGGCGTCTTGTAGCGGCGTGTCTGTGACCGCCGATGTGCCAATGAGCTGCGTTGTAGCGGCGTGTCTCTGACCGCCGATGTGCATGAGATGACCCATATCGAGGCGGCGGGTTCATTGGCGATTCAGGGTCATCGGCGGTCATAGACACGCCGCTACAAGGTGACAAAGTTTCTTGTGCGGCTCCTGAGTTCCTGAGTTTTGAGGCCATTTCAGAGAATTGACTTTGCTCGACACTTTGGCGCATTTGAGGTCGAACACGGAGTTCTGCGGCTAAGTCGCCGCGGTGAGAACCGGGGAACTGGGCAGGAGGCTCACTTTAGCTTGAAATTCTTGGTGAGTTGGGCGGCGTTCAAGGCCCGCCAACCGCCGTAGAGGACGAACACCTCGTTGCCCAACTGCAAGGCCTTGATGCGCCCGGCCACTTGCCTGCTGGTTCCGCAATCCTCATTATCGCAATAGACGACGACCCGCAGTCCATCGAGCATGCGGGCAGCGACCTCCGCCTCAAAAGTCTGCATGTTTTCACCGGCATCGAGGTTCCACAAGGCGGCTCCGGCCATCCCGTCACGCTGCCAATCGGCGCGCAAGCGGGCGTCCACCCACAGCACCCGCCCCTGCCATTCGCTCATCACCCGCTCCAGGCACACCTCGTCGGGTTTTAGCTTGGCGGCGTCGCAGTGGACGGCTCGGACGGGCGGACCTTGGATCAGATAGGTGGTGCCGGCGGCGGCCAGCGCAATGGTTAGAACAATGCCAGTTTGAGCCACGAGGTTCATGGCACCGGTGGGAGTTCTCGGCGGATCACGGCAAACGCCTGGAGGATTTGGTGGCGTTTAATATCGCAATCCGTCTCGAGGCGGATGATGGCCAAGCCGGGTTCCTTGGTCTCATGCGGGGTGACTAGCAGCTGGTAATGCTTGCCTTCCTCGACGGTTTTGACCTCAATTTTGAAGTTTTCCGAGGTACAACTGTGAGAGGTGATTTTGATGGGTTTGGCATAATCCATCGTGACGTCGATGGTCTGGGTATCCGGCGCGGCATCGACGAGCCACTTGAGGGTTTTCTCCTTGAGCTCGACGAGGACCGGGATGTGGACCTCCACGGTGAGGGTCACCGATGGTTGGCCCTCGACGTCTTTGTCCAGATACAACACCACCGTCTTATTGACCACGCCAGAGAAATTGCCCATGTCGAAGGTGGCGCGGATCTGGCCTTTTTCGCCCGGCGCATAGATCAACTTGCTATCGGCAACGAGCACACCGATGCATGAGCAGGTTTTATCAACCTTGGCGATCGTCACCGGTTGGTCGGTCTTATTTTCAAAGTTGAAGTCCGCGACGATGGCCGTGGCATCAGGCGGCGCGTGGATTTCCAACAATTCCTTTTCGAACGTGAGTGCCGCCGCGTGAAGGAATCCCGTCATGGCCAGCCAGCAGTAAATCGCAGTGCGCATGGCGCTGAAGCTAGCGCACATTTTTCTCGCCAGCAAGAGAAACTGCGATGATGAGCCGACCACCACGCCACTCCGGCCCCAGTACGAACAACGGGTGATCCCCCCCCAACAACACGTCGGTCTTCAAAATTTTCTTATGACTGAGCCACAATTCGAGGTCGATATGGGTGACCTGGGGGGTTGGGTGGTTGCGGGCCTCGAACTTGACGAGGACTTCCTCGGATGGTTTGAGCGGGCGGGCCCAATTTTCGTAGCTACGGAACAGCGGCTGGGTATCGTCCCCCAACAGGCGGTATTGCTTGAAGCGGAGTTTTTCGGTATTTCGGAGGCGCTGCTCCATCGCCTTGGCCACCACCGTCGCCTTTGCCCCGGCGGCCGCAGCGTCACCCTCGGTCGCATAATAGACCGTCACGGTGACCTTGCCGATGACGGTTTTGCCGGGATCTTCCGGGGCGCTGGCAAGGTGCATGGGCAGCCCGCACAAGGATGCGGCGAGCATGGCCAAGCCTGCCCGGCGGGTCATTGGGTTACCTCCGTAGGTTCGGGAGATTCCGTTGCGGCGGTCATATTATCGGTGGCGATTTCGCCGACGGATTCCGAGAAATCGAGGCTATCTGGGATGGGTTCGACGCCCTCCAGAACGATGACGGCGGCGTCGGCGTCGGGGCTGGTGAAGTACTCTGCATCGACGCCGTGTTCGGGGATATAGACCGTTGGGCGATGTAGGGCCACCGGTGCGGGCGCGGGATTGGCAAAGGGGACCATCCGGGTGCCCCTCACGGTCTGGGTCCCCGCCCAAAATGCCAGCACCATCCCGGCGACGGCTGTGGCTGGCATCCACCAAACGCGCCAAAACGCCGGGGAAGGCGGTGAGGTGGGTTGATGGGGTTGACGTGGGTTGAGCTCAATCTCTCGGATGGCCTTGGCGAGCCGGTGATTGAAAAACTCTGGATAGGGCAGTTCGACGGCGGCTGGAATGGCCGCAGTGAGGGTGGAGCGCCACTCACGCAGGGCTTGGCGGCGGGCCAGCAAGGTGGCGTCTGGGTGGAAGGTTGCCTCGAAGGCGCTCAATTCGGTGCCATCCAAGTCATCGTCCAGCCAACGGGCTAGGTGGGTTTCATCGGGCATGGTATTCATCTTGGAGCATGGATTGGAGTTTTTGACGGGCGTAAAACAGCCGACTCATCACTGTGCCGATGGAACTGGCCATCACGTCGGCAATTTCCTTGTAGGCCAGACCCTGCACGTCCTTGAGCAACACCACTTCGCGATGCTCAGGGGACAACTTCGCCAACACAGCCGCAAGTTTCACCCGCAATTCAGAGCGGGCCATCGCCTCGTCCGGTGCCTCTGCGACACCCGGTGCGGTGAGCGCCGCCGGATCAATCCGGTGCTGGTCGAAAATCTCATCATTGAATTCACCAGCACTGTCGAGTTTGCGTTTGCGGGACCAGTCATAGACGACGTTGTGGGTGATGCGGTAGAGCCACGTGGAAAAGCGCGCCTTTGCCTCGTAGTGAGGCAGGCCCTGCCATGCCTTGATGAAGACCTCTTGGGCGAGGTCCCAGGCGTCAGCTTCGTGATGGGTCATGTTGCGAATCATGGCATAAATCTTTCCCCGGTGACGGGTGACCAAGGCGTCGTAGGAGCGCATGTCCCCCCCCTGGGCAAGGGCGACGAGCCGGGCATCATCATTTGGATCGAGCCGCGAAGCCTCCAAGGTGACCGGCCCGGCCGATCCTACCGGCGCTTTGGACGTGGGAGTGCTGGATTTATTCATTATTCGACGATTTCAGAGGCGACCGGGGTTTTGGAGGAAAGATTCGTGATGATCCATTTGCAAGATACGCATGAATTGGCGTGTGGGGCTGGCTGCTGAGCATGTTGGTGTTTGGTGGGGCCACCGGCAACTGAGAAATGACGGGTATGTACCGGCCGGGTGGCCGGGCTGGGGGTGGAATTGGAGAGGGGCTCGGAATTGTCTTGGCGGAGGCGGCGGGGCGTGGCAATTTTCGCGCGCCCATGCCGACCGACGCGATCCTTTCGACGGCCCGCCAATTTCTTGGCGTGGATCCGACCGTTTCCATCACCCTGGAGCCGATCAAACGCGGCGCTTCGGGGCGGACGATTTTGCGGGTGAAGACCAAGGGGCAGCAGCCCTTCATTGGGATTCATTGGACGGATGAGCGCGAGGATAACGAGCAGTTCATACCAGTTGGGCATTTTCTCAAGAAATGTCGGCTGCGGGTGCCGGGAATCCTGTTTGAGAGCCTCAAACGCCACGTGGTGCTCGTCGAAGATCTGGGTGACGTGGACTTGCTCTCGCTCAAGGACCAGCCGTTTGCTGAGCGCTTGCCGCTCTATCGTTCTGCGCTCGAACAGGTGGACCGTCTGTTTTATGCCAAGCCGGAGAAGGATTTTGTATTGATGCCGCCGTTTGATGCGGCACTTTACCGATGGGAGCAGGAGTACTTTTTCGAGTACTTGGTGGAAGGTCATCTTGGGTTGGATGCCGGTGCGCTTCGCCGAAACCCAGCCTTTGGCAGTCTGGCCGAGCGCTTGGGCAAGGTGGCCCGCCATCTGGTCCACCGAGATTTTCAATCCCAGAACCTGCTTGTCAAAGACGGGCAGATTTGGCTCATCGATTTTCAAGGTCTGCGTCGCGGGCGGCAGGAATACGATATTGCCTCACTGGTATTCGATCCCTATCTGGACCACAGCCCGGCAGAGCGGGCTGAATTGCTAGATTTGTGGGAGGACATCTCCGACGAGCAACCCGAGCCACACTTGTTTCATGAATGTGCCGCCCAACGATTGATGCAGGCGCTCGGTGCTTACGGCAAATTAGTCCATCACCGGGAGCAGGAGTGGTATCGGCCGCACATCGCCACCGCCGCCAAATTGCTCCGGGAAGTAACGAACGCCACGCCCTTGGAAGCCGCGCTGGCACCCGTGTTTGCCGCTATCCACTAATTCCCGTTGTGGCCGGAAGTTTCTATCGCCGTGGGTTGGTGGCTGGTCTCGCAGCCGCCACCGGGCTCGCGTGCTGGTGGCTGGTGCCTGCCTCCGAGTTTGAACATGCGGCGTTTTGTGCGGTCCTCGCCGACTTTGCCAAACCCCCATTTTTTTTATCGGGCGGGGGCGATGGTTCGTGGGAATTGCGGACGCTTTTGTCGGACGGGCTGGCGGATGCGGGCAAGGCACCGGTGATGGTGTCGATTGGTGACGATGTGGGCGGGGTGTTTCAATCCTCGCCGCCCTCGCCGGTGGATTTGGCGGTGGTGTTGCAGAACTTGCAGCGACTTGGTGCCAAGCAGGCGGCGATTGCAGCGGTGATGGCGTGGGAAAAGCCCGATGTTGGTGCACTCAAGGGGCTGGACATGGTGCTCAACCATTTTCAGTTGGTCGTCCAGGCCGCCCCGCTGTCCCGCGGAACATTTCGCCAAGCCATGCCGCCCGCTTTTCGCCGGGCCTCGCTCCCCCCCGAAGCCATTCACGGCGACCTCTCGCGCCTGCCCATCATCAATCGCGTGCCGGTAGCCGACGTGATTTTCGGCCAAGGCCAGGGCACCTTGGCCGGCTTCAGCTCGCTGGACGATGGCGACGACGACGCCAACTCACTGCCGTTGCTGGCCCGTTGGGAGGATGAAAACGCGGTGGTTCTCGCCTTTCCGCTGCTCACAGTGCTGGCCCGTTGCAATCTGCCGGTGGGGGGCATCCAGGTGAAACTTGGCGAATTCCTCCGCCTCGGTCCGGCCGGTCCGGTGGTGCCCATCGACCGGGCCGGGCGCATGGCGTTGCCCCTCAAGCCGCTTGCATCCCGAGCGGATATCGCGGCGGAAGACTTGATCGTCGGCACACCGGAAATTTTTCCGTCAGCCCCGGGTTTGATCGTGCTCCGGGACGACCAAAGTCGCGCGACGCATAGCACCCGCAAATTTTCCGCCACCTTGGCCTCGGCGATCGCCATGATTCGTTCGGACGCCGGATTGGGTCCGGCCCGTGCTTACCGCAGGCTTTCTGGCGCGTGGGAGCTGGTCTTGTTGATGGGGGCGGTGTTGTTGCTGGGGCTCAGCTCGGCTCAACCGAGGTTCCCGCGCTATCTCTGCTGCGCCATCCTCGCCATCAGCTGCCTCGCCGCTCAGTGGCTCGGTGTCGGCTTGGCTCAGGTTTGGCTGCCGGGCATCCCGCTGCTGACAACTACCCTCGTGGCGGCGGTCATGATGCATGTACTGGATGAGGTGCCGGTTCGCCCGCTAGCAACCCTTGCGGGCTCCTCCTCTCTGCGGCGGGTGGTGCCTCGTTCCATCATGATTGCGAGCCCGAGGTTTCGCCCCGTCACCGAGCGCAAATTTCCCCTCATCTCGCGGGCACCACTGATGGAATCGCCCTCCGTCAAACTGCCCCCTCCAGCTGAAACCGAGGCCGAACCTGCGCCTGTGACCGTCCCCAAAACCGTCCCAGAGGTGGTGGAGGCGTCTCTCTGGCGGGATCTGATCAGGAGTGCCAAAGGGGCCGTCCCAGAGGAGGTGGCGGCCTCGACCAAGCCGCCGCTCAACCCAGCTGGAAGCCAAGTTGAATCGAAAAAAAATCCAGCTGTGGGCAAGCCGCAGCAATCAAAACGCTCCACCAAGAAAAACGGCAAGCGCCGCCCACCAAAGGCTTAAGTCCCCTTCATCCTTCATCCTTCATCCTTCATCCTTCATCCTTCATCCTTCATCCTTCATCCTTCATCCTTCATCCTTCATCCTTCATCCTTCATCCTTCATCCTTCATCCACCCATGCCACCCATCGACA
>CAIKHZ010000256.1 GCA_903827375.1 Akkermansiaceae bacterium
CAGGAAGGTGTTGTTCTTGGTGATGGAGAAACTTCCCGAACCGTCGTCAATGATGCCCGACATCGTGAGCGCATTCACCGAGGTGGAGGTGATGGCTGAGCTGATGACCAAGTTGTCGTTGAGCAGAACCGGCGCGCTGATCGTGTTGGTGGCCGTGGTCGCGGCCACCGGCAGGCTCATCGTGGCGTTGGCGACGCCGGTCTGGTCAAAAATAAGCCTTCCTGCCGGACTTCCGGTGCTCAGTGTGTATCCAAAATAGGAGGTCGTCGGGTCACCAATAGTTAGGGTGCCAAGGGTCTTGTCGCCATCCAAAGTGATGGCGCGCGCAGCGGTGATGTTTAAGGAAAACGCCGCACTGTCGCCCACACCATTTGGCATGCCACCGGTCCAACTGCCGGCGGTGTTCCAACTGTTGCTGGCGGCGGTGGAACCGTCATAATTCCAATTGCCGGTGGTAACGGCGAGGGCCGAGGGACCTGCGGAAAAAAGAATCGGCGCGAAAACGGCGACGAACCGATAGGTATTAGATTTCATGGTGGGAATGGCAGAGGTCTGAAATACGCGAAGCGGCTAAACTGAGTGAAAAATCACCAGATGCAAACTTGAAACCACGCAAAATCTGCGGCAATGTTTGCCGCAGCGTTCCATATCTCATGAATCCAATCCTGAAGAAATCCACCTCCGATCTTGCTAGGGAGCACTTGTTGCTGGCCTTGGCGGAGGGCCGCTGGAGCGGCCGGATTCCCAGCACCCGGATGCTCTGCGAAACCCTGCAAGTCAGCGGCCATACGCTGCGCCAGGCATTGGAGCGACTGGTCGCCGACGGCATTCTTATTTCGGATGGACCGAAGCGCCGACTGCGAGTGGCACCTCTGCCGGCTGCTGCGGTCAGCGGCCTTGCGTCGCCGCCCCAGGCACCGGCACCGCGCCGCGTCTTATGCCTCGGCCGCGAGCCAATGCACCTCATCCCGCGCCTCGGCTTGGAGTTTCTGTCGCATCTGCGGACCTGGCTGCCGCAGATGGACTTGCGCTACCATGGCGTCACCTTCGACGGCTGCCGCAAGCCACGCAGCGCCTGGGACCGCTTGGTGGAGTTGGAACAACCCGACCAAATGTTGGTGATGGAGGGCAGCCTGGATCTTGCAAAATGGGCGGCGGCCGGCCGGGTGCCCACTGTGTTTCTAGGCGGCAATCCGGCCGATACGGGCATTCCAACGGTAGGCGTGCATGCAGGCGATGCGATCGCAGATATGCTAACGGAACTGCTGGCCATGGGCCACGAGCGCATTTGCCTGCTGATGTTCGGACGCAACCCGGACTTCGTGGCCGGAATGCGCAACCTGTTCCGCCGCGTCTTTGATGCAGCCGGCAAAACGTTCGTGCCAACCTATCATGTGCCCGCGGTGGTAGCCAGCGATCCTGAGGTGGTATGGAGCGTGATGGCCCAATTGGTGGCGACGAGGGTGCCCACCGCGCTGATCTTTTTCATGTGGGACGAGTTCCTTGCCGCCCAATGTTTCCTCGCCGCCAAAGGCTTGCGGATTCCCGCCGATGTCTCGGTCGTATTGTTAGGCGGTGGCGAATCCAACCTCTGGTACCGTCCCAAGCTCACCTACTTCGCCTATCCGTCCGAGCGCGCAGCGGAACTCGCCGCCCACTGGATTGAAGATGGCCCACCAACAGGCAAGAGCACCGTGAGCCTGCCCCTCAAGCTGATGCGCGGTGAAAGCGTGGCACCACCACCGCAAAAATAGCCCACACAGAGGAGCCTGAAATGGCCATAGCGCTTATGACGTATTTGCGCCACAAAACCCATATACCCGAATTCCTCAGTCGCATGATCCCGAGCCAATTGCCCATCCCACTTCTTGCCTCCCTGCTGGCAGCCGCAGGCTTGCAGGCCGGGATCATCCCGGGCTCCAAATCCATCGGGGCTCTGTGGTTCTTCGGCGACTCAATTACTCTTGGCAAATTCGACAACGATCCCAACGGTTCCCCGCGCAAGTCGCTTTACGACCTGCTCATCGCCCAGGGCTACACGTTCAGCTACACCGGCCATTACACCGACAGTGTGGACGGCTTGCCTAACACCGGGGACACTCCCGAGACCAACCTCTATCAATACCACTCGGGCATTTCCGGATCAGTCATCGGTGACAATTTGGGCAGCCGCACAGGTATGACCCAGAACTTGCCAACATTCTGGACCAGTGGCCGACTGGCCAGCGTCAAGCCCGATGTGATCCTCATCATGCTCGGCACCAACGATGTGAATGACTCGGTAAGCTCCGGAATTTCCCCGGGCCGCCTCATCGCCCACATCAACACACTGCTCAACGCGATCTATGCCTTGCCAGGCGTTGGCACTCCAACGGTACTCGTCGCCAGCATCCCGCCTAACCGAACCAATCTTGTCCCAACTCCTAACACCATCACCAACACCGCCGCCTTCAACTCGGGCTTGCCAGGCGTGGTCACCAGTCAGCAGGCACTCGGCCGTGATGTGCATTTTGTCGATCCATTCACACCTCTGGATAGCGGCTTCGCCACCAATATGATCGCCACTGGAAATCTTCATCCTAACAGCACTGGCAACGCCACGATTGCCCAGCAGTGGTTCAATGCGATCGATGCGCTTGCCGGTTCGGCCCCGGCCTATACCGTTTGGGCGCAAACGCATATCACGGGGATCCGCCCGGGAGCCGCAGCTGCCGCGAGCGACGACCCCGATGGCGACGGCAGAACCAACCTCTACGAGTTTGCGTTCAACGGTGATCCGCTCAACGGAGGGGACTCCGGCCAGGTGCACGTCCTAACAACAAGCCAGACGCAGGCCGGAACCGATCCCGGCACTCTGGTTCTAACCATCGCGGTGCGAGCCGGCACTCCCGATTTCACTGGGGCCCCCTCACCTGCGGCCACTCATGACGGAATCACCTACACGATCGAGGGTGCTAGCACATTGAGCGCGTTTGGGGCCACGGTCAACGTGCTGGCCACTCCGGTCACCAGCGGCTTGCCGCCCGCCGGGACCGGATACGAATACCGCAGTTTCAGTCTCGCGGGTTCCATCGGGCTGGCCGGCAGCGGGTTTTTGCGGGCCCGCGTCACCCAGCCGTGAACCGCGGAAAATCCTGCGGATCAGGGCACCGTCACCTGCAAGCGACCGAAAAGCATGGCATGACTGGCACGCGGCACATACACCTGCACCCGGTCGATAGCCGAGGCCCCAGTGGCATAGAAGCCAGCGGTCTCAATGACCACCACGCCATTCACCCCGTTGGTTGCCGTGGTCCACGGCAAGAGCAAATCCGTGGTGCTCTGACAGGTGGCGCTGACCCCTGCACTCACCGATAGAGCGCTGCGGCGATAGGTGAATTCCAGATAGTCGCCGACCAGCGAGCCGGGGTTGCTCACCAAGGCGACTTTCGGCAGCAATGCGGCATCCATGGCGCTTTTCGGATCGCCACCAACCAGCATCTCCACCACGTTGGACACACCATCGTTGTCATAGTCATCATTGGGAAGCGCAGCACCAATCCCCTTGTCGATAGCCCACGACGCGTAGGTTACCGCAGGCGCGGCCCCGTTGATGGTTAGGGTGCCGGTGCCGGCGAAGGCTGCATCGTTTTGATTGTCGACGGGCGCAGTGGATGAGGTGGAGCCATAGGTGCCGGCTGGCAGACTCACCCCGTTGATGACCAAACTCCCCACCACGTTGTCTCCTACGAAATTGAGATTTAGCTTGGCGAGGCTGGTGTCAATCGTGACGGCAGCTGCGTGATTGTTAGGATTCGCGCTCAACAGCTCCAAAGTGCCACCGACGACCTTGGTGTCGCCGCTGTAGGTGTTGGTGCCCGCAGCCAGGGTGAGGGTGCCGCTGCCTTCCTTGCTGAGGCTGCCAACGCCGCTGATGACGCTGCCAATTGTGCTGGCCGCCTGGATGGTCGAGATATAGGCCGGGCCGTTGAGGACGATCTGGCCGGCCCCGGATACCAGTGAGCCATTGACCCCGGCGATCAGGCGGCCGCTGTTGAAATTGAGGCGGCCGTTGGCATTGTTCAGGAGAACGCCCGCGGTGTAGTTTGCCGTTTGTCCGAGCGTCAGCGTGCTGGTCCCTGTGCCGTTGCCGAGATTGATCGATGTGTTGCCGTTCGACGTAGATCCCAGCACATAGAGCGATGTGTTAGTCAATGTCATGCTGGCATTGCTGCTGATATCAATATGGTTGTTGTCACCGCCATCGATGAGTGTGCCCGGGCCTGCTCCACTTGCGGTGCCGCCGACGACCAAAGGCAGTGCCGTGGTCATATTGAATGCCGATCTTGGGCCGGTAATTTCGAGGTAGTTGCTGCTGCCGCCAGCCGCTTGGCTGTTCTGCTGGCCTTTGCCGCCAATGGAAAAATTGCGTGAGGTGCCGCTGGCAGTTAGGTTAATCACACCGCCCGCCTGAATCGACACAAAGTTTGATGTGGCCGTGCTGCCCGAACCAATTTCAAACACCCCGTTGGTACTGCCATTCAATGTAACGGTGGCGGAACTGCCAGCCCCCGTGCCAAGGATCGTGGCTGAGTTGTGAGACCCGCCGCCATCACCCACGCCTAGTCTCGATGCCCTGAGCAGCCCACCATTGCTCACGGTAAGGCTGTTATTACTGCCACCCATTCCGACATCAAGAATTTGGTTGGATCCGAAAGAAACAGTCGAACTCGTGCCGCTAATGGTCATCGAATTGCCGGTGGCGGTGGCCAGGGCACCAATTGTCCAGGTGTTCGTCCCTCCGCCATTCGTCTGCGCGACGTAGGCTCCATTGTTAACGGTCAGCGAGTTACCCGAGGACGCATAGCCCATCGTCATGCGGCCGCCGTTACCGCTCAGGTTGAACGTCGGGCCCGTCGCGCTGCCGGGTGTGGAAAACACGACGGCGTTATTGCCAGTGGTCGCCAAGCCAGCGGATAAACTTGAATTGCCGATATAGAGACTGCGAATGCCCGTGCCGCTGGCGATTGTGCCGCCGCCGCTCAAATTCCATGTGTTGCCAGACGAGACGCTGCCGACGATGAACGAACCGGCAGTGACGGTGTTGACGCCACTGGTGGTCAGGGTGCCGCCACTACCGGCAGTTCCGCTGACGCTGTTACTTTCAACCGTGAAGCCCGCGCTGCCTGCAAGAGGGGCGCTAATCGATGCACTCAGACCGTCGTTCACCACCACCGCGCACGGCGTGGTCAGGGCGAGGTTATAACCGCCACTTTGGGCGAGAACGTCGTTGTTAACATTGAACGTCACCCCGTTGGCGGATATACCTGACGCGTTGATGGTGACGGTGCTGTCAGAGCTGCCTCCGAAGACGGCAGTGTCGCCATTGATCCACGAACCACCGAAGTTGGCATCAACCAAATTCCAGTTGTCTGTGCCAACACCGTTATCCCATGTTAGACTGGCGGCATGGGCGGAAGTGACGGCAAAAAGCACGCTCAGAGCACTGGCCAAAGGACCGGCGGCGAGTCTGCGGCTGCGGACAAAACGAATCATCAAATAGCGGGTTTTCATGGGTTATGGTTTTCTATGTTTGGGCTGGTAAGTTAGATCTCTTGGCTGGAAAGCCATCGGAACGAGACGATTTTGAAGCGGCGGCCGAACGAGCGGTTCATGGGATTGGCGCTTGGGTCATCATAGACATTGAGTGAGGGGCGGTCCACCGGGTTGACGTACTCCGGGAGGCGCTGAACGACGGCCTCGGCATAGGCGCGGGCGGTGACCTTGCCGGCGGCATCGGTGGCTTCGCCGCAGGTGCGGATGACAAAGGTATCAGCGCGGACCGTGGCGAGTGGCTCAATGATGCGCATGAGGTCACCTTGGCTGATCCATCCAGGTGCGCCCTCAGCAGGGTTGCCCAAGACATTGCCCATGGTCTTATACTTATACAACGTGGGCTTGCCTATATCCACGGAAGTGATGGGCACCTGGGCAGCAAACACGCCGCTGTTGATTTTGGACTTTTCGATGGCAACCTGAAGCGCTCCGTTGCGGGTCATTTCAGAGTCCGGGCCGATGCGGCGATTGACGAATTCAGAGAGCGAAAGGAACGGCCCTCGCAGTTTCACTTGGTCCACAATGGCGGTGGCCAAGGCATCCATCTGCGGATCTGATAACTCACGGTAACCATTCCATTCGTTAGCCCTGAAATTGTCAATTCGGTGCGGGTTGATGGCCCCGTCGGTGGCACTGCCGCCATTGAGCAGCGACATCGGCAAAATCGGCGTGTTATATGGCGTCTCCGATGTTAGATCCAGATTTTTGGGCCAAAGCACCGGGATGGGCGACTTGTTAAGGGCGGAGAGCACGGCTTTCCAGGCATCGACGGACGTCGAGTTGACGTTGAATGGGCCCCTGACCATGAGGTATTCGGCGGCCAACTGATAGGCAGTGGGACTCGGCTTGCCGGCCGCCACCAATTCCGTGGCGGCTGCGGCGTTGCTGCGCCCGGCGGGCAGATAGGCCTGCAGTGCCTGCGACCACAGTGACGCCTTGCCATCGAGGAAATCGCCGAGGACTTTTTCGGTGGATTTGCCGTACATGGGAGCGAGTGTGGAGAAGAAGAATTTGTCGTAAAACGCGTGGTTAGCCAAAACACTGGTATCTAGCAGCGGATAGGTGGTTACCCCTGGTTCTACCACTTTGTCGGTGCTCATCAGCGGGGACACCCGGGAGTTAGCCACGGGCTGAACAAAATTCGGTAGAAAAGGAGTGGTCAGCGCGTTGGAGCGCCGGAAGTCAGCGATGGTCATCATCGGCCCGGTGGGCAATTCCAGATAAGTGCCGGATTTGATGCCGCGGGTGGTGGTGTTACCGGTGATCACATTGCTTCGATTTGAAGCGTCAACCTCAAACACGTCGTCGATCTCGCCGGAAAGAGGGACAAAGTTGAGTTCGTGGGAATGCATGCCCGGGACGTCCTTTTGGAGATCTACCATTACCACGGGGCGGGCTGGGTTATGATCGACGAAGGGTTTGCCGGCTAGGCGGCCGTCGCGCAGGGCATTGAGGGCACCGGGCACTTCACTGCGCAGGCCGGTTTCATAAACGCCGCCGCTGGTGGTGCGGGCATAGGCGGAAAACAGACCGAAGGACTTGGCCTTGAATTGGGCAGCGAGGGGCACGCGGTTAGAGTGATAGGCATCATCGGCGCGAAATCCGCCCTGTTGGGGATAGAAAAATGTCTTGGGAAAGAACTTGCCCAAATTGGCCGCGTCGCCATAGACGAAATCCAAGCCCCCATAGCTGACGGTCTTGTCATGATAGACGATGGATGCCGTCACCTGGAAGCGGTCCTTCATGCCGTAGTCCGGTGGCTTGATCCCGCATTCGATTTGAACTATGTCATCGGGGTGCAAGCCGAGCACCCCCGCGCCTTGGTCGTTGGTGTTGAGGATGAGGGTCATCGGGGTGAGCCAGTCGATGTCAAACCCAACCCCTTTCCCCCGGAGTCCCGGCATCGCTTTGATCATCGACACAACATTGCCGGTGCCATCCACACCAGTGGCATCATTGGCCCAGTCGTCAAATTTCGCGTCGAGTTTGTTGCCGAAACTGGCAGCCGGGTTGATGTAGGGGCTACTGACCATTGTCTGGCCGGGATTGAGCACGATCGGGCCGGTGGAGGTATTGACATCAGAGCTGCTCCAGTTGCCGATATCCAATGCGAAGGATTTTTCGCCGCGGTCGTCGGAACCCCTACCATTGTTGATGAGCATCTCGGTAAAGGGCGTTAGGATGGTGTTTTGGACCTGGCCATTGACGGAGAAATTGAAAGCGACTGGGGGATTGCGGATGACCACCTGCATGCGGTCGAAGGAGATGGAGATATTGTAAGGGTTGTGGAGGGTGACTATGGGGACGAAGACCAAGTGACCCATGCGCGACATGCCTTGACCGAGAATCGAACTCCAATGGGCGTCGCGTGTGACAAATGTGAACAAGATCTCCACCTTGGTAATGACCGGTCCAGGATAAAATCCAGTGGCCGGAATCTGCGACTCCGCATCCGATATACTCACCGGATCATCCGGCGGATCGCTATAGGTCGGTGATATATCAGGCGTCTTGATCTTCTTGTAGATGTTGTAATAGCTCGACAAAATTCCCCAGGCTGGATCGGACACACCGGTGATCTTGTGAGTGGATGCATATAGTTTTTGGGCGCTGTATTTGGCCGGCATCGTGGCTCCTTCAAAAATGGAGGTTAGGTCCTCCTTGAGCCCGCCATGGCGCACGTCGCTGAGCACACCTAACGAGTACGGCGTCACCGCGTTTCGCAACTTCGCGATCCGCCGTCCGCCCGCCACCAGATCCATCTGGTTAGAATCGATGAGTTTGCCGGACGTTTCCTGCGCCTTGGCAAAATTTACGGGGGTGTCGTCGGTGGGCAGTGAGTTGGCAAGGTTCTGGGCGATGCCCACCAACGACGACACGTCCGGGCGGTGGCCGGTGAGCAGGGCACGTTGCTGGGCCAAGGATGGATTTTGGCCCGGATCCCGGTAGGAATTGACGCGGGCTTTGACCGCCTCATCGGCGACGTGCCAAGCGAAGGAGCCTTCACGTTTGCCGTTGTGGACGATGCCGATGCGGCCTGCGCTCACTTTGAGGGACTCATCTTCAAGGCCGCCGAGGGAACCTTTGCCGACCAGTTCTATCGCGTCGCCGGAGAACCCGGAGGCGGAGTAGGCGCGATTGGTGGTGGCACTGCGGTCGGTGTCGGAGACTAGCCAGCGTTGGAAGCGGCGGAGTTTTTCGCCGCTGTAATCGAGCCCCGGAATGTTGGGATTATAATTCCAGGATTGCCAGACGCCGGTGAGGTTAGGCTTGCCTGAGGCCGAACCATCATTGTTGGAAACGGCTGATATCATCTTATCCGGGCCCATGGATTTCTGCAAATCACCGAGCGCCAAGACTAGCGCCATCCTCGCATTGGCGCGAGCTACGGCAATGGCGGTGTGTTGAGAAGCGGCCCGCAGGGAGATGGCTGAGAGTGATAGCAGGCCGACGATGAGCACTGTTAACAGCACCATCAGGCTGAGCGTCATGATCAGCGCAAAACCCCGCTGTTTTCCACGGATAAGACACATATGATTGTTGGGCCCCTATGACCCCGGCACCAGAATCTGGACATCGTCGATGTACCAACCGGCAAATGGCGGCGGCGGATTCGAGGCCGGATCATTGTAGTCGTCGGAATGAAAACGGAATTCAAGTTTGATCGGCTTGGTGAAAGCGATGAAGGGCAGCGCTTTGGTGTATTTCGCCCAAGCGATGGAGCCGCCTTCGACGTCTGCTTCGAGCACGGCAAGCACGGAATCATCGGCAGCTGAGAGAATGTTGATGACGCCGTAATCCGAGTCGCCCGGGGCATTTTCGCAGCACATCCATTGCATGAGTTGCAGTGTGGCGGATGTGTGGCCGGTCAGATCGATGGCCGGGGTACGCAGCCAGATGTTCGATGAATAACCGTAATTTGTGGCGATATTGGTGCCGTAGCAGTTGGGCGCGCTGGAGGCGGCCAGCGGGCCGACGTTGGTGGGGGTGCCCAATTGCCAGGTGGTGTTGTGGTAGGCATCGGAGGCATCGTAGCCGCTGGTCCATCCGGTGGCCACGCCACTATCGAAGTTTTCGGAGAATGCGAGCACAGGCGCGGCGGCGAGTTCCTCGACCACGTAGAACATCTTCGGATCGGCAGGACGTGGGATCGTGAGGGTATTGAAGGGCGGTGTAGAAGCGATGCCACCTTGCACCAAGGCCCACGCCGAAGGAGATGTGGAGAGGTCCGGGCTGCATTTGAGGTTGTAGAGTTTAGCGCTCTGGCTGTTCCATCTGAAATCCAGGTTGGATGCGACGCCGACCACCGATAAATTGAAAGGTGCAATCACGGGAGGTGTTTGGCCAACCACTTCACCGAAGGTGGTGGCGAGCCGCAGCTGGGCACCGAAGAATTTGCCCCCGGCCAGTGTGACGGTGTCAAACTTGGATTGGTCCAGGTCCGGCTGCGGGATGCCCGTCGGCCAGTTGGCCGAGCAAAGCAGCGGCTGGGCGGTGATGGCAGCATTGAAGGCGTCCTCGCTCAAGGTGTCAGTCTGATTAAACTTCACCACCGAGACGATGTCCGGTGTGCCGTTGGGCCGCCACTCGATCTTGCCAACCACGATGTAAGGCGTGGAATTGACCGGAGTGACTAACATCGATTGCAGACCGTTGCTATCATTGGTCGGCACAGCCACACCGTTGGCCGTGTAGGGCGCGCTGATGTAATGGACGAGAGTGGATGTACCGGCTTCCTTGCCTTGGACGTCGTAATTATCAAACGAGCCGCTCGTTTCGCCAGGGGAGTTCGGGACGCTGTCCCAGAACTGAGGATAGATCTTGCGGACGTTGCGCTCGGACGAGCCGAGGCCGGTGCCCCCGCCGATCGCCTCGCCAGAGGCACTGCCGCCGCGGTCTTCGGTCAAGCGCCCATGGCCGATGGCCAGCTTCATGCCCGAGGGATTCGCAGTGTAGCCGCGGGAAGAAACGTAGCTGAACCAAGTGGTGCTGCCGTCGGTGAACGTCGCGGTCACACTCGGGTCCAACGTTCGCCAGACTTCCATGTGGTCGGTCGCATTGGTGCCGCCAGGGCCAAAATATCCCTCGGTGCTGGGCAAATTGGCCACGGCACCCGAGAACGACTGGATGATCGGGCCGGTGGTGTTGTAATTCGTGCCGGACAGGGTGCCCGCCGCATACACCGTGATCGGAGTACTTGAATTGGTGTAGGTGGACCAAGCACCCGTAAAACCAGTGCCTCCACTTTGCTCGGCTAGCAGGAATCCATTGTTGGTCGGGCCCGAGGGCGTCCCGCTGTTGTAGTTGAATGGCTCGTAAACAAGCAGCGTGGCTTGCACGGGCGGAATCATGGTTAGACCAATGGCAAAAATTGCCGCAGTTCGAATCATCTTCATCACAGAATATCTTTTCACACGTGGTTTTTTGGAGGTTTATTGCGGTGGATTATTCCGCAGACGGAATGCCGTGGCGGGAAATTATAGACGGAATCCGCCCGTGCAATTCATTTTTTGAAAAAGATTTGCCGGGATCAAGGCGTTAGATTCACACTGGCAAAGGCCAAGGCACGCTGCTTCATCTGGGTAGTCATCAGAGTGAGGGCGTTGGCACGGGTGGGGGCGAGGTGCTCCTTGAGGCCGGTGCGTTCGATGAAACTCATGTCCGCCTGGAGGATGGCGTCGGGAGTTTCGTTATCGAGGATACGCACAAACAGGGCGATCATGCCCTTGGTGATCAGGGAATCAGAATCTGCGAAAAATCGGACTTTGCCGTCCTCGCTGATGGCATCGAGCCAGACCTGGGATTGGCAACCTTTGATCAGGTGGGCGGGCGTCTTGGCGGATTCGGCCAGCGGCGGCAGGCGTTTTCCAATGCTGATGACGTACTCATAGCGCTCGGTCCAATCCTGGAATAAGGCCAATTCGTCGAGGAGGATTTGTTGTTTTTCGGAGATTGTCATGCGCGCCGCTAATGGAGCGTGAGACGCGTCTTTGCGCAAGCCCGGATCAAGTCGCCGAAGCCAACCGCTGCAACCCGCGCCCCGCCAAAAACGCCAGGGGCGGCAACAGCAGGCATATCATGAAAAATGGGTCGGTTTTCCCGTGATTCATCATGCTCAACGACAAAGGCAACAATGCGACCCAATCGAGCAGCGGCAGGCCGGCCAGCAGCGCAGACACCTGCTCACGCGGGGATTTGCTGAAGCGGGTGGCGCACAAAGTCAGCCAGAGACCAAAGGGCAGCAGGCCTAACGACCCAAAGCGCGGCAGACTCGGCACATACCACGAGGCCATCAACAACCCGCCCAATACCAGCAGGGCGCGTGCTTGCCAGCGGGTCGCGGCAGCAGCGGGGGCCAGCGCCTCGCCACGGGCAATCCACGACAAACCTGCGACATAACAGAGCAGGGCCAAAGCGTGGGGCGCGATGACGGCCACTTCCATGCGGGTTTGCGCCAAGGCGTGAGAGACGTCGGACTTGGCGCAACTCATCGGCCATTCAATGAAAAACAGCAAGGGCAACAAGGCCCGACACATCGCCACCAACAGAATCGAAGCAGGATTCCGCTTGTGCCAAAGCGTGTAACAGACGATGCACAGCCCGATGGCCAAGACCACCAACGCGGAGCCGGTACCGACGACCCCAGCCAATATCAAAGCGACCACGCCGCAGCCGATCGCCAATCCCAGATAAAATACCGGCGCAAACGCCCCTTGTGGCAGCGCCCGCTCCGGCCGATGCTGCCCGTCCCAGTGGCGGTCGTGCCAGTCATTGAGGAAATTTCCACTCACATAGAGCAAGCAACCGGCAGCAACCAACAGCGCGGCGGCCGGCCAGAGCGAGATACCCCGCCCGCCGACCAACACGCCCAAGGCGACACCCAGCCAAACGTTGCTCACCACGCTGGGGAGATTGGCGAGGCGGGCACTGGCGAGGAATAGCTTGGAGCGGGAATTCATTCTGGAAAGAAAGATGCATGGATTTTTAGCACCGATTTTTCAACCACTAATTTCATCACTCCCTCCAACCATTTGTCGCTGGACAAACCCCGGTAAATCAGTGACATCAAGCGAACATGAGGCGATTTTTCGGATCCGAGGCGGGGGCGGTGCTGCTCTGGTTAGTGGCATCGCTGGTGGCTGCTGCGATCATTTCACCGTGGCTTTTTCAGGCCGGCAAGGGCTTTGGGAATTGGGTCGCGGCTCAGGGGTTGTCAGGTACGGCCGGCTGGCTTGGCGTCGCCTGCCAACGGGCACCGTTCGGTCGCTTCTTCAAGCGCAGCATGCTGCTTGCCGCTTTGTTGCTGCTGCCGCTGTTGTTCCGCCGCCTGCGCAGCTTGCGCCAACCTGGCGAGCCACCGATCCCACCAAACACCCCGATGTCGAAATCCCGGGGTGCCTGCCAAACTTCATTAGGCCTGGGACTCGCCGTGGCGGTCGTAGCTGGACTCGGTGCAATTTTACATGTGTTAGGAGTGTTCACTCCCTATCCGGTGGCACCGGGAGCCAAGCACTTGCTGCTTCAAGTCGTGGTGCCGGCGGCGGCAGTCGCACTCGTCGAGGAATGGTTGTTCCGTGGCCTGCTGCTCGGCTTGTGGTTGCGGGTGGCCCGGCCGCTGACCGCGTGCCTCGGCTCTTCCTTGGTATTTGCTTTCCTGCATTTCCTCAGCTCCAGACCCGGCGCGGGCATCGCCGAGCCGGGCACAGCGCTGGCTGGCTTCCGGCAACTTGCCGAAATCCTGTTGCGCTTCTCCGAGCCGAGGGTTGTCGCAGCAGATTTCCTAACGTTATTCACCGTCGGCTTCATTCTGGCACTTGCCCGCTTACGCACGGGGCATCTGTGGCTAAGCGTAGGCATGCACTGCGGCTGGGTCATCGCATTCAAGACCCACAACCTCAGTTATATGAAAGTACCTGCTGGCCCGTTCAGCCCATGGTTGATAGGCGAAAGCCTGCGTTCAGGCCTGCTGCCGCTGGCCGCCCTCGCCCTCACTGCCGCCCTCTGTCATCTGCTGCTGCAACGCGTCGGCTACCAAGCAAACGTCAATCCAGAGTAAATCCCGGTGCCCGCGCCCTTGATGGGTTTGCCTCCCCACGATGCTGAGGGATTCGATAACTCATAACTTTGATTGAATAAGTTCTCAACCCGGGCATGCCACTTGATAGAATCGGTTAGTTGATAGGAGCCATAAACCCGCGCCAACGTGTAGGCCCCGATCGGATCCCCGCCCCACGAGTGCTCAGACAAATGGGACACACCCACCCCAATCAGCGAAGGGACCGTCGGCTTCCAATCTATCGATGCACTGACTGCATTGCGCGGCTGGTCCGCCAAACATTTTTCTAACATCGTCCAAGCCACCCGGTAGTTGAGGGCGCGCTGGAACCAGGAGCCGCTCAGCCCGGCCTCGAGCCCGTCGGTCGTGGTGGTCCCCGGAAGATTCACCGATTGGCCGCTCCAACTCGGGGGCGGATATGACACAAACTGGATTTGGTCATGGATTTGATTGCGGAACCATGTCAGTTCAAGCTGGTGGTGCTCGCTCACTTTTTGAACGATGCCTAAATCCCAGCCCAACGCATGTTCAGCGACTAAATTCGGATTGGGATCCCCCCACGTCGATCCATATAGATCCAGAAACGTGGGCGTGCGGAACGAGGTGCCCATCCCGCCCCGGACAGTGGTCCCGGTCTTTGTTAGCTGATAGGTTGAACCGATGCGCCACGTCAGCTGGCTGCCGTACGTGTCGTAATCCTCCCAGCGCAGGGCACCACTGGTGGTCAGATCCGTGATAGGCGACCACTCCAGCGCGGTTCCCAAACCATAACGGTTGGATGAATTATCGGTTTTTGTGTTAGACCAGGCATCAACCGAATCGCTCTGATAGTTGTTGTGATGGAAGAAGGCGGTAGCCAGGAGCAGAAGTTCATCGTTGATGACAATGCGTTGATCGGTGGAAAGGGCGGTGGCCTGCATGTCATTGCCGTAGATTCCCGTGTGGTAATCACTGTCATAGGATTCCTTTTGCAATCCTGCATGAAAGCTCGTCGTCCAGCGGTCTGAGATGACGCCGGTGGCGTACACCGTGGCGAGGGCCTCGTTGACGCGGTCATCCGAAGTGCTGCCATTTTGATAGAAGTTCTCAAAACCGCGGCAGGTGGTGCCAAGCGTCCAGACTTTGTTGAGCTTGGCCTCCACACGCATAGCGGTCTGAAGTTGGTGAAAGTCTTGGTTGGGCGAGTCGTTGGCAGTTTGCTCGTAGCCGCCTGAAAGGAAAAAGGACAACGGTCCCACCTCGCCCTGATCCGAGGCATGAATGGCAAACGAGCTGAACGAACCACCCTCGGCAGTGAACGATCCGTGGGGCGCGCCGGTGCCGCGAGGCGTCTCCATCCACAGGACACCGCCGACGCTCTCTCCACCATAGATCGCCCCTTGAGGACCACGCAAAATCTCTAACCGACCCACATCATAAACCCGGCTCGCACCAAGGAAATTCCCCGGCTGGGACGACGAATCACCCAGCCGCATGCCGTCAACCACCATCTGGGAATAGGCACTCGTCATGCCACGAATGAACAACGACGTCATCGCCCCGGTCTGCCCGCTGGTGGAGGTGGCTATCACGCCGGGAGTCTCATTCAATGCCTCGCGGAATTGCAGCAACCCGCGGGCTTCCAGCGCTTGCGGATCCAGCACCGTCACGCTGGAAGTGACGCTGGAAGCGGGCTGCGGATCGCGCAACGCCGAAACTACCAGGGGTTGCAATTCATTTTCCACTTCGGCGCTCGCGAGAAGTGGCGACAAAAGGGCGGCAAGTGCCAAGGCACAACGATATTCGCCTCGGAGAGGCAGCTGGGGGTAATACATTTGTTAGCATTCAATAGCCTGTAGATCGCAGACGGATGAAACGGCTCCTCAGGCTGGTGCTCTGGCTGTTTTTGCTGCTCGCGCAACAAAAAATCACAGTGGCGATACCGCTCCGGAATGGGCCACGGCAACACATTGTGTCGCCGGTGCCGGCACCGGATTCCCCATCAATTGGCTGCCCGTGCGACGGGCCTCCCGAAGAGGCCAGCGGATCTCCCGCTGACGCGAAAAGCCTTGGCCACTCGTCGCGCCCAAAGCAACCACAAAGCAATTGACGCGCAGCAATTGAGATAATCGCCAGTCACCGCATCAGGGTTGCCGTTCTTTCCCAAGCTCGGCCGCAACATTTTCAGCCTCCAGCGGATGTTCCTCCTCATGCCAATCTTTGGCCACCTTGCCGTCCAGCCAGGCAAAGTTCATCGGATAGACGTCGGGGTCAAACATCACATGATAAAAATGCCAGATCACAATCGCCAAACATGCAAGAATCGCCTCGTAATAATGAATGGTCACCGCCACATCAATCACCCACCGCGGCAACCAATGGGTCACATCAATCTTGAACCAGATCGCCAACCCGGTGACCCCCATCACCACGGTGCCCCAAACCACTGCCCAATACTCGAGTTTTTCCGGATAGCCGAAGCGTCCGAAGCGTGCCTTGGGCATGCCCAATGTGAGATGGCAGGCATTGGTGGCCACGTCGCGGACGTCTTGCCACCTTGGCCAGAGGTCGCGCAGCAATTTGCGTCCAGCCACCGTGAAAGCGACGTAGTAAATATGATAGATGCCGCCAGTGATGAGAATCAACCCGGCGATTCGGTGGATCCATCGGCGGATTTCCTCCGTCCCCATCAGGTGAGCGAACCAGGTGTTGGGGAATTTCAAAGCAAACCCGGTCACCGCCAACAGAATGAAACTGGCCATCAGCGCGAAGTGTTGGAACCGCTGGTTGCGGTCCATCCGCACCACCATTGCACCATGCGCCCGCCGCCGCTCCGCCACCTTGCGCCACCACGCAAGCGCATTGTGTAACCCTAGCAAGACAACCGTCAGCACAATCAGAAACACATAAATGTTGCGCACCCAGCGGCTCACCACCACCCCCGTCTCATTGCCTTTGGCCTCGTCCGCATGAATCTTCCCTCCTACAAAACTCTGCGTCGCCCCAGGGTGGCACTTTCCGCAGGTTTGCATCAAATGCCCCGGATGTATCATCGAGTCCGGGTTGCTCGAACGCAGGATCTTGTGAAACCCGTGGCAACTCGCACAATTCGCCGCCAGCGTCGAGCCTCCCGTCGCCGCCAACCCATGATAACTCTCAAAAAATGTCTTCACCCGGTCATCCGGCATCCCAAAGCGGCTGTTGATCCGCTCGCTGGCGTGGCACTTGCTGCATGTCTCCGCCGTCTGGAACGATGCCGCCGGCCCCTTCAAACCAATGATCTTATGCTCCGAGTGGCAATCCATGCAGGTCGCTCCTTCGCCCTTGCTCAGCGACTGGCCGTGCACGCTCGCCGCCACATCCGCGGCTTCCTCGGCGTGACATTCACCACAGGTCTTTTCCAAATTGGTGACGTGAATCGTGGAGCGTGGCGAGTTGCGCGGATACACCGTATGCTTGCCGTGACAGTCCTTGCAGGTCGCCGCCGTGTCATTGCCCTTGTCCAACGCAATGCCATGCACACTCGCCCCAAAACTCTTCGATTGTCGCTCATGGCACCCCGCACAATCCACCGGCTTAGCAGCCTTGGCGTCGTCCGGATGCTCCATTGTTAGATCCTTGTGGCACTCCGCACATTGCGTCTTGGCATGCACCGAATCCTTTAACTTCGCCGCATCCACATACATCGACAATGTCTTGCCTCCCGCCAAATCCTTGGTCAAATCCTTGTCGTCGTGACACTCCAAACATTTGTCATTGGCAATCGGGACTGCGGCCGCCCCCAACGGGCCAACCAACCAGGCAACAACTGAAAGCAGCGGTATGAGATGGTGTTTCATAGAATGGTAATCTTCTGCCAGTCAACAAATTTGCTCCGTGTGCCACTGGCTAACACACAGGAACGGCTCCCCCCTGCCTCCCACTTGCATGAGGCGCAGGGCAATTCCATAACCTCAATCGTAAGCAAATCACCACCTCTAGCAAGGCCCAATGCGCCATCCCCTGCGCATCCCTTTGCAATCATTGCGCATCACTCGCGATTGCGGCCATTTTCCCGTTTCCACTCTTGCCTGAAACTCCCAAAATCATAACTTCGGCCGTTGGCAAACCTGCCAGCCGACCATGACTCTCTGGACAAATCTATTTGCCCAAGCTGCCGTGGCATTTCGCCTGCAACTTCCACTCCGATGCACAACACCTTCCTTCTCATCACCCGCCGACTCGCCCTCCTCGGCCTCTTGGCTTGGCCCGCCGCTGCCATCACTGCCCAAGACGTGGCCGCCCAAGACGTGGCCGCCCAAGACGTGGCCGCCCAAGACGTGGCCGCCAAGGTAGAGACTGCCAAGGACGAAACAGCCAAGAATGAGACGGCGGTGATCAAGTCCGAAGCGGCGATGATCCCCAATGATAAGTGCTTGGAATGCCATGATGACAAGGATCTAACCAAAGATCTGCCGGGGGGCAAAACCTCCTCGCTATATGTCGATGAAAAAATCCGTCAGTCATCGGTCCACGCCAAACTCGCCTGCGCCGAGTGCCACAGCGATCTGAGCGGCGAACATCCAGACGACGCCAAACCGGCAAAACCGGTGAATTGTGCCACCTGCCACAAGGAGGAGGCAGACATCTATAAGACCAGTATTCACGGCATTAGCCGCGCCATGGGCTCGTCGGGGGCCGCCTCATGCACCAGCTGCCATGGCACCCATGACATGCTATCCCCCAAGAACCCGAACTCCCCCACCTTCAAGCTCAACCTGTCCCGCACCTGTGCCAAGTGCCACGACAACGCTGGCATCAACGCCGAATACCGGATGCGCTTCCCAGACGTCGCCGCCCATTACCAAGACAGTATCCACGGCCTAGGCGTCATGAAAAAGGGCTTGGTCATCGCTCCCTCCTGCAACGACTGCCATGGCGTCCATGATATCAAGCGCGGCGTCGATCGCTCCTCGCCCATCAACAAGGCCAACCTCGCCAAAACTTGCGGCAAGTGCCACCTCGGCATCGAAGATACCTATAACAAGAGCATCCACGGCCAGTTGCTGGCCAAGGGCGACGCCCGCGGCCCGGTCTGCACCGATTGCCACTCGGCACACGAGATCGAGACGCCCACCAATGTCCACTTCAAGCAAGCCAGCGACGGCCGCTGCGGCAAATGCCACGAAGAAAGCCTCAAACACTACCGCGATACCTATCACGGCAAAGCCATGGCCCTAGGCCGCCCTAACATCGCTAGCGACGTCGCAGCGTGTTTTGATTGCCATGGTGACCACAACATCCAACCGGTAAACCATCCCGACTCGCAGCTCTCCCCGAAACACATCCGTGCCACCTGCACCAAATGCCACCCCGGTGCCACCGTCGGTTTCACCCAATACGTGCCGCACGCCAATCCCCTCGACGGCAAAAAGTACCCGGCTCTGCACCTAACGTTCATGCTGATGACCGGCCTGCTGCTGTGCGTGTTCACCTTCTTTGGTTGTCATACATTGCTGTGGCTGGCCCGCTCAGTGTGGGTGTACCGCCACGACTCCAAAGCCTATCGCGAAACGAAATTTGATTCCCAGTGCGACGACGAGTGGTTCACCCGCTTCACCCCATTCGACCGCTTTCTCCACTTTCTGGTAGTGACCAGTTTCCTGTTGTTAGTCATTACCGGGATGCCGCTCAAGTTCTACTACACCGACTGGGCGAAAACCTTGTTTGAAATCATCGGCGGTGCCCAGACCGCCCGCGCCCTGCACCGCTTCGGCGCTCTCGTCACCTTCCTCTACTTCGCACTGCACCTGTTTGACCTCGTCACCAGCTCCTGGCAAAACCGCGCTGCGATGCGTGATCCGGCAACCGGAAAATGGCAACTCAAACGGGCTCTGGGCGCGATCTTCGGTCCCGATTCCATGGTGCCGACCTTGCAAGACGGTCGCGACTTCCTCGCCCATCAGAAGTGGTTCTTCGGCAAGGGGCCCAAGCCGCAATTCGACCGCTGGACGTACTGGGAGAAGTTCGATTACTTCGCAGTGTTCTGGGGCATCTTCGCCATCGGCGCATCCGGCATGGTCATGTGGTTCCCCCAATTCTTCACCGCCTTCCTCCCCGGTTGGATCATCAACATCGCCCTCATCATCCACTCCGACGAGGCATTGTTAGCCGCCGGCTTCATCTTCACCGTCCATTTCTTCAACACCCACTTCCGCCTCGAAAAATTCCCGATGGACAATGTCATCTTCTCCGGCCGCATCTCCAAATCCGAAATGCTCCACGAACGCAAAAGCTGGTATGACCGCCTCGTCGCCACCGGCAAACTCGACCAATACCGGGTCCGCGACGAATGGGATCGCTGGAAAAAAATCGCCCGGCCGATCGGTTTTACCTTCTTTGGCATCGGTCTGGTTCTGCTGGCCCTCATCATCTACGCCATGGTCACCCGTCTGGCTCACTGAGACTGTCCCATGGCAGGCACTCCGGACAACTGCCATGCAGGCGTCAACGATACAAACTTCTGCCACATCATGGTCAGCATGCTGCCGAAGGCCCGACGCAAAGCTGGGCCGCCGATGATGTTGCCACTCGCGCAGCCCTTCCCGACTTGACCGATGACGAGTTTGATCAGTTCGAGAAAGAAATGAATCGCGCGCTTCCTTGCCTTGCTCACGCGCAGCAGTGACAGCTTGGGCAAAGTCTGGGGAAATCCCGCAGCGCCACCAGAGCCCCTGCCGGGTCATGGCTGCCGCCGCCCGCAAGTACCTTGCCCAACTCTTGGCAGTCGCAACGGGCGAAACCCTAAGCGATTTCACGATTGAAACTTGGGTTGCGGAATGGCTGCGCCGGAAGTCCCGCGACAGTTCCAAGGCCACGATGGCGCGTTACGACGGGCACCGTCACAAGCGCCGTCAGCGCCGCCAGTGAACCCTAAGACCAAGCGCCCGCCGCCGCTGCCCTCCCCCGTTAGCGAGACTGGGACATCCTCGGACAGTTCTTGGAGGATGAAACGACAGAGTCACCCACCGGGCGAATTCTGCAAACGGAGTTGTTTGGGTCCTACCGATCATGGGCCGCAGTCTCGGGGATTAAGCTACCACTCACCGCCAAATCCTTCAACCGGAAGATTGCAGAGAGGGGCATCCGCAAACTGAAAAATCGCGGGGCGAGATTCTGGCAGGGCATCTCGCATAAATGACGAGTGGGGGCGTGTGGGGCGCGTTCTCGGCAAAATGCGGGTTTTTCCTTAGATTTGTTTCCATGGGGAAAAAGCCGCAAAATGAACAAATTGCGCCCCACACGCCCCCCGATTTTGCGAGCCGAGCGAGCGGGTTGTTATCGGCCCTGAGAGTGAAGACGACCCCGACAGCGGCATACGTACCGCACGTAGAGTGATTAAGGAATCCGAAGTATCCCATTAGCTGAGGGTCCGCTTGGCGACAGGAGCGAGGTGAATTGCCTTGATAGGATTTGGGAATGGTGAATCCTGCCACTCTGTTCTAACCTTGCAGCCATGACGATCATTAGCCCCCACCGACGCGCCGCGATCGCCTCCGAGAGGGGGAATCCTGCCACCGACGGCAGGAGCACGCAAATGTTTGCACCCGACACATTCACCTGGCTGAAGTCGATGGCAATTCTGTGCTGCTTGGTTGGCCCCTTGTCTGCGGACACATTCGGTCTTTTCACCTACACCAACAATGCGACCTCGATCACGATCACCAGTTACCCGGCCACCGCCGTTGGCCCGGTTGAGATTCCGGCAAGCATCGTCGGCAAGCCGGTGACCAGCATCGGGACCCAAGCGTTTAATGGCAGCTATACTTCATCATTTGGAACCGACCCGCATGGTCCTGATTCCAGTCATTATGCTTGTGTGACTCGCGGGGGCGATTGGGATCACGACGCCGACTACTCCCGTGTCGCATGCCGCGTCTCTGAAAGCGCTGGTTATGCATGGAACCATATTGGGTTCCGCATCGTCCGTCCGCCCCCTCCGACAGCGGACACCGCAAACACCGCAATCGACACCTACCGGATGAATCTAACAATAATTTCGACCCATGGCACCGTATCCGGTGCGGGGCAGTGTGTTCCAAATACCACCGCCACTCTCACCCCCACCCCGGACCCCGGTTACATTTTCAGCAAATGGACCGGCGATGCCACAGGCAAGGCGAACCCCCTATCCGTGGTGATGGACTCAGACATGACAATAACCGCCGTTTTTGGCGCAGACGGGCGCGACCCCGACGGCGACGGACTCACGAATTATCAGGAAATCGTGGTGTATGGCACCAACCCGAACGAAGCCGACACGGACGGCGACGGCTACCTTGACGGCTACGAGGTGCAGACCGGGCATGCCCCGCTCAACGCCTTGGACCACCCCCCGCTCGTGGCCGAGGCCCGAACCGCAATCGAATTCACCTTTCCATCCGCCATTGGCAAGGCCTACCGCATCGAGGGCTCGCCCGACCTGACGACATGGGCCACCGTGGAAAGCGGCATCGCTGGCAATGGCGGGGTGATTCAAAGATTCTACAGCACCCGCGACACACCCAAGCGATATTTCCGCGTGGCAGATGAAACCGCGCCGTGACCAAGTCCCGACCGAAGGATTCACGGAAGTGGCGTCAATGCGGGCTTTTAAACGACCGTTTGGAATGATCGAAGGATTACCCCAGAACATTAGCACCGCCTACCCGGTCAAACCAATTCCGCTCCTTGCAATTCGGCAAAAAAGAACCGCCGGACGGTCAAGGTGAATCACGATACCCAGTAGGCGGGGGGGGCTATCGAGAGTGCGCCACGCTGTTTGACGGGACCCACTGGCGTGGCGGGGGAGGTGGGTGATCCTTTTCAAAAAAAAGACAAACCGCTTGTCATAAGGCGATTGTAGCGGTAGATCTCCGTTGACCGACTAGCAGAATTAATTTCAAAATATGACCCTTGCGGCGCAAACAAGTTCGAAAGATCGGTGGGAAGTCCTAACTTGGCGTTTCACCGTTTTCATCGATAGCCTTTCCACTTCTATTTCAGGGGAGGAAGAGTTTTTACGGTACTTTGGTCGCGAGCATGTTGAAAAAACTGAAAACCGTGCGGATTCCACCATTCTATTCGCGGTATCGGATCAAGTGATGCGATCCCAACTGGAAATCAGTCCGGGCAAAATTGATTTCGCGATCCACGCCGCTATTTCGTTCAAGCCTTCGGAAGAATGCACTGTGACATTCTCTAAAATCCACGACGGGTCAGCGATCTACGAGGAATTTCTGGCTTCGGCTTTGAATTTCGTCGAAGAACGAAGCGGAATTTCTAGAATTGGGATAGGTGCAGAGAATGTTTTCTTAGTCAAATCACACGAAGAAGGTTACGCAGCCCTTGCAGAGAAGATGTTGGATGTGAAATTGGATGGGACAAATTCATGCGACTTCTTGTACCAGATCAATCGGCCGAGGGAAATTACAATTGGCGATAAGCCGGTAAGAATCAACCGGCTGGTGAAGTTCCTCTGCAAAAAACTCGGAGTGGCAATCGAAACCAATTCTGGGGAGAACAACGAAATGAATGTCTATTTCGCTTCAGTCAGTTCGGACGTGAATACGGATTATCGATTCCGTGTCGAAGGATTGAGTCCAAACGAGCGTCGTGAAATCACTGAGAAGCTTTTCGACTATTCAATTGAAATCGGACTGGAAGGAGAGACAAAATGAGTTGGACAGACGATCAAAATTCATCTACTGAAACAAATCCTGTTAGGAATGACTTAATACTTAGCACTGTCGTCGCTTTAGGAGTTGGCTTCGCTGCGGCGATGAGTCCTTGCAGTCAAGCACGAACTCTCGCTGAATCGAGGTTTCAGTGGAAGCGACAGAATTGGCAATCGGAAACCTGTTCGAATTGTGCGAGCCAAAAATCCGTGTCAAGCTCTGAGGTTTTATCTATTCCTGATTGTCCAAAAGATACCATTCACGCATACTTGAACCTTCATAAGTTGATCCCTTCGAGAGTCCACGAGACCGAGGATGGAAGCGAACTGATCCAATTCTTGGGAGCGGTTAATGCTTGTGTTGACGTCTACCCGAACGGCGATGTTGTCGTGATTGTCGAAAAAG
>CAIKHZ010000257.1 GCA_903827375.1 Akkermansiaceae bacterium
GTGATTGAGGTCGCTGAGTTCCAGCCAGCTGATATCCGTGGTGAGCTGAAACATCTCTTCAAAAACCGGCATCAGGCCGCTGATGAAAAGGGCGACAAACAGCGCGGTGCCAAGGGCGGCGGCACTGCCCAGGCAGAAAACTTCCAGATGATCCACAGCGCCGCTGCCAAAACAGGATGCCAGGTCCAAGCGTCCCCAAAGGTTTGCAACAACCAGCGAGACGACCCCCGTGCATATCCCGGCATGCAACAGTTGGCCGCGCTTGCGCACATTGCCGCTGAGCAATACGGCGGTGATGCCGGAAACCAGGCTCAGGGTGAGAAACCCTACCATGTCCTGAGGTGCCACCAACAGGCTGCCAATGAGGCTGACACAAATCGCGGAAAACGTCCCCACAAAGCGCCCGAGCAGCACGCCGTGGAGCATCGGTGCCAAGGCGAAGGGTACCAGCAGGTAGCGCAGCACCTCGGGAGAATCTGCCGAATGGGTCAGGCGTAGGATCAAACTGACGATGAGGAGGTGGGCGAGGATGCCTCCCAACACGAGTGAGACGCGGCTATTGCGGCGGCAAGGGACTTGGCGGTTTGCGTGGAGCATGACCACGGCGGTGAGGGCCAGCACAAACCCAAACAGCGCCCGCCGCAGAGCCTCCTCAGCCGATCCGCTTTCGTCGGCCTTGAGGATGAGCACGACGTTGGCCACGCTAAAGGCAGCGTATAGGGCGAATTTGATCGTGAAGCTCTCCTCGAGAGCCTGAATCGCCGGGTTTTCACTATAAACCCGCCGCTTTCGCCCAGACGAGAGCCCTTGGCGAGCAAGCTGCCAGCGTTTGATTGCATCTAGGAATCCCACGGCGTTGGTGATCGGTTGCTCGCGCTGAGACTGCTACTGCCAGTCTCGTTGCGGCCGCAATCTTAGCCCAATCGTCCGCCCTTGGCAATCTGCAATTTTTAGAACACCGCGGGCCACCAGGGCGGATTTATGCACGGAGCCCCCTCAATCCGGGGAATCATTGGCAAAAATACGCCGACGCATCCGCATCCATCTCTCATTCATTTGGATCATCGCCCGGGTCACTTCGGCAGCACTTTGAGCATGCCTTTGCCTAAACCATCGCCCACCAGGAAATACGTTTCGGCATTGCCGAACTCATGATGGCCATGGCCGGGGTGAGGGGAATCCTCGGGCTTGCGCACAAAGTCGCCAGTCTCCACCAGCGTCACACTGCCCTTGAACTCGGGCTTGGCCGCAGCGGCCTTCTGCGCGTCTTTGATTGCTTGGGCGGCCTTCGGATAATCCTTGGCACCTTTGAGCCACGGGCCGGTTAGATCGCCAATGACCACCGGCAGCTTTGGCGCGCTCAAGTCCTTGCGAACGTCGTGGATGAGGTTGACGAGGTTCTGCTCGTATTCGGGCACCGCCTTGGCATCGCAGAAATCATTCCAGCCGTGCCACCAAACGAAGCCCGCAAGCTCCACACCCCCGCCGTCGTAGCCCGGAAAATCAGTCTTGATATTGGCCATGGCGTCCTTGATTTGTGAGATCATCAGCGTGTAGTACGGCCCGACCTGCCCGCCAGAACTCGGCGGCCGGAAGTCCACGTTGAGGCTCTTGCCTCCCCATGCCGTCTTGACCAGTAATACTTGGTTTGCTAGGGCGTCGCCCACCACATGGCCGAATTGTAACTCAACGCCAAAATGATGCGAGTCGCCATAAACAGAAAATCCAGTGCCCAGAGGCCCGGCCAAAAGCGGGGACTTTTCGCGTTGAAAGCGAACCCACACGTCATCGCGCACCACCCACTTGCCATCGGTCGTTTTGAGGTGTTTGAACATCGGGCCCTTGACTGGATCGCTCATCAGCGTGGCAAGAGTGCCTTTGCCATCGTTGTAATCCTTGCCGGTTAGATCCACCACTGCTTGGCCTTCCATGTTCGACTGGCCGGCGAGAATGAAAACCTTTACCGGGCTCTTGCCGGCTTGTTTGCCGGGTTTAGGCACCTTCGGCGCGGCTAGGGCGGAAGCGGAGATGAGCGGTAAAACGCCGGCACACAAGGTTGCTAGAAATAATGTCTTTTTCATGGGGGTCTCTATTGGATATGAAGCGCCACGGACTACGCGCTCAAGGCTGCTTGCCTTTCACACAGACGTCGAATTCGTTGATCGACCAATGATACTTGGCATCGCTGCCGGTTTGGGTCACGCGGATGAAGCGCGCAGATTGAGTCGGGAAATTGATGCGGGTGATCCCCAAAGTGCCAGCCCCCGTCGCAATCGGAGAGCCCCAGTCGGTTCCGTCATTGGAAACCGTCACCGCATACTTCGCGGGCGAGTTCCATAGCGCCCAGGTATTATCTAACACGACGGCGTCAAACGTCCGGGCTTGGCGCATGTCCACCTGGAACCATTGGCCGGGGTACTGGGTTTTGCTGGTGTCGCGCCAGACCGTCCAATAGTCGCCGTCAATTGCGTTGGCGGCCGACGCATCCACCGGAATCTTGTCACCGCTGAAAAGAAACGACCCGTCCGGCACCGAGGCCGAGGCCAGCCATCCGTTTTTCTCGAGCTTGATCTCGGCCGGTTCTGGCTGGGGCAGGGGTTTGGGCGATGTGATCGGCAGCGCGCCGAGTCCGACAAATTGCCAGGTGCCGGGTGCTGCCTTGAACTTGATATAGTTATCATCCTCGCCTTGCCAGGTGATGCCGGCCGCGCCCTCTTTGAATGAGCTCTTCCAGACCGGCGTGCCATTCACCGTGATGGAGTCGAGCTTGGTGAACGACCCTTTGGGAATGCCGACGATGGCGGTGGTTCCAGCGGGTGATGTGAGACCGAGCGAATACTCGGATGAAGTCTTTTTCAAGGACGCTGTCACCGGCCCCTTGATCGTTGGCACGAGCACCTTGAATGATGTAAGAAATGTCTCCTTGGGCATGACTTGATAGGTCGTCCAGCCCGGTTCGATCGGGGCCACTCCGGCGATGTTCTGTGACAGGAAGAGGGCAGGGGGATTCCAACCGTGATTGAGTGAACTAGGCTCCTCATAGGCATTGGTCACCGAGGCCCACCAGCGGTCATAGCCTTCCCACAGGGTGGTGATGCTGCACGGGATCATCGTCTTGTAGCGATCATACATCCGCAGCATCGCGTATTCCTGTTTGCCCATGGTACACAGCGCTTCAAATACCCAGCGGTCGAAGAAATTGCTGGCATTGAACTTTTTGGTGAGCACATTCTCGTAAATCGCCTGCCACTTTGACGGATCCGCCAGACCGGCGTTGACCGCCATGGCATTGGCCCGGTCATCCGGCGTGCTCACCTGCGACGACTTGTAATAACTCCCTTGCCAAAACTTGGCGTCAAAACTGCTCTTGATGGCTTCAAGCTTTGAGGCGATGGCGGGCACGTCAGCCTCATGCCCGGTGGCCAGTGCCATTTTACTCAGCGCTTTCAAGTCGATGTAGAGGAAACACGCCTCAATGACGGCGGTATCCTTGATCTCGAAGCCCCAGTCAAACCAGGTCTTAGGGTTGCCTGATTGATAGGTGTCAAACAGGAACGCCTTCGTTTGGTCATAGACGGCGCGGATCGACTCAAGGTCGCCGCTGTGGAGGTAATAGAACCAGAGGCCGTACTCGCCGAGAAATTCTAGGTGTTGGCCTGGATAGAACTTGGGTTCCAGTTTGCGTCGGACCAAGTCCTTTGCCAATTGATGGGCTTTGGAATCAAATATATAGAAACACTGGTTCAACTCCGGCGTGCCATCACCCCAAAACCCAACCCTCTCGCGGTCCGGGCAGTCATAGAAATGGTCACGCATACAGATGTAGGCGGTTCGGGCCGCCTTTTTCCACAGGATATTGTAGTCATTGTCGTTGCACTCAAACGAACCGGCAAACGTCGTGTCAAAGCCAGTCTCACGGTACTTCACCGCCTTGACGGTGACGCCTGCGGGAATCGTGTAGATGGCGCCCTCGCCGCTCACCCAATGCTTCGCCTCGTACGTCCGGACGCCATCCTGGGTGGTAGCCGTTTCCGTGGGCGTTAGATATAGGACGAGCGGGTTGCTAGAGTTGAAACGGATTTCCTTGCCTGCGGGAGCGTCCAGTTCGATCGATGGCTGAAAATGGCAGTTGTAGGGCATGGTGCACACCAGTTTCCAGGGAGCGGCCTCCCCATGAGGCAAGTCTTTGGATAGATGAAGATACTCCTTGGTTCCGTAATCCTTGATCGTGGCGGTGGCATTGGCTGGATCAAAAAAGATTCCGCTGAGCGTAGCCAACTCTCCGCGCACCTTGTTGATGCGAAACTTCACCGATTGATTGTATTTGTAAACCAAATAGGTGCCCCCTGAAAAATGGTCCAATATCTTTACCGGGGCGATCAGGTTGAGGGTGGTTGCGTCAAACATCTCCACCGCCATCCGGCTACCTTTGTTAGCCCAGTCCACAAAGTAAAGGGCCAGCTGATACTCGTGTTTGCCGTTGATGCCGATGGTGACGGTCATCGTCTGATCGTTATTGGAGTAGCAGGTGGCATTGCGAGTCGGGCTGTTTCGGATATTGGGGGCAAGCGCCCGTTTGTCGGTGGTGGCGGTGGCCCACACCGTTGGATCGGGCACACCGCTTTTCGGGAAGGCGCGGTAATAGTCCAGCGACGTCACATATTCCGGCAGGGATTTCTCATCGTGCTTCTCCCCGTGGTAGTTGCATAGCACATAGCCATCCTTGCCGTACGCGCCCCCCCAGTCGCCGCTGGTGGTGGTGTCCGGCTTGAGCGATTCTGCCGCATACTTCACCGGCGGTTCGATGTAGGCGGGAGTCTTGCCGCTGTAGGCGGTGGTTAGTGCATAACTTCCTGGCTGCACGCCGCTGAATACCACAAACTCCTCATCCTGGCTCGCTCCGGCGATGCCGTCCACCGCGTGATAGGTGCCATCCCAAGCGAGTTTTCCGTTGATGGAGATGTTGGTAATTGTCTTGCCAACCTTGGGAATACCGATGCGACCAACGGTTCCAAGTGGTGCCGTGACCTCGCCGCTGCCGGATGTTAGGTCGAAGCTGGCGCGGATGGTTCCATGCGGAGTGGGGGTCTCGCCGGCCACCCGGGTGAGTGTTCCGCCCGGATGCGGCATGATATCATAGGTCTTAAAGCCCGCCTGGGTGGGCACGATGCCCAGCACTTCTTCATTGAGCCACTTGACCACGCCTGCGCCCCATGGATGGCACAGGCTGACGATCCCGCTCTGGCTGTTAGGCACAGCGGCATTCGGTGCCAATGCCTCATTCCACGAGGGCCGATAGACCTCGAACGTGGTTGTGGCTCCGTAGTTGACCATGCCGCCCCACATGTCCCGCACCGAGCTCAGGGCGTCGTCATGTTTGCCCATGCGTGCCATTGCTTGGATGATGAAGTACTGGTTGAAGGGGGTGAGCGAGACGCGGTTAACCCGATCTGTAAACCATTTTTCAAACAGGGATGTTTGTTCGGCGTGGTTGAGGTTGCCGGTGTTGATCGCATCTGCAGCGGCATGCAGACCGAATCCCGCGAGCCAGGCGTCGCTCTGGCGCAATCCTGCCATCTTTTCTTTGGCGTAGCCCAGATACTTTTCCTGCAGGTCCTTGTGCCCGCATTGGCCCATTGCTGCGGCAAAGTCGTTCCAAGCCCGGATTGATAGCATTTTGTAGGCATTCTGAGCTTCCTGGCAGGACCTGAACCAAATCTCAAAGCCGGCGCACAGGCGTTCATCCCAGCCGTAGAATCTGAGTGCTGGATCCCTGCCGAACACCGCGTAAGCATCATCGAGTTTGGCGGAGGCGTTCTTGATATATCCTTCGAGGGTCGCCGCGTCGCCGCTGTATTGATAGTAATCCAGCAAGCTCAGCACCCAATAGAGTGAATAACTGCGGATTCCGTTGCTCTGGGTGGATGTGTTATCGATGTTCTTTTTGATTAAATCCAGATTGCCGAAGGCGACCAGTGCAGCCGCTTGTGATGTATGCGCGTCACCTGTCCATGACATGCGGTCTCCCCGATCCATCAGGATGGACCCAAAATAATCCTTGCACAGAGAGGCTTTCACTCCGTATGCCGACATATACCAAGCCTTTGTCAGCAACGGATCGCTGCAGGAAAAACTGCCCGTGTAATTTGTGGGTTTGACCTGACACACGGCGCGGATGGCGGTGATATGCCATGGTTTGTCAGGTGCCTTGACGTTGATCCATGCGAAGCGAACGCCCTCGTAGAGTTCCTTGTTGAGTTCGAGGCGATAGGTGTTGCCGTACTTGACCGCCGCCTTCGTCTTGTTAATCCCCGGCTCATTGTACTCACTGATGGCCATCTCAACCTCGCCCGGGCAGTCCGGACTATCGAATTCAATCCAAGCGCCGCTCTCAACCCCAAAGTCCAAGCGGATAGATCCAGCTCCCTTGACCGTGATGTTAGAGGCGGGGGCCGTGGCAGAGCCGAGGTTATCAAAGGCCTCAGGGTGATCGGCCACTGCGGCTGCCGGCTTGAGAAAATAGATTTGCAGGGCATCGGTGGCCTTGGGGTCCTTCCACTGATAGGCCACCAGCGGGTCCGGCGATTCCTTGACGGCTCGGGCAGCGACTAGCGCACCACCGTTTAGCAATGGATAGGGTTCAGCAATTGCGGAGGGGCTTTGTAGCATCAGGGGCGGATTGGGCGGCGTCGTCTCATCGGCAATCGCGTGAAGGGGCCCGATCGCCATGAAGCAGAGGGCGAGGGGCGTCGCCATTTGCAGCAATGTGAGAGGTATGTGGAGTGGCTCCAGTTGAGAGTCACTGGGTGGGTTGTCGTTTGTTTTCATAAGGTTGATTTGTTATTAGAGCGCCTGCGATTCGATCTGTCCCCAGGCCCAATTTCTAAAATTCCGCCCGTCCGGCAGGTAACATGGATCGAAGTGCCCAACGTCCGCCCCTTCATCAGGCGTGACCTGGGAAACAGGCGTTTAAGGACTAACAATTTGTCAAAATCGAGCAAGGGATTGGCGAGAAGGGCCTCCCGCTGGAGGGCTGACATTCCATCTAGCTTCACAGGGGGTGGGGGATGGTAAGTTCTCATTTGACGATGGCGCGTTCTGCTCCGAATTGCATGGCTTCAGCTCGTTAGGACCGGCTAATATCACGGCGGGGGGACTTGCTTGATAACTGTCGGCGGTGTGGATTGGAACTGGTAGGATCCAGAGCCTACCGAAAAAACTGCGGTGCTGGCATCCATCCGAAGAAACTTCACACCTTCAGCCAGAGTTGCAGGCTTGCCGGATTCGGTCACTCCAGCGGCATCTTTGGCCGGGACGTACACGGTCGCAGTCGTGTTCGCTGGAATTGTTATATCCATAGTTAGTTTTGTGCCTTCGTACTTCCAATTGCTAACAATAAGTCCGTTCGGGTGATTGTAACTGGCTTTGACCCAAGACAGCGGAGCTGCCTCCAACGAGGAAGCGCTAGGCAGACCGGGGCGGATGATTAGGTTTCCGAAGCCTGCAGTTCGCGTATCAATGCCTGCTAAGTCGCGAAATGCCCATTCCATGACTGCGCCGAACGAGTAATGGCTGAAGCTATTCATGCCGGCATTTTGATTGCCGCCAGCCCCGTTGAAGCCGAACTCGGTGGTATAACTGTCCCATCGCTCCCACACGCTGGTGGCACCGTTGACCACCTCGTAGCCCCAGGACGGGAAGCGCCGACTCAGGAACAATTTTACGGCCAGATCATGCTGGCCATATTTCGTTAGCACGCCAAGAAGCGGCTTGGTGCCAAGAAAACCAGTGGCCATGCGAGTGTCGTTTTTGCGGATCTTATCGGCCAGGAGGCCAGCCGCCTTGGTTGACAAGGATTCTGGCAGAAGCCCCACCCACAAGGCTAACACGTATGCGGTTTGTGTGTCCACTGCCAAACCTCCATCCGGCTTGAGATAATGTTTTTGGAATGAGGCCGCAGCATCGGTGAAGAGCTTGCGGTATTTTGCAGCGTCGTCCCCGGCAGCGATGGCCTCGGCCATTTCGGCCATCATCTTAGCGTCCAATGCATGATAACACAAATCAATGAAATCTATCGGTGTGGTCTCGTTCACGTTCAGCCAGTCGCCCCACTCATTGCCTAGGCGGACGCCCTGCAATTTTGGATCCGCTTGGAGGCGCCAGGCCATGAAGCGCTTCATCGAACTCCAGTGCCGTGAAATCACCCGCTTGTCACCATACACCTGCCAGATCGTCCACGGGCAGATGATGCCGGCGTCCGTCCATGCCGTGCCGAATGTCGAGTTGCCGTGCGCCATGGGATAAGGGCTGTAGTCCGCGTATGGGCCTTCCGGGCGCTGGGCTTCTTCCAAGTCATCCAGCCACTTGGTGTAGAAGGCCGCAATGTCAGCGAAATAGCTCGCAGTCCTAACATACACCTGTGCATCACCCATCCAGCCGAGGCGCTCGTCACGCTGCGGGCAGTCAGTCGGCACTTCCAAGAAGTTGGCACGCTGAGTCCACTTCGCGTTCTGTGCGAAGCGGGTCATGACGGGATCACTGCAGGAAAATTCGCCGACCAGCGGCATGTCGCTGTGGATGACCAAGCCGGTGACGGTGTCGAGATCGGGTTTGCCCTGGAGGCCTGTTAGCTCCACAAATTGGAACCCGTGATAGGTGAAGGATGGGCTCCAAGTTTCGCCGTCCGCGTCTCCGTACAGGGTATAAAAATCCGTGGCGCGGGCTCGGCGCAGATTTTCTGTCATGAGGCGTCCGTCTTTGTGCAGCATCTCGCCGTAGCGGATCTGGATGCTCGAACCGACGGATCCCCTGACTTTGAGGCGGATTGTGCCGGCGAAGTTCTGGCCGAGATCAACGATATAGACCCCTTTTGACGGTTCGGATATGGACTTTGCTTTTAGCTCCTGTGTCACGCGCACCGGCGGCGCGGGATAGGCTTGCATTTGGGCGGGACGCTGGAACCCGAGTTCGACAGGGTGCGAGTGGCCCGGATCTGCGAATACTGATTTCAGGCTGCCGTTGTCTGCGGCGGGGATAGCGTTCGTCCATTTCGAGGCGATGCTGTCACCGGACTTGCACCAACCAGGATCGTACAAATTCGCGTCATAACTTTCGCCCATAATGATATCAGCTTCTCGAATTGGTCCGTCTCCGCTGACCTGCCACGATGGATCCGTGCCGATGATTTCCTTGGATCCGTCGGCATATTCAAGTTGCAATTGAGCGAGCAGGGCGGGTGATTTTCCGTAGAGATATCGGCCAAGATGGTTCGGGCCATAGCCACACATCAGGGCGTAGCCGACGTAGCCCGCATACCAGCCGTCAGTCACAATTGCGCCCAGAGCATTGCTGCCCTGTTTGACCCATGGGGTGACGTCGTATGTCCGGTAATAGGCTCGTTTCAGGTAATCGGACCAGCCCGGTTCAAAAAGGGCGTCACCGATTTTCGCTCCGTTGAGGTGCATCTCGCAAAGGCCAAGTGCTGAGGAGAATAAGGTGGCGCGAGTTATAGATTTCTTCGCGGAAAACTCTTTTCGATAATAACGGGCGGGCGGAAGAATCAGCTCGCCGGGCTTATCTGGCAATGCCGTGGTGTCACGAAATGAAATCCATTGCGCCTTCCAATCATCCGCCTTCAAGAGCCCCATCGTCCACTTCGCCGACTGGCTCCAGGCCGAGGGATTTTCCATTGGCCCGCCAGCCTGATCTCCGCTGGCAACCCACACCCGCACTTTCCAGAAGGCGGCGGCACCTGAGTTCTGCGGCTTGCCACGGTATTCCACTTGGGTGGATTGGGCAAACTCCGCCTGTCCGCTATCCCACAGATCGCCCCTGTCCTGTTTCAATAGTTCTTCCGTACTCGCGACCAATACCTGATAGGCAGTCTGCCGCTCCCCGCGGCGATTCGATTCGATCGCCCAGCTCAGCCGCGGTTGGGTCGCCTCGATGCCGAGTGGGTTTTCGAGGTATTCGCAGCGCAGGTGGGTCACGTCGGCAGCTTGGGCTGAGGGAAAGACGCCGGATGACGTGGCGAAGGCGGCGAGCAAGCAGGCTCTAACGCAGTAAATGATAGACTTCAATTGGCTATGCATGATTGGCTATTTCTGTGGGCTGAGTTCAATGGCTTCGTTCACTGCTGTCTTGAATGAGAAGCGCTCGCTCTGCACGGTCTCAATAGAAGATCCCGACTTCCCGCCCTTCCTCACAAGATTTACTTTCTTGCCAGGCCATGGGTTGACGACGACGCAATCCTTGCCCCTTTTGCTGAGAATCTTTACCCCGGTGACGTCGCCACTCAATATTTCTGCTGAGACAAGAAATGCGCCAACTGCACGCAGAGTTCCGAATTTAGCGTCCATATCTTTGGGCCAGCACGGGAAGAAGCGAAGCACTCCTTCATGGCTCTGTAGAAGCATCTCGTTGATCGCGTGAAAGCCAGCGCAGTTTTCAATGCCACCGCCACCATAGGAGAGCAATCGGTTAGGCATGGAGTGTTTTTCGCTCTCATTACGCAGACCAGCTAGAATTGCCTTTGGATCATGGCCGACTCGGGCACAAGCGCTATACCATGTGGCGAATCCGTTGCCGTCACTCCAGCGACCCATCGCTTGGATCATATTTCGGGAAATTTCCAGCAGCTTTGGATCGCTATCAAATCCGATAGCGCCGGCCGGGAAGATATGCTGGACGCCAAGCGTGTTATCATTGCACCAGTCCATCCCCTTTTCCGAGTACCGAAAAACCGTCTTGCCATTGCGCTCCTGAGTCGGAAAGGCGCTAAGCTTCGCGCAAATGTCCTGCCATTTGGCGCGCCGGTCCTTGTCCACGCCCAAGTCCGCGCTCATCACCAGAATGTTCTTGAACAGCGTGCTCACCAGGCCCAATGACAGAAGGTTATTCACGTCCGGTCCGGATCCCTCATGCATCGAGTCGTTGTAGATGACGTAGCGGTCATTCTCTAACTTCAGGTAATTTTCCCAGAAATCCACTAGCTCGCGCAAGAAGTTGTAGCCATGGTTCCTGAGCCAATCTTGGTCCTGGGTGTACTGGTAGTACCAGATGAAGTTGAGCGCGGCGTAGGAGGCGTCACTGCGTTGGCCCCAATCGGTATCGTCACCTTCAGGGCACATGCCCCAGGGGCCGATGCTGACCGGGAAATGGACGCCCTTCCAGCCCTTTTTTTCAGCGATTTTCTTGCCACGTGGAACAAACTCATTGATAGCCTGATAGAACGGCAGGGAAACTTCGGCATGATTGGCGGCGTACACACCGAAGTAAGGTGCCTGGAAGTTATAGTTTAGATGAAAGTCCCCATGCCAGTTCGGTTTATTTGTGGTAAGCCAGTTGCCCCACAGGCCAGGTGCCACCTTGCCGTAGCGGCTGCATGAAGCCATGACGTATTGCGACACGTACCAGTGTTGTTCGAGGACCTTGTCAGGAATCTCGATGAATGACTTGCTCCAGAAGTCTTGCCACCATTGGCGATGCATCGCACCAAATTCCGCAATCTTGCCGGGTGTCAACGCCGAGGTCAACGCTTTGGCCTCGGTTAGCGGATCCTTGCCCTTGCAATCGAGGTCGCTCAAAATGGCTGCCACGATGATGCTCGTTTTGCCGGGTTCCAGCTTGAGATGGCTGGTGTCTGCAGCGCCAAGAAGGCTGATGGCCACCGCAATCTTTCGGCTGTCGAGAGTGGGATTGGCAGCGTCCGGCTCGAAGACAAATGAAGTTTCATTCGAGTTCTGCAACGTCATCGTCAGAGGCTCGGATCCCTTGTTAGCCAGTTCGACGCACAGCAGATTGTGGTTGGCATCTACCCAAGAGCGGGCTGCTAGGACGGCGCTGCCTTTGACGTATTCGCCAGACAATTCCGCGTGTTGCATATCAACCGTGGTTTTCAAGGCAGCGCCCTGCAAGGCGGGTATATGGATGTGAATCTGTCCCACTGCCATGACCGATTGGGAGATCTTTCCCCATGCGTCATTCTTGCCGATGTAATAGGTTAGATCGTCCGCCGGGCCGGATAACATGACGCCGATATCGCCATTGCCGATGATGGGTCCGGCGGCCATCGCGCTGCTAGCCCCGCCGGCCGGCCCGTTGATGACAAATGATTGGCTGGCGATCATCGTTGCGCTTTTGGCCGATGGCAGCCCGGACGCCAGTGAAGCCGCCAAAAAGATTGCCACGGCGGACAAGCCGGATTTCACACGTCTGATTGTCTGATTCATTTCGGGGGATTACTTGTGGGTCGGGGTGAGAGTTGGATTGGCAGCTGTGGAATGAATTCACCCATTTCACCATTCCGCATCCGCGTTGCAGCGGGACGGTCAGGAGGATTGTCTGGCCGTCAAGGCGCACGGCCACAGGAGCCGTTGCCTCCGCGCCGGGGGGGAGGACAGTGCATACGGAATGCGGGGTGAATTCTTTCAGGTTGCGAAGAACAACATCCACGGATTGCGCATTTCGGAGATTCTGAGGAACAGGCCCTTGAAGGCTAGGTTTCCGTCACTCTTTGTGTCCAACGTCGGGTCCAGGATAGGGTCTCGGTGGTCAAGGACGAGGCTCAGTCCGGAGTCGGCTGAGTTCCAAAGCTGGCTGACCATGGGAATAGAGATGAGATCCCCTTGGAACGGACAATACCCGATGCGTGAATTCACGACCGATGGCCAGTGCCGACAGGTTCTAGCAGCCAAATTGAACGCTCACCGTATCGCCCCGAGCTGCCCATTCCCAGAGGTTGACGTTGATAGCTGGTTGGAGGGCCATAGGGTCGGGAAATACCCGCTGCACTCACCTTCGACGATGCTTGCGCCAGCGGCTGTGCTGTGGCGGCGCCGATCCTCAAGTCATTGGGGTTCGGTGGGACGTTCTATGTCTGCGATTTCGATTCGTCCAAGACCCGCAAGGATGGGTACCTCACGCATCCCCAGATGCCACCATCGACCCCGCGTCGGGCACCATCAGGGATTTCACCAAGCCGCAGACCTATACCGTTACCGGCAAAAATCGGATTCCGACATTGTTCCTGCCGAGGGCCAAAAAAAATAGTTATTCTCTGCTTGCATAATGTGGCAGCTGTAGAACTGTGTCGCGCCCCGCCTGCCTGCCATCGGACGGTACCAGACAACGCGCATGGCCACAAACATCCCCCAAATTATCCAACCCATGATCAATCGTAGAAAAATGCTCGGAGGAATGGCTACCGGTGTCGGGGCTCTGCTAGGCACAAGTTTGTTTCCAGACCTAGCTCGGGCGGCTCAGTCACCGGTCATCCAGACGGTTGGCGGTCCGAAGCGCGTCATTTTTTTCCTGCAAAACCATGGTTTCGACCCACTAACATGTATCCCCGCTGACCTCAAAGAGAGTTGCCCGCTGGCTGGGGTGACGCTTGAAAAGCCCATGCAGGCGTTGGAGCCTTACAAGAATCGGATGCATCTGATCACCGGTTTGCATGGCCGCCATACCAACCCGGGACACAGCGCCTATTTTGGAGCCCTTGGTGCCTATCGGGGTGGCACCGGTGTTCCTCCATCTGCCGCTACCATTGATTATGTCCTCAGCAAATCCCTTCCTCAGTCGATTCTCCCACCCCTATGCATCGGCATGGAGTCCCTCGATAGCATGAGAGCGCGCCCAACCCTCGCCACGCTTTCCGCCTCAGGGCCCAATCAACCGATTTTCATGCATTGCGATCCCACCATGCTCTATCAGATGCTCTTCGGCAGCATCGCCGAGGGCGCGATCAAACAACACTACGAAGCCCGCTCAAATGTCATGCTTGAAGTGGAGCGTGTGGCTCAGCTCAAAGCCAAAGGATTGCCCATGAGCGAACGCGAACGCTATGGCAGGTACGTCAGCGGATTCCAGGAACTCAACGGATTGAGTGACAAACTATCCAAAATCTCCGGGGTCTTGAAGAAATTCGCGCCGAAACTCGATGATCGCTACACCAATCCAAAATTCGAAACGGACTGGCACGACGCCTTGCTGGACATCGGGATCGCGGCTCTCCAGGCCAACCTAACAAATGTCCTGACCATCGCCTCCGGATGCGGTGAGTATTTCGGCTCATGGAAAGGTCTGGGCATCTCTGACACCGGCCACGGCCTCGGCCACATCGACCAACCCGGCAATCAGATTTGGACAAAGATCCGTCAGTATAACTGCGAAATGCTCGTCAGGCTCATGAAAGCCCTGGAGGCCACTCCTGAAGGCTCGGGATCGATGATGGACAACACCTTGATCGTCTATTCAAGCAATAACGCCGAGAAACAGCATTCCGAAGGTGCCACATGGCCCTTTGTGCTTCTCGGGAACGCCGGTGGGCGATTCAAGACCGGTCAATACACCAACATCAAGGAGCGACCGATCAACGATCTCTACACAACCTTCCTTCACGGAATCGGCGCTCCAGTGGACCGATTCAACATGGATAAAAACATGGCCGCACTTCATCACAGCAAACTCGGACCGATCGACGAACTTCTGGCCTGATATGTCACTCTGCCGATTGATAGGTCGCTTGCTAGCATTTTCATTCTCACTCATTCCCCTGGCTCCGGAGAGCCCGGCTGAGACAACCATCGCGGTAACCGATCGCTTCCAACAAAGGGTTAAGCCCCTGCTCGAAAACTACTGCTTTGATTGCCATGACAACGAGACCCAGAAGGGTGGAGTTTCCCTGGAAAGTCTCACTGAGGTCTCGGCTGATAATGCCAGCATCTGGAAACGAGTCTGGGAACAGGTGGCCCTCAAGGAGATGCCGCCAAGGAAGAAAACCAACCAACCAAAATTGATCGAGCGACTGGAACTCTCCACTTGGATTACCGATGAACTGACGAAGGCCATGAAGGACAAGGGTGGGTTCATCGACCACATGCGTCCGTGCAAGGGCAATCATCTGGATCACGATCTGCTTTTTGGCCCCGTGCCAGTGAACCTTGAACCCGCATCGACTCCGGCACGCATCTGGCGCATTCAACCTCAGGAACAACTCGTCCGCCTGAATGACCTCATTACCCTCAAACGGAAATATGATCCTCAGCGGCCCGGCCTTTGGACTCACGGCGATCATATCCCTTCAAACTTGGAAGGTGAGACCAAGGTGTATTTCGGTTTGGATGGCTATCTGGGAAGCTTCAATGATGCCTATAACTTCGGAGTCAGCGGATTTCAGTCCAGTCTGTCAATGATCAGGGACCACGGCCTGCGCAACTACCCCTTTCTTTACTCAGTCAACAGCGCGGAATCCCTACAGATTGCCTCCGTCGCAGAAAAGGTCCTGCGCTTCATGGCCTACGGACCCGCTGCCGAGCCTTACCAATTTGCCGAGGATATCGAAAAAGTCCCCGGAGAATATCGGGGGTTGAATATCATCTTCTACAAAAAAGGAATTTACCGACCTCTGACGCCAGTCTATGACCTGATGAATACTCCGGGTGTTAGCGACAAGCGTCTTGAAGAAGTCATCAAATTCCTCTTTGAATCACTAACTCTTCGACCGCCCAGTGAAAATGAGACGGCCATTTATCTGGAAATTGCCAATAGATCCATCAAGGATCTCGGCAAAGAAGCAGGGGTCTTCCTGGGATTGTTGCCGATATTCCTTGACCGCGACGCTCTCTTTCGCCCTGAATTATGTGCCAACGGACCACCCGACAAGTATGGACGCGTGATGCTGCAAGGACAGGAACTGGCACTCGCGATCAATGCGGCTTTTTCCTATATCCGGCCGGAAACCGATCATCTGTGGACGGCTCTGGCAGGGGGGCAACTCAAGACACGCGAGGATGTCAAACGGGAAGTGGCTCGAATTCTGAATGACGATAGCATCAGGAAACCCCGCATTCTGCAATTCTTCAGGGAATATTTCGACTACGATCGGGCCTCCACCATTTGCAAGACCAGAGAGTCGATTGTTGGACAAGGGGCGCACTATGAGTCGCACCCCGCGGTCATCAACAGCATGATCGCCAATACGGATGGCTTGGTCGAACTGATCCTGCGGGAAGATAAGGATGTTCTCAAGGAATTGCTAACCACTGACCGTCTCATCTATCAACCGTACACGTCTGTGAGGGTTGCTCGTGGAATGACCACCGACATCGCTTATTTCATCAACAAGGGGAAGCCGTTTGTAGCAGCCAGGACATTTGATAAATCGTTGGTCAAAAAAGGCGAAGAAGAAAAGGTGCAAAACGAAGTGACCAATTACAACCAACTGCATCACATCCTTCCGAATTCCGCCCAACCGTTTTATGTGCGGCAGTCGCAATTCGATAATGGCGGCGCCCCGCCGGCAAAAGACGCCTTGAAGGCCATGACAACTCTCGACACAAAGGAGCGCCTAGGCATTCTCACCCACCCGGTTTGGCTGGTTGCTCACTCTGACGCCATGGATAATCATGCCATCTCGCGCGGACGCTGGATCCGCGAACGCCTCCTGGGCGACGCCGTGCCGGATATCCCGATCACGGTGGACGCTAGGTTGCCTGTTGAACCTGAGTCCACCTTGCGGCACCGCATGCGCGTCACCCACGAAAAAGAATGCTGGCGCTGTCATCAGAAAATGGACCCGCTCGGCCTGCCGTTTGAAATGTACAATCATCTGGGGATGCTTCGGGATCAGGACCAAGGAAAACCCATTGATACCACTGGCGAGATTTCTCTCACCGGCGATCCCACATTGGACGGACCGGTTAAAACCCCTCTGGAAATGATCCGAAAGCTCGCCGCCAGCGAGCGCGTCAAACAAGTCTTTGTGCGCCATGCCTTTCGCTTTTGGATGGGACGCAATGAAACCATCAATGATGCCCCAATCCTTCAGGATGCATACAAAGCCTACCACGATAGCAACGGAAGCATGAAAGCGCTATTGATATCACTACTTGCCTCGGATGCCTTTCTCTATCGAAAAATTGCTGCTCATGATGATCAATAGCCTCCCATCCCCCTTGCTTCATGGTGCTCCCGCGCCACATGCCCGGTTCAGCAAGGAATCCCTCTTGGCTAATATCGCCAACTCAGGTGCATCCATCAATGGATGGCTCAATCTGCAGGTCTCAAAGCCCATGTTTCTCGCGGCTTCATTATGTTTTCTGCTTTCTGCTTTGAGTTATGCTGATCAAGCTGTGCCCGCGAATGTGGCTATCGTTGACTTTAGTAAAAGCATCAAACCTCTGCTTGAAAACTACTGCTTTGATTGCCATGACAACGAGACCCAGAAGGGTGGAGTTTCCCTGGAAAGTCTCACTGGGGTCTCGGCTGACAATGCCAGCATCTGGAAACGGGTTTGGGAACAAGTGGCCCTCAAGGAGATGCCGCCAAGGAAGAAAACCAACCAACCAAAATTGATCGAGCGACTGGA
>CAIKHZ010000258.1 GCA_903827375.1 Akkermansiaceae bacterium
GGAAGAGTACACCACCCTGCTGGTACGAAACCGGAGTTCCGTCAGGCAGTTGAGGTGCGGCGCCAAACCCGTAAAGGACCGGCTCTTCGTGGTAGTTACGTGGGATACCTTGTTGTTCACGGAAAACACGTGACCATTCGTCGGTACGTTGATCATAGACTCCATCGAAACATTCGTTGAGGATTGGCTCAACTATGCTTCTAAAGTCCGTACTTCGCATTGGGGCGGCCATTATTTAGTTCCTTATGCTATTGCAGTAACAGATCCGAAGAACTGTGACTGTGCGTTAACGACTTGAACAACGGGCGCACCTCGCCGTTAGGCCGGACCGGCGAGAGCACGGCGATCCGATTGTTGAAGCCATCCCTGGGGAGGCTCGAGTTGCCCTCCCAGTTTTGCGGCAGGCCGAGCTTGTTGGCATCGCGCTCGACGAGCAACAGGCGCTCGAAATCCAGCAGCGGGTTGGCCAGCAGGGCGTCACTGCGGAGCTTGGCCAAGGCGTCGGTGAATTCCTGATTGCCACCGTTGGCTGCCATCCGGCCTTCAAGTTCTGACAAGCGCCCGGCGAACGCCTTGCCCTGCGGGTAGCGCGCGCCGAAGGTGGTTGTTAGATCCTCGATGGCGAGGCGCAGGCTCTTGAGTTGCCCGGCAGGTTCCTCGCCCTGGGCCGACGCCAGGGTTATGGCCAGAGCCATGCATGCAATGAGTGTGTGTTTCATCTATGGTTTGTTGTCGTCAACTAGACATGACGGTAAATCCCGGCGCCGCTGAGCCAGCGCGAGCATGGCTGCTCGACATTTGCCCGGACGAGTAATTCATTGGGCGCATCCCATTTCAAGAATGGCGTCAGATCGTACTCGAACCCGATGTAACCATACGGCCGGTTTCCGAGATGTTGACCGTTGAGCCAGACATCGGAATTCATATAAACACCCTCGAACTCGACAAATACGCGTTGTCCCTTTGCGCTTGCCGGCAGGGCGAACTTCTTCCGGTACCAGCCAATACCGCCCGGCAGACAACCGCTGCCTTGATCATATTTTTGATCGAACAAACACTCTGTGCCCGGCACTCGTTCGATACTCCAGTCATGCGGCAGCTCAACAGCGCGCCACGACGAGGTCTCGGCACCACGACAAAATTCCCACTCGAAATCCCAAAGCACACGCTCACGTGCCTGCGCGGCGACGGCCACAAGCAATCCAATGCTAATCAGTGATTTTCTCATGGTTTTTCTTCCGGATTATTGAGCTTTATTCTGCAGCAGTTTGCCCGCCTCTTCCAGCACCTTCACGCTTGCTTTTTCAAACCTGCCCTGTTTATCAGGGCCGACATCGAGCAGAACATTCGCATGGCCTCTGTTTTCCGAAGTAACGGAATTAACGACCTGCTGGGCCGTTATTAGCGGGCGGGTCCCTTCTTTCCAGAACCATCCGCGGCTCTCCAGGCACCAGCAGGATTCACCCGGCGCCGTATTGGTCGCGGGAAAACCATTCAATTCATTGATCGCGATGTCCGCAATTGGAGTTCCCTTCTTGGCCACATCCCACCAGTTGCAGCCGACGAGCACGTTGCGGCTCAGGCCCCGGAAGAAGGCAAGCGTATTTTCTGCCGGCATGATTTCCTTGTCAAGACCATCATTCCAGATATAGAAGACATCCGGATACTTTTCTATCAGCTCGGCAATTTGCTTCTCCTGGAATTCAATCTGCTCCTTCATGCTGTGCGTCGATGGATCGCATTCCGGCGGTAAGACCTTGTATTTGCCGGGATCACCAAATCCAGGGTTACGCCAGCAATAGTAAAGCCCGACCTTCAACCCGCGACTCTTGAAAGACTTGATGAACTGTGCCACAAGATCCTGCTTGTACGGACACTCAGGGTTCATGATGTCGTAAGTGGTATACTTGCTGTCCCACAGGCAGAAACCTGAGACATGCTTTACCGTCAGCACGGCATATTTCATGCCGGCAGACTTCGCCGTGTCCGCCCAGGCATCGGTATCGATCGTGCCGCCCGGATTGAAGTCGGCGGGACTATGGTAACCCGATAGCCATTCAACACCGTGGTATGTTTCCAAGTTGTAGTGGATGAACATTCCGAACTTCAACTTCAGAAAGTCCTCCTGCAGCTCCTTGATCGATTTTGCCGCGCCTGGTGCCGCCGGCTGCGGAGCGGCACTTCCATCGTCCGCCGCCACAGCTATACCGCACATTAACGTGGCAGCCGCAGCAAGACCTATAAGCATCGATTTTCCATTATTTATCTTCATTGTTGTGTGGTTGGCATTGTTTTCAATTTTCATAAAATCAGGTGGATGACAGACATTTGGTGCGGGCGTGGGGTGGGCGGCGGGCAGAATGCCCGCGCCACGTGAACCGGGCATTTTGCTCGGTGCCTATCCAAATCTGAATCATTGGCGGTCCTATTCATTTCATTCTGTGCCTTAATGCTCCATGCGCGGAGGCAGAGTGGATTGGAATTGGTAGGCACCGGAACCCACGGCATAGACAGCGGCACCGTCCTGCACGCGCAGGAACCTCACGCCCGCCATCTTCCCGGCCGACTTGCCGGACTCGGTGACTTCAGCGGCGTCTTTAGCTGGGACATATACTACTGCCGTGGTATTGATCGGAATCGTAACCTCCATCGTTAGCTTGTCCCCATCGCGTCTCCAGTTGCTGACGATCTTCCCGTGGATCGAGTCATAACCGCATTTCACCCAGGTCAGATCACCGACGACCGCCGGCTTGATGATGATCTTTTTGAATGCGGGACCGGATTCATCGGGGCGGATGCCGGCCAGCCCCTGATAGAACCAACTGCCGGGGCTGACGTAGCACGAGTGGATCTGGGACCATGATCCGTTCCACTGTTCCCAGAAGGTGGTCGCGCCCTGCGACAACATGTACCCCCACCCCGGGTAGGTCTGCTGGTTGAAGATGGTATATAGCAAATCACTGCGTCCGGCTTCCTGAAGCGATTGAATGAGGAAATAGGTGCCGAGCATGCCGGTGTCCAGATGCCCTTTGTTCTTGACCATGACGATTTCCTCAAGTTGTTTGAGAACGGGTTCACGCAAGGCGTCCGGGACCACGCCCATCAAGAGAGGCATGGCCTGGCTCAACTGCCTGTCGCTATCATAAAGTTTCTCATTCGTCTTATAGTATGCGGTATTGATGAGCGCTTTGAGTTCCTGGCTCCTGGCCCGGTGGCGTTTCGCTTCATCGGTCCGGCCAAGAACGTCTGCCGACTTGGCCAGCAGATCCGAGAGATACACGCGATAGCAGTTGACAAAAAGATCCGTTCCCGGAGGTGCAGACATGCCGATGTTGGGCGCAACCCAGTCGCATCCGCTGTCGCCACCAGTCCGCTGAATGCCGCCGCCGGGATAAAAGCTGTCAATATATTTGGCGGGATAGCGCACCATCGCCTCGTAGGCACGTTCAAGCAATCTACGATCTCCGTAGTAGTTGTAGGTCTTCCAAGGCATCACGTCGATCATGGCACCCCAGAGGAACCAGCAACTGGGATCGTCGTTCTTCGGCGTGAATTGGGCGGACTTGCCGGTGACCGGACCCTGCGCATCCAGCCAGTCAACGGCCCACTTGCCGTAAAAGGCCGATGCGTCCAAATTCATGATCTGCGAGTCGATGCCGTTCTGGCCATCGCCATAGCCCATTCGCTCGCGGTGGGGACAATCGACCATGTAGCCGCCGAGATTCAGGCAGCGGATCGTCCACAGATTGACCTGGTGGATGCGGTTGAACAGGGCGTTGGAGCACTCGAAAGACCCAACGGGTTCGAGGTCCGACTCAATGAACAGCGCCTCGGCATCACCAAGCGCCGGCTTGACCGGCAACCCTTGCACGATGACGTAGCGGAATCCTTCGTAGTTGAATTTGTTGCAGAATTCTTCGCCGGGCTTTCCGGCCGAGATGAATTCAGTTCGCTGGTTGTTGGTCTGATAGTAGGCCGGCCCTTTGGCTGTTTCGATTTTTTTCGGATCGAGAGCCGGCTTGACCTTGCCTGCCGGCGTGTCATCGCCATCGACGGACTGGAAACGCTTGTCGGCATAGTGCATGGTCACCGTCTTGCCAGCCTCCATTTGTGGCAGGCGCAGGTGGAACCAACCGGTCAGATTGGTGCCGAAATCAAATTCAACCGTATGGTCATCCAGTGCCACACAGGCCACCGCGGGAATGACCTTAGTGACACGGCTCGGGGGGCAGGATTGAGCGGCCGCAATGCCGGTTGGCCCGGTGTACTCATCCACGGGCCGCCATCCGAGGCTTCGTCCAGGCGCTGCGGGGGCGCTGGTGCATCCGACTTCATTCCAACCTGCGATCGCAAGACGGGCATCGATCTTCTCGTAACCCGTCCCGTTCCATCCCCACCCAGTTTCGGTATGGGTGCTGGACGTGAAGGTCCAAGAGCTGTCCGTCCCCACGACCACCCTCTGCCCGCCCACCGTCATGTCGAGCTGCACCCTGGCGAGCGGGGCGATCTCCTTGGGAAAGAGCAAACCCAAGCCCAGCCATACGCCCACACAGTTGGTGCCGGGCCGCAGGAGCTTGCTGATGTCATACGTGGTGTAGAGCGAGCGCTTGTCATAAACGGCCACGGCGGGGGCAAGCACATCGTCGCTCACCCTTTTGCCGTTCACATACAATTCATAGTAACCCTTCACATTCACAAAGGCCAGCGCGCGCTCCGGCACGGCTGTCAGAGTGAACTCCTTGCGCAACCACGGCGACGTATCGCCGCCCGCCTTGACCCACTTGGCCTGCCAATCATCAGGCTTCAACAGGCCCATCGACCAGCCGGCCGGCTGGCTCCAGGCCGTCGGCTGGCCGGGGGAAGAGTTGTCGGTTGTCGGTTGTCCGTTGTCCGTCGTGTCGTTCTTAAGCCACACCCGCACTTTCCAGTGGCAGAGCATTCGCGATTCCAACGGCTTGCCCCCGTACTCCACCTGAATGCTCTGGTCGGAGGCCACCTTGCCGCTGTCCCACAGGTCGCCCTGGTCCTTGGCTAACAATTCAGGCGTCGAGGCCACCAGCACCTGATAGGCGCTCTGCTTCTGATCTCTGACCTCTGAGTTGCCTTCGGCCATGCCAGTTAGGGCTTCGCCGGGTTTTTCCGGGTTCGCTAGTGCTCTCCCCGCGTTCTGATCTCTCTTTTCAATGACCCAACTTAGCCGCGGCTTCTCCGCGTCGATGCCGAGCGGGTTGTCGCGGTATTCGCAGCGCAGGTTTGTTAGGATGTCGGCGGATGCGGCCGGGATGCAGGATAGCATGGCGACGGCGGCAAGGAGGCGTGCCGCGATGCGGCGGGTGACGGGATGTTTCATTGGGATTGGCTGTGATTGAATTTGCGCTGAATGCTCTTACTTCCACCCGGTGGCCTTCTTTTTATCGCATGCTGCCCGCAGGTGGAAGA
>CAIKHZ010000259.1 GCA_903827375.1 Akkermansiaceae bacterium
ACCGACGCCGACGTGGACGGCATGCACATCCGCCTGCTGCTGCTAACGTTTTTTCTCCAGTTTTTCCCTGAACTCATTCGCGACGGGCATTTGTTCATCCTGCAAACGCCTCTGTTCCGAGTGCGCAACAAAAAGGAAACGATCTATTGCTATGACGAGGATGCCCGCAAAAAAGCACTGACCAAACTCGGCAAGAATGCCGAAATCACCCGCTTCAAGGGCCTCGGCGAAATCTCCCCGGATGAATTCAAATTCATGATCGGGCCAGATATGCGCCTCGACCCCGTTGCCTACGAGGAAGGCAAGGGCGTGAAGGAATTGCTAGCATTCTACATGGGCAAGAACACCCCCGACCGTCAGGACTTCATCATCGAAAACCTCCGAGAAGACGTGGATCGCCAGGTGGCGTGACGGATCAAATCGGGCTGTCCCGCCCAAACGGTCAAATATCAAAAACGGCCTGCGGAGGAAGCCGCAGGCCGTGGGCCCCCCCCCCTAGCTCGACCGGGCCGGGCAGGGGGGCTGGCACCTGAAGGTTAGCCCAACTTGAGGGGAGCCCAACCCTGGCGGTAGGTTTTATTGAGGTAACGATTGGCCTCGTCGTTGTTTGTGAATTTCATTTGGCTGGCATCGTACTCGAGTTTTTCGCCGAGTTTGCCGACACGCAAAGCGATGTTGCCCAACAGGATCGCCTCAGTGAACGGGGCCGCATAAGTGAAGTTGGAACCCGGGTGTTTCCAGTCCTTTTCACCGACGCACGAGTGGCGCCAATCCGAGTATTGGCCGAAGTCGCCGCCGCCATCCGGGTTGCGCTCGAGGAGTTGGGGCGGTTTGCCGACCGGAGCTTCACCGGCTGCGGTGACGATGCGCGGATTGTCGCCATAATCGCCTTGGATAAGCAGATCGGCCTTGCTGCCGAAATAGACGTTGCCACTTTCGGGCATTCTCTTGTTAGCCTCAAGTTTTTCCGGACGGCGCACCCGTTCGAGTGCTGGCACTTCTTTGCCATCCTTGAGCAGTTTTCCCTCATACCAATAGATGGTGAGCTCGGGACGGGGTTTGCCGTTAGGCAACTTGCCAGCGGGGAAGACCCAGCGGAAAATCGCTCCGGATGGGAACATGTCGGCGCTGTGCTTGTAAATTTCCAGCACCTCGACGCTCTTGGGCGTGCCGGGATTCATCGACCAGAAGATACTGTCCATGGTGTGGCAGGCCATATCGGCCAATGCGCCGCCACCAAAGTCATAGAAGCCGCGCCATTTGAAGTCGTGATAGACGCCGTTCTTGTAAGGACGCACCGGGGCCGGCCCAAGCCACAAATCCCAGTTCACATTGGCGGGCACCGGGTCTTCACCCTCCGGCCGCGGTCCGCCTTGGGGCCATATCGGGCGGTTGGTGACGCAATGAATTTCGGACACGTCGCCGAGCATGCCACCGTTGACGTATTCATAGATGATGCGGTTGCCCTCACCGGAGTGGCCCTGATTGCCCATTTGGGTGGCGACCTTGAATTTTTCCACGCCCAATTTGAGTTGGCGAGCTTCCCAGACCGTGTGGACCAGCGGTTTTTGGGTGTAGCAATGTTTGCCTGCCGCCATCGCCAACGCGGTGGGCTGGTAGTGGCTATGGTCTGGAGTGGCCACCATGATCGCATCAAAGTTTTTCATTTCCTTGTCCAACAGCACCCGGTAGTCCTGATAGAACTTGGAGCCCGGCCAAGTGGCAGGGGCGATGCCTTGGCGGCCACTATCGACATCGCAATGGGCCACGACGATATCACCGGCCCGCTTTACGCAATTGAGATGTTCACCGCCCTTGCCGCCGGTGCCGACGATGGCGAGGCGGAGTTTGTCGCCCTTGTTCTGGGCATGAAGAATATTGAAGCCAAATTGACTGGAGAGGACGACACCGGTGGTGGTTTTTAAAAATGACCGTCGACTAATTTGAGGATTCATTGAGGTGGGGTTGGGATTGGGATTGGTTTGTTGGCAAATTTCTGCAACAGGGCGAATTAGACATTTCAGCCCCTGTCTGACAACACAATTCGTGGGTTCCAGCTTCAACCATCCGGTCAGACCCATCGGGATGGTGGGCACAAAGCTATTTTTTCAAACTTGGCAGGGCTTGCTGGATTGACCACTCGTGCAGTTCTAGGGCAGCGGCGGCTGTGGGGAACGGCACGCCGCTAAGTTCCTGGACGATGCGGATGGCACGCTCGCGCAACTTGGCATTGGTTGGATAGACATCGACCATCAAATTTTCGACGACCTTGCCCAGTTGAACCATCGCAAGGGTGGTGAACAGATTGAGCAAAAGCTTGGTTGCCGTGCCAGCTTTGAGGCGGGTTGAACCGGTTAGAACCTCTGGACCGATCGCCGGGGCAATCACCAGCGTTGGCTGACGGCCGCGACCAAAGACGAGATTGGGATTGAAACAGACAAGAACGGTGGGGGCTCCGACGTCCCGCGCCGCTTGCAAGGCACCCCACACAAAGGGCGTGCGGCCACTCGCAGCGATGCCGATGACCACATCCTTGCTGGAAACACCGCGTTGACGCAGCGCCTCGGCACCGCCGGCAAAGTCGTCTTCGGCATCCTCGCGGGCTCCGTGCATCGCCTGCTCGCCGCCGGCCACAATTGCCTGAACGGTTTCCGGGGCGACACTGAACGTCGGCGGGCATTCATAAGCATCGAGTGCGGCCAAGCGCCCACTGGTGCCTGCGCCGACGTAGATGAGTCGGCCACCACCCCGCAAAGCGGTCACGATCAGTTCCACTGCCCGGGCAATCTTCCGTTGCTCCTTGAGCAGCGCCGTCGGCAAACTGGCATCTTCGCCAAGCATCAGGCGGATAGCCGCAGCGACTGACATCCGATCGAGCTTGCGGGACAACGGATGGCGCTGTTCTGTGGGCGAAAGTCCGTTAGAGCGAGGAATCCACTCGTCAGCCGTTGCCACCCCAGCCACAGCGGCAGCGGCAGCAGTCGGTTGGGCCAACTGTGGCATCGCGGGCTGCCGCCTCGCCAATTCCACAGCTCCCCAAGCGCCTTCCCGCTGCAGCAATTTCACCTCTGCGTCCGGCCAGCCCGCCCGGATTTCCTGGCCGACCTGACGGGCGAACCCCGGCTGCTTTTGGAGGACACTGCCTGTAAGCATGAATTCGACGCTCTTGCCCTTGCGTGCCAGACGTCTGGCGCAGGCAAGGGCATGCCCGGCAACGTGGACCGCAGCCTCGCTCAAAATCTCCTTTGCAATAGGATCGCGTGCCGCAGCCGCCGCAAACATTTCAACCGCAAGCGCGGCAATCGCTGGCTTGTCAGCACTGCCAACCCAAGCCACCAAAGCGGCCGGCGAATCCAATTCGAGCTTGAGCAATAGCCGCTGACCTAAGTTTGGCCATTTCCCGGTTAAATCCAACGCCCGAAACACCGCCTGCATCCCCCGCATCGCGATATCGTAGCCACTGCCGCCGTCACCTAGCAAGTGCCCCCAACCACCGGTCAGCACCTCCCCACCACCGGCCAGCTGACCGTAGCAGGATGCACCGGTGCCGCTGATGACGATGACGCGTATGGGGATGGGAGAATGGGTCACATCCCCGGCGGCGGCTAAGGCCGTCTCCAGATCATGCCCAGCCCAACACGGGATACCGGGCCAGATGCTGGCAGCGGCCTGGCGGATGCGTTCACGATCTCCTTCATTCAAGGCACCGGCCATGCCGATGCCCACGGCCGCCGGGCGTGGCACTTGCCTTGCAATCCGTCCTAGCAAATCGCGCAATTGTGCATCGCTGAGCAAGCGGAGGTTGCCGGGCTCAGCCAGCTCAAGGCGGCTCAGGCAATGCTTGAAGGACTCGGCGAGGATGGCCACGCACTTGGTGGCACCTGCCTCAATGCCGAGATATACGGGTGGCGGACTTGGGATTTCGGTTAGCTTCATGGGATGAAAAAAATGGCTAGACGTGGCGTCGGGCGGTCCTTGTGGATGGGCTCGGCCGGGACACTAATGTCAGCCGCACACAATACCATCCCAATCTAGTCGGAACATCCTAGTGAGGCTTCGCGACAGGTCCAAGACTTGTGAGTGGGGAGCGATCCGTGTGCGGAGTGATCTCGCCTTTCCTCTTTTTGCCGAAGAACCGCTTGCTAGGGAGTGGAGAGCCTTCACTGCGACTCAGCGATGACCAATACCTCGGCGAACGGGAGGTCGGCAAACATCCCAAACGCCGGGTGGCGGGTGAGCCGCGCCCGGGTACAGGCCGGGCTGGACAGACCGCAGAGGAAACGTGCGAGTTGGCGTGGGGTGGCCAACGCGGCGTGTTGTTCGGCGGCGAGGGACGGCAGAAGTTGCCACTCGTCATCGCTGGGGCGGCGCGAGGGCGAGCGCTTCAGGGGGAGTGGTGGCAAGTCGTGGCAGCGATCGCAGTGGCCGCAAGGATTGGCTAGGGTTTCGCCAAAATGTTTGGTGAGATAGGCCGTGAGACAGCCGCGGTGGGTGGCCAGACCGAGGACTTGGCGCAAGCGGTCTAAATCGGCCTGCTCGCGGGAGGCAAAGACGGCAGACAATTTTCCGGTCAGGGCGCGTAAATCCTCGGGCGGGTGTTTCATGCGGTAGCCCTGGCGCACACCGGACGACTCCAGCAGCAGATCCCCAGCAGCTGCCAATGCTCCCAGAGCCGCAACAATTTTTTGTCTGGGCACACACCAGTCATCCGCCAACTGGGCGGGTTCAAAGACCAACCAACCGCGTCCGGGCCGCCCTGCTTCGAGCAATTTTTGCAAAAACCGTCGCTCCGCCGCCGCTCGCCCGGCGAGCACCTCGTCGATGCGGCGCATCAACTTCGCCCGGTACGTCGCATAAAAAGTCCCCGTCGCCTCAATGATGCCGTCAATTTCCAGATACGTAAGAACCGTCGCAATCACCCCCGGGCGGATGTCGCAAGTGACGGATAGATCGTAGGCCGATACATCGAAAGTATCTCCTCGGCGCAACACCCGGTCGAGCAGGTTGCCCAGCGCGCCGGGCGTAGGAGTATCCCCGTAAATGAAATTTTCCAAAACGGTGAGGTCGGAGGCGCAGGCGAGCAACTCGCACACTGCTGGTCGGCCGTCGCGCCCGGCTCGGCCAATCTCCTGAGTGTGATTTTCCAGACTCTTGGGCAGGTTGTAGTGGATCACGCCGCGAATATCTGCCTTGTCGATCCCCATCCCGAAGGCGATCGTGGCCACCATGATGCGCGTATCTCCGGACATGAATGCATGCTGAGCCTCGGCACGGAAGTCGTCCCGCAAGCCCGCATGATAGGCTTGGGCCGCGTGGCCGTGACGAGCCAGCAAGGTGGCCACTTCCTCCGCTGTTTCCTGGCGCGTCACGTAAACGACCACCGCCCCCTCAATCGCGGCGATTCTTTCCAACAAGAGTCCCTGACGCTGGGCCGCGCTGCAGGGGGTGATGCGCAATTCCAAGTTGGGCCGGTGAAAACTGAGCTGCTCGTGATCAGCGGCCGCAATCCGGAAATGACGGCAAATCTCGCGAGCCACCCTCGGTGTGGCGGTCGCGGTGAGGGCCAGGACGCGCGGAATTTTGAAGGTCCGGCAAAATTTGGCGAGTTTGAGGTATTCCGGGCGGAAGTTGTGGCCCCACTCTGAGATGCAATGCGCCTCGTCAATGGCCACCAATTGGATCGGCAGGCCTTTCAATCGTTGGCGAAACCCTTCGTTGGCCAGCCGCTCCGGTGCCACATACAGCAACTTCAGGTCACCGCCTGCCAACCGCGCATACACCCGCTCCAGGGCATCGGCGTCGAGCGTGGAATCGATCCGGGCAGCGGCAATTCCCTTGGCCGTAAGCGCGTCCACCTGATCCTTCATCAAGGCAATCAACGGCGAAATGACCAGCGTGAGCCCGTCCAGCAGCAACGCCGGAAGCTGGTAGCAAAGGGACTTGCCGCCGCCAGTGGGAAAAACCGCCAATGCGGAGCGGCCTGCGAGCAGGGCCCGGATCACCGGTTCCTGGCCGGCGCGGAACTCGTTGAAGCCAAAGCGGTCGTGGAGGGTTTGGAGCACTGGCAAGGCTGGACTGTGGCACCACAATTGACAAGCCGGAAGCCGCTATGCCCCCCTCTCTCTCGAGACTTAAAGACACCAGAGCGGAAAACTTGGCCTAACGAAAGCAACATTGGCTTTTCAACGACTCGAGGCCCGCAGTCTCGGGAAAAAAATTCATTTTACTGGGGTTGGGAAGGGTTGACAGATGGGCTCCGGCCACCCACTTTCCGGCATGCGTTTCACCCAATCACTCCTGCGCGTCGTGGCTCCAGCTGGCGTTGCTTTGGCTATTTCACTCACCCCCAACCTCCACGCTGAACCGACCATGCCTGAAACTCCCGCCGATGTAGCCGCCGCCCCGGCCGATGCCGCCAAAACCGCCTCTGGCCTCGCCTCCAAAGTTCTCACCAAGGGCAGCGGCACCAAAAAGCCTGCCGCCGCTGATACCGTCACTGTCCATTATTCGGGTTGGACCACCGACGGCAAGCTTTTCGACAGCTCGGTGCAACGTGGCAGTTCCACCAGTTTCCCTCTCAACGGAGTCATCAAGGGATGGACCGAGGGCCTCCAGCTCATGGTCATAGGCGAAAAACGCCGCTTCTGGATCCCTGCCGCACTCGCCTACGGCGAAAATCCCGGCGGAGGTCGCCCCGGCGGCACTCTGGTCTTCGACGTCGAATTGCTAGGCATCAAAGAGGCCCCCAAGCCACCGGATGTGCCCGCTGATGTGGCAGCCGCCCCTAAAGATGCCGAAAAAACCGCCTCCGGCCTCGCCTCCAAAGTCCTCACCAAGGGCAGCGGAGCCTCCCACCCCAAAGCCACCGACCGCGTCGAAGTCCACTACTCCGGCTGGACCACTGATGGCAAACTTTTCGATAGCTCCGTCGTCCGCGGCAAATCCATCACCTTCGGCCTCGACCAAGTCATTCCCGGCTGGACCGAAGGCGTCCAACTCATGGTCGAAGGCGAAAAACGCCGCCTCTGGATCCCCGCCGCCCTCGGCTACGGCGAAAACCCCGGCGGCGGCCGCCCCGGTGGCCTTCTCGTCTTCGACGTGGAACTCATCAAAATTGAAAAATGACCCGCGCTGCGATCAGATGGATCGCCGCCGCTTGGATTCCGGCCGCCCTCTCGGCTTGCATGCCACCGTCGGCCCCTTCGACCCGTCCGCCTGACAACCGTGTGGCACCCAGCACACCGAGCCAGCCCCGGCCAAGCACAGCCGTGCCCGTGCTTGGCACCGTCACTCCTATGACGCTGGCCAACTTCTTTCCCATCCAGCAATCCAACACAGCCCTCATCTACGACGTTCGCCCCGGCTTTTCCTATCGAATCGGCCACATTCCCGGTGCCCAGAGTTGGCCAAAAAGCCAGTTTGATGCCCAGCTTGCACCGCGCGAGGCAGAAATTCGCAGTGCCGTGGCCGCCAAACGCCCCGTCATCCTCTATTGCACCGACCTAAGCTGTCCGGACTCCACCAAGGTGGCCACCCGCCTCGCTGCCCTCGGTCACTCTGTTTCCATCCTCGAAGGTGGGTTCGCCACCTGGAAAGCTGCCGATCTGCCAACCGAATGAGCCATCATCCATAACCAATATCATCATGCCTACATTCCCTAACGTCACCGTCGATGCCGCTGCTAACATCTATTTCGATGGCCGCGTCGTCTCACATACGATTCATCTTGCCGATGCCAGCAGAAAAACCTTGGGCCTGATCTATCCGGGTGAATACCACTTCGGCACGGCCGCCGCCGAGCGCATGGAGATCATCGCTGGTTCCTGCTCCATTGTCATCGACGGCAGCACCGATGCCTTGGCTATTCCCGCCGGCGAGGCCTTTGATGTGGCTGCAAACAGCGGCTTCACCATCACCGTGACCGAGGGGATCTGCCAATATATCTGCTCGTTCCTGACCGCCTGAGCCTTGCTTTTTCCTTGAATTTGCTGTCAAGCTCAGGAGCCGCTCAAGAATATTTGTCGGTTGTAGCAGCGTGTCTATGACCGCCGATGAGCATGAATATGCCGCGCACCGCGAGACGCAGCAGCCACGCCGCTACAAGACAACAACAACAAATTTAGCATTCCAGATCACTCTGTCGGCACAGCCTGTTTGAGGGTCACCGGGCCGAACAGGCCGGAGGGCTGGAGGTCATCATAACTGTTGTTGATGAGGTTGGCGACGCGCACGTGGATTTCGTTGTTGCCGGAGCGCATGGCGGCACCGACATCAAAGATATATGGACCCCAGAGGCGTGAGCCGACTGACTTGCCATTGACCCAGACCTCCGCAGCATGGCAGACCTTCCCAAGGTCCAGCACCATCGAGGGATCCACTTTATCCACGGGGATGGATTGGGTGTAATCCAACAGGCCGGAGAATTTAGCACCGGCCCAACCCTGCCAATCCTCCAGCGGCTTTTCCACCCCGGCCGCAAATTCGGCAGGAGGGCTTACCGGAAACTCCATCTCCGGTTGGATCTTCGCATCAAAGGAAACTTTCCACGGCGTGGAAATCGTTAGTACATTCTTCACCTTCGGCGGTTTGGGCAAGTCCTGCGACGGCAGCGCGGGATCCAGCACCAACCAATATCCTTCCAGCGGCTTGAAACTCAAATCGACCTGACCGCAGGCATACGACTGCGCCGGCCGGATCGCGCCGGTCTCGCAATCCCAGATGGACGCCGCATATTCCCTGCGGAATCCAATGTGGCATCGCTGCGGTTGTTCAGAATTGTTAGCCAGCCAGAAGAACTCCTTGCCATCGATCCGCCGGTGTTGCTGGAGCAGCGGGAACTCTTCGCCTGGAGCGAACCAGAACGGGCTTTCCAAACCCTCGCGCCTTGCGTCATCAGGCTCCGATTCAGGCTTTAAGCCCAGTCCGTCAGTTAGAAAGACGAATTGCGGTGCCGCCTTGAGCGCCTCCATGAGTTCGATCATCTTGGGATCATTCATGCCGTTGTCTGCGGAAGCTCTTGGCAAGTCACCGAGCGCGAAGACATAGCCACCGGCCTTGGCGAAATCCACCATCTTGCGCGCGGTTTCAAGCGTCAGTATATCCAGGGACGGCAATACCAACGTGCGGAATGAAAACTCACCGCGAACCAATCTGGCCTCCTCGGCTTTCTTGCTAGCGTAAGCAGGCTTGGCAGTCTTGACCTCCATTTGCTTCATGTAGAAACGGTCGCCTATTAGAAATTCGACCCGTGCGTCGGTCAGGTCGTTGATGGCGGTGGCATAGATCTTGTCGATTTGATGGATGCGGCTGCCGTCGTTGCGACCTTCGAGGATTTCCCAGATTTTATCATCGAGCATGGTGGCGTCGGTGTTGATCCAAGCGGACTCCAGCGGGTTAAAGAGGAGCACGTCGGGGGCGGCGCAGCCCATGGAGTTGATATAACAAGCACGGCGGGCGAAATCCGTCCACAGGTGCATATAGGGGAACATTGGGTTTTCGGCGTACCAATCCGGAGGCCATGGATTGCCGGTGAGTTTGCGGGTGGTGAACACGCCGTGGGGGATGATATGACTGATGCCCCAAGCGGTGACTGAGTTGATAGCTTGTTTGAGGAATACCGGGTTGAAGGTGCTCCAGGGTTTGTCGTGGCCCGCGCCGTTGCCAGCCATGCCAAAGGCCCCGGCTCCCATCAACTCGGTGGTGGCACGTGTGTTATGGAATTCAGCCACCGACACAACCTCCTTGAAATCATGCACCTGCAGCGCCTTGCGCCCCAGGCAATCCTGGCCCGGCATGGTCAGCGCTCGCAACAACTTCATGTGATCGCCAACGGCGCTGACTTGCAGCGGAATGTTTTCCTCCCAGGTGTGGGCGGTGGTGTACATGCCGTGTTGCTCATGCCAGTCGGTGACCGCCTGGAAATTACCGGTGTACAAATCGGACACGAGATCAAACCACTGCCAGCGGGCCTTTGCATAGAGGCCCTCGACGTCCTTGTTGAGCATCAGGGGCAGCGCCAGGCGGATGTCTTGGCCGTTGCGCTCCTTGAAACGCCTATCTAGCGAATCCGACCATGCCAGCTTGCGGCCATAGTCGCCCTCATGGTCACGGAACACGCCGGGAATGGATTTACCTAACTTATCACCCATGCGTTTGGCGTAAGGTTCCAGGGCGATGTCGATGAATGCCTTGGCGAGGCGCTCGTCGATGGCATTGACACCGCCGCCATCCACGCCGCTTTGAGAATACTTGTTGAAGGTATAGATACGCCAGGAACCGTCAGCCGGGGCTTTCCACGCAAAGGCGTCGCCGCTGCCTATCAACTCCAAGGTTTTGCTGCGGATCGTCGCTGTGATTTCTGTGCCGGGTTGAGCCACTTGGGCAGCCACTGCGAAGTATGAGGCTGGCACTTTCACGTCGCTGCCACCGGCTGCGTCGATGATTTGCCACTTGAGGGATTCCGCCTTGAGTTCGGGATGTTGTTTGACGACGCGGCCGTGGGCTTGGAAGCTGGGCCACCAATATTCGTCACAGTATCCGAGGTAGCTTTTTTGTAGTTCCGCCACCTTGAGTGCGGCACCAAACGCCTCGAACCACTTGTCGCCTAACCATTCCTCGGCGGGCAGGTCGGGCGTGCCGACCATTGAATTTCGGGCATGTGCATATCCTGGGTTGAAGCCTTGGGAACGGAGGACCCTCGACATTTCCGCCATCTTCGCTGGGGCTAACGGCTCATCCCAGAACCAGAACGTGAACGGCGCATAGATCATATCCGGATTGGCAAATCCCTCGCGCAGCGCCGGATAGGCAACCACCTTGCGCTGGCCCCAGTTGGCAGGCATCAAAGGGGGGGCTGCTTTGGCCACCGCGGCCATGGCCAAAGCCAGCGAGGCGAATATCAGGTTCAGTTTCATGTGTGGAAAAAATGCCTGAGGTCAGGTATTGCGAAGCTCACCTCCGTTGCAGCAGGCTTGCACCCGTCATTTCCTTGGGTTTGGCCACACCGAGCATATCGAGCAGCGTCGGCGCGACGTCCGCCAGAATACCGTCCTTTACTTGGTAGCCATCCGCGTCATCAGCGACGTAAACGACGTGAACGAGATTGGTGGTATGAGCGGTGTTGGGCGAGCCATCCGGATTGCGCATGTATTCACAGTTGCCGTGATCGGCTGTGACTAACAATTTCCCTCCGAGGCGGAGGGTTTCCTCGACGACGGCCTTGACGTCGGCATCGATGGTTTCCACCGCCTTGATGGCAGCTGAGACTACGCCGGTGTGGCCGACCATGTCCGGATTGGCGAAGTTGAGGATGACCAAGTCGTAGTCCTTGAGTTTAGCGACGACGGTGGAAGTGACCTCCTGCGCGCTCATTTCCGGCTTAAAATCGTAGGTTGGCACATCCTTGGGCGAGGGAATGATGACGCGGTCCTCACCCTTGTTAGGTTCTTCAATGCCGCCATTGAAGAAATAAGTGACGTGGGGATACTTCTCGGTTTCGGCGATGCGCATCTGAGTGAGACCTGCGGCGGCCACGGTTTCGCCGAGGCCCATGCTGAGGGTTTGCGGAGCAAAAATCACCTGGCACCGATACGTCTTGTCGTACTCGGTAAGCGTGACGTAGTGGACCTGCGGCCAAACACCCCGATCGAAGCCGGTAAAATCCGCCAGCAAAAAGGCGTCTGACAATTCACGGGCGCGGTCGGAGCGGAAGTTGAAGCAGAGGACCACGTCACCATCGCGCACCCGTTGTTGGTTCGGCTCGGCAAACACCATCGGCGGCATGAATTCGTCCGTCTTGTTGTCGAGGCGATAACAATCCGCCACCGCCTCGCTGGCTAACACGTCGCGTTTTTCGCCCTTGCCAAGCACGATCGCATCCCAGGCGAGCTTGACGCGGTCCCAGCGTTTGTCGCGGTCCATCGCGTAGTAACGGCCGATGACCGTGGCAATGCAAGCGCCGCACTTGGCGGCCTCGTCCTCGACTTTGGCCAGGTAGGCTTCGCCGCCGGTGGGGGAGGTGTCGCGGCCATCGGTGAGGGCGTGGATGAAGATATCGCGCACGCCGGCCTGTTTGGCGAGCTTGACCATGGCGATGAGTTGGTCCTGATGGCTGTGGACGCCGCCATCCGACACCAAACCAATGAGGTGCAGACGGCTGGTTTTGGCCTTCGCGAGGGCCTCGGCGAAAACCGGGTTGGTGGCTAACGAGCCATCCTCGATGGCCTTGTTGATGCGGGTGAGGTCTTGATAGACGATGCGCCCGGCACCGAGATTGAGGTGGCCGACTTCAGAGTTGCCCATTTGGCCGGCTGGCAGGCCGACGTCCAAGCCGGAAGCGCTGAGAAATCCTTTGGGGTACTTTTCTAACATCACATCATGAAACGGAGTATGCGCTAACAAAACGGCATTGCCGTCTTTCTTAGCTGTTTTTTTTCCGCCGGGGTTTACCCCCCAGCCGTCGCGAATGATGAGCACCACTGGTTTCTTTGCCATAACGGACAGCCGTGTACCCCGCCCCGCGCCCCCCGGCAAGCGCAGAAACACCCGAAAGAAGGAAAATTGGCAGATTTTCGGGTCCTCTGAAAACTGGCGCTGCCAACGGGTTGACAATTGTCGCGTGTCGGTTCATACCGCGTGCATGTCGTCTGCACTGCCGCCGAAACCCCGTGTAATCGGACCCAAGGTCCGCATTTGCATTGTCGCGTCCAAGTACAACGAGCAGTACACTGACGCGATGGTGGAAAACACCATTTCGGAAATCAACGAACTGGTGCCTCAGGCTCGCATTGATTTGATCCGGGTGCCGGGAGCCTTCGAAATTCCGGTGGCAGTAGCATCGGTGATGGAGCGGGATACGCCGGCCTGTATTATCGCGCTCGGCCTGATCATCCGGGGATCGACGCTCCACGGGGATCTAGTCGTTCGCGCGGTGACCGACGCGCTGATGCAGATTGCGCTGGATTGGAAGCGGCCGGTGATTCACGAAGTGCTCATCGTGGATGATGAAAAGCAAGCCTACGCCCGCTGCATCGGGGCGAATCTCAACCGGGGCAAAGAGGCCGCCCGTGCCGCTGCCACCATGATCGATATTTTCCTAGAACTGGATCGCTCGATGCCTCGCAACTCCACACGCCCCAGCTCACGGAATGGCTAGCCGACGCCAAATCCGCGAGGCGGTCGTCCAGTTTCTTTACTGTGCGGATTTGGAGGGCGGCGCCGATCCCACTGCGCTGCGTGAGCCATTTTGGGAATTTGTGACGGAAGCGGACCGTCGCAGCCTCCATCTGGCGACCTTTCGTACGATCCATCACCTGGCCCACGGCCGAGACGGTCGATTGCTGGAATTTCACACTCGTCTGCCAGCGGCTGCGGCACACCTCGCCGCATGCCCACAGGCCGAAGGTTTGGGCCGCGAGTTGGCGCGCACTGCCGAGCGGGAAGCCGCTTGGAGCGCGGCATTCATGGTGTTAGAGCGACTGCCACGCGATGATGACCACGCGTCGGTGGCGGACACTTTTGGCACGGCGCTTGACGGCTTATTTTTGATAGATCGGGAATTAGCGGCGAGTCGGCAGCGATTTCTCGAAGGCATCGAGGACTTTCCAACGCTGCGCGGTCCGCTGGAGGCCGTGGCCGCCAGCCTGCGCCGCTTGCAACGCATCTCAGATCGACTCCGCATGGTCGAGGACCCCGCCAAATTTCCCGAGCAAGCCGATCTGGCCAAACTCCGCGAATCCACCGCATCCCTCCGCTCGCTCCGCCAACAAGCCGATGCCCTCGTCGATGCCCTGCTCTGCCACAAACCGGCCATCGACGCCGTGCTTGCCGCCGTAGTGGAGAATTTTGCGCCAGAGCGCATCGATCCGGTGGACCGGGCAGTGCTGCGCCTAGGTACCTATGAGTTGTTGCACACGACGACACCGGCCAAGGTGGTGATCAACGAGGCCATTGAGTTGGCGCGCTGCTTTGGGACCACGGACTCGCACCGCTTTGTCAACGGCGTGCTCGACCGCATCGCCAAGCAGGCGGCGCAGTAGCAGGCTGAAAGAAGCATCGCTGCAGCAACGTTGCGGAGATGGCTCGTCCATCCCAGCCCACTCCACGATGAAAATTCACGCCCCCATCCATCGGTCACTCCAGACACCGCTCCATCTGCTTATCGCATCCCTTCTCAGCGCACTGCCCGCCACCGCAGATGTGCGCCTGCCAAAAATTTTCACTGACAACATGATGCTGCAGCGCAACCAACCGCTGCGGATTTGGGGATGGGCAGAAGCCGGGGAATCTGTGAGCGTGGCCCTGGCCGGCAAAACAGCCTCAACCAAAGCGGACGCCAAAGGCGAGTGGAAGGTCGAAATGGCCGCCCTCAAAGCAGGCGAAAACCTGGAACTAAACGTGAAAGGAAACAACCGCCTGAGCCTGAAAAATATTTTGATAGGCGATCTCTGGATTTGCTCGGGCCAATCTAACATGGAAATGTCGCTCGGCCAGTGCCTGGGTGCCGCAGACGATATCAAGGCCGCCAACCTGCCCACCATCCGCTCCATCAAAATCGACCGGGTCCAGGTGGCCAAGCCACTTGCCGACGCACCCGTGGCCAGTCCCTGGCAGGTGTGCTCACCCGCCACCGCAGGCAGCATCACGGCGGTGGGATTTTATTTTGCTCGGGAAATCCAACAAAAAACCAAAGTCCCCATTGGGATTATCGACAGCAATTGGGGCGGCACCCGCATTGAGCCGTGGATCGCACCCGAGAATCCCGAAGCTGAGGCCCAATTGAATGGCGGGCTGAGCGGTATTTACAACGCGATGATCCATCCGTTCCTGCAACTGCCCATCAAAGGCGCGCTGTGGTATCAGGGCGAGTCCAACGGTGATGAGGGCAACACCTACTTCGAAAAGATGAAAACGCTCATCGGTGGTTGGCGCAAGCTCTGGAAACAGGGGGATTTCCCATTCTACTTTGTCCAACTCGCCAGCTATCAGGGCGTCTCCGAGGAACCCGCAGGAGGCAACGGGTGGGCCAAGCTGCGCGAGGCTCAGACCAAATCCCTGACCATCCCTAACACCGGTATGGCCGTCATCCTCGATACCGTCCCCCTCACAGAAAAAGAAGACATCCACCCGAAAAATAAATTTGATGTGGGCCTGCGCCTTGCCCGCTGGGCACTTGCCCGCGATTACGGCCAAAAACTTGAAGCCTCGGGGCCCTTATTCAAGGCGCTCAAGATCGAGGGTGGCAAGGCTCGTCTGGCATTTGATCACCTAGGAACCGGTCTGATGATCGGCAAGAAAGAGGGTCGCAACCCGGCCATTGAGGACAAGCAGGGCAAGCTCAAACGTTTTGCCATCGCCGGAGCCGACAAGCAGTGGTTCTGGGCCGATGCCCTCATCGTCAACAACACGATCACCGTCTCCTCGCCCTCCGTGAAGGAACCCGTGGCCGTCCGTTACGGCTATCAAATGAATCCGGACGGGGCCAACCTCTACAACCGCGACGGCCTTCCCGCCTCACCATTCCGCACCGACGCCTGGTGACCTTGCACGGCATCAGCCAACTACTCTGCAGCCATTGATTCAAAAGCCCCGCAGAGGCGAAATCTTTAGAACTCCGCACTCGTGCTAGCATCCGTCTTCTAAGGATCATTCCTTTGCGGTTCTTTGCCTGCACTTCAACATGGCCTTCATCCCGAACGCCTGATCCTTTGCCTGCCTGCCACACAAGCACACGCAATTGCCAGAGAATTGCAGCAATTCACCGACCGACTGAAAAAATGAATAATTTCACTTTTTTTCTCGACTAGGTATGGTTAGGTGAGATGCTCACCGCATGAACAATACCCTAAAACTTTAGAATTTATGGTCTTTTTTCCAAAAACCCTCGGCACGTCAGTGCTTTTGCTCATCATCGGCAGTCCTCTTTTCGCAGCAGCCCCCGGGGCCAAACCGGCGCGCTCGCCCGATCAAGCGGTTTCCTACTATGAGGAGCTGCTGCCGATCTTTCAGGCCAATTGCCATGGCTGCCATCAACCCGCCAAGGCGAAGGGCGAGTACGTGATGACTGCGTTTGACAAGCTTCTGGCTGGGGGCAAGACGGCCGGGGCCATCGTTCCGGGAAAGCCCGAGAAGAGCCACCTGCTCGAACAAATCACGCCGAACCCAGCTGGCGAGATTGAGATGCCGAAGAATGGCAAACCTCTCGCCACCGCCGAAATCGACCGGATCCGCAAATGGATCGCCGAAGGGGCGCTTGATGACACGCCGCTCAACGCCCGCGAACGCTACGATTCCGAACATCCTCCGACCTATTCGCGGCCGCCGGTCATCACGTCCCTCGATTATTCCCCGGATGGAACCCTGCTCGCCATCTCCGGATTCCATGAAGTCATCCTCCAGAAAATCGACCCCAGCGGCACTGCCACACCCGTGGCTCGACTGGTGGGTTTATCAGACCGGATTGAATCGCTGCGTTTTTCGCCGGATGGCAGCCGCCTAGCGGTCACCGGCGGGCTAGTTGGGCGGATGGGAGAGGTACAGGTTTGGAACGTGGAAAAACGCAAACTTGAACTCTCGGTCCCCATCACCTTCGACACCGTTTACGGTGCCTCATGGTCGCCAGATGGCTCCAAAATCGCCTTCGGCTGCGCTGACAAAACCGCCCGTGCGATCGATTCGAAATCCGGCAAGCAGGTGTTATTCATGGGATCGCATGGCGATTGGGTGCTCGATACGGTCTTCTCCACCGACGGCACCCATCTGATTTCCTCAGGCCGCGACCAGACAGCCAAGCTCACCAAGGTCGATGAAGAACGCTTCGTTGATAACATCACCTCGATCACACCGGGTGCCCTCAAGGGCGGCCTCGCCTCCGTCGCCAAACACCCCGCACGCGACGAAATCCTCGTCGGCGGCTCCGATGGCGTGCCCCAGATCTATCGCGTATTCCGGATCACAGAGCGGAAAATCGGCGACAACTCAAACCTCATCCGAAAATTCCCCAGCATGCCCGGCCGCATCTGGTCGGTGGCCTACCGCCCCGACGGCAAGCGCGTCGCAGCTGCCTCCAGCCTCAACGGCAAGGGAGCTCTCCATATTTTTAAATCCGAGTTCGACACCGCCCTGCCAGCTGATGTGAAAGGCATTTTCGACAAGGCCACTCCAGAACGCTCCGCCGAGCAAAACGCCCGCGTCGAGCAATATCTAACAGAAGGCACCGAGCGCCTGCACGGTCTTGATTTCGACACGCCGATCTTCGCGCTGCGATTTTCACCAGATGGTTCAAAAATCGCTGCCGCCGGCCAGGACGGCGTCGTTCGCATCATCGACGTGGAAACAGGAAAGCTCGCCAGCTCGTTCATCCCGGTGACAGTCACTCGTCCGCAGGATGCGCCTGCGCTGGCCGCCAAGCCCGGGGCCGCAGCCATCAACGCCGATCTCGCTGCCACCGGCAAACCCTTCCCAGTCATCGATCCCGAACCGCTGCCAGAAGGGCGAAAACTCGCTGGCATCTCGGTATTCCCTCTGGAAATCGCGCTGGATTCCCCACACGCCTATCGCCAGATCCTTGTCACCGCACGCTTTGAAAATGGCGAAACAGCTGACGTCACCCGTCATGTAAAATGGTCCCTATCAGCTCCACTGCTCGCGATTTCCAAACGAGGGCTCGCCCGACCTGCGGCCGATGGAGCGGCTGAATTATCCGTTCAGTTCAGCGGGTTCGAAGCCAAGGCGCGCGTCAACATTTCCGGCTTTGGGACCACCGCTGCGCCGGATTGGGTCCGTGACGTCACCCCGGTGATCGCTTCCCTCGGCTGCAGCGCCGGCACCTGCCACGGTTCCAAGGATGGCAAAAATGGCTTCAAACTCTCCCTCCGCGGGTACGACCCGATCTTCGATGTGCGCGCCTTCACCGACGACCACGCCTCGCGCAGGACCAACCTCGCCTCGCCCGACGATTCGCTCATGCTGTTGAAGGCGACCGCAGCTGTCGCCCACGAAGGCGGCCAGCGCATGACCGTCGGATCGATTGACTATCAGGCGATCCGCGATTGGATCGCCCAAGGTGCCACCCTCAATCCCGCCACGAAGAAGGTGGCATCGATTGAAATCACCCCGAAAAACCCGGTGGTTCAAAACATCGGCGGGCGCCAGCAGTTCAGCGTGATCGCCACGGATCCAGATGGAAAGCAACGCGACGTCACTGCCGAGGCCTTCCTTGAAATTAGCAACCCGGAAGTCGCCGAAGCCGACAAATTTGCCCTTGTCTCGGCGATCCGCCGCGGAGAAGCCCCCGTGCTCGCCCGCTATGAAGGGGCCTACGCCTCCACAACCCTAACCGTCATGGGCGACCGTTCGGGTTTCGAGTGGCAAGCCCCTCCCAGCTTCAATGAGATCGACGGGCTCGCCGCCGCCAAGTGGCAGCGAATGAAAATCCTTCCATCCGGGCTGGCGGAAGATACGGAATTCCTTCGCCGCGTGCGCCTCGACCTCACCGGTCTGCCGCCCACCCCAGAGGCCGTGCGCGCTTTCATCGCCGATCCCCGCGAATCCCGCGTCAAACGCGATGAGCTCGTCGATCAACTCGTCGGCTCACCCGATTTTATCGAATTCTGGACCAACAAATGGGCCGACCTCCTGCAGGCAAACGGCAAGTTTCTCAGTCCGGAAGGTGCCAAATCGCTGCATGGATGGATTCACAACGAAGTCTCCAAAAACACTCGCTACGATGAATTTGTCAGGAAAATCCTCACCGCATCCGGGTCGAACAAGGAGAACCCCGCCGCTTCCTACTTCAAGATCCTCCGCACTCCGGAAACCGCGATGGAAAACACCACCCACCTCTTCCTCGCCACCCGCTTCAACTGCAACAAGTGCCACGACCATCCGTTCGAACGCTGGACCCAGAACCAATATTTTCAAACCGCCGCTTTCTTTGCCCGAACGGGTTTAAAAAAGGATCCGGCCTCAGGCAACAATCAGATCGGCAAGACAGAGGTTGAGGAAGGCAAACCCCTCTTTGAAATCGTCGTCGATAACCCAGACGGCGAACAAAAACACGAACGTACGGGCGAAATCATCGCCCCAGGGTTCCCCTATCCGGTCACACATCCGGACTCGAACCACTCCACGCGCCGCGAACAACTCGCCGCCTGGATCACTGCCGCTGAAAACCCGCTCTTCGCCCGTTCCTACGCCAACCGAATCTGGGGATATCTGTTCGGAATCGGCATCATCCAACCCATCGATGACATTCGCGCCGGCAACCCCGCCTCCAATCCAGAACTGCTCGACTGGTTGACATCACAGTTCACCGGGCACCAGTTCGATGTCCGACATCTCTTCCGGACGATCTGCAAATCCCGCACCTATCAACTCGCTGTGCGTACTAACAAATGGAACCAGGACGACACCATCAACTTTTCTCACGCCATCGCTCGACGCCTGCCCGCCGAGGTGCTTTTCGATTCCATCTACAACACCACCGGGGCCAAGTCCCACTTTCCGGGCGTCGAGGCAGGAACCCGCGCCTCCGCGCTTCCCGATTCCGGCATCACTCTGCCCGATGGCTTCCTCGGCAATCTTGGCCGCCCACCGCGCGAAAGTGCCTGCGAGTGCGAGCGGGTCTCCTCGCTCGAGCTCGGCCCGATTATGGCGCTGGTCAGCGGCCCCACCGTGGGTGATGCCATCAGCGACCCTGGCAACGTCATCAGCAAGCTTGCATCATCAGATATGGACGACGCCAAACTGGTCGATGAACTCTTCATCCGCATCCTCAACCGACCCGCCACCTCGCAGGAAATCCAAGCTGGCGTCGAGACCATCCGCGCCATCCCTGCCGAACACACCAAGCTGGCTTCCTCCCTCGAGGCGTTCCGCAACAGTCTCCCACCCGATGTCAAAACCGCCATCGCCGCCCGCGCCGAGGCCATCACCAAAGCCCGCTCCGTTCTAGCAGATGCGACCAAGACCTGGAACGAACACAAGGTGGAAACCGAAAACGCCAAACGCCTGAAAACCGAGTCACTGACCGCCGAACTGGCCAACTGGGAGAAAAACCTGCCCGCAGGTCTGGTTGAATGGGAGAAGGCCGGGCACTTCGGTACGACTTGGACAATTCTCAAATTCGTGGAAATGACGTCCACCAACGGTGCAAAACTCGATGCCCTGGACGACGGCTCGATCTTCGTCAGCGGCCCTAACGGCAAGACCGAATACTCGCTGGCCGCGGACACCGACCTGACGGGCATCACCGGCATCCGCCTCGAAGCCCTCGCCGACGACAAACTCCCCGCCAAAGGTCCGGGGCGCAGTCCCAATGGCAACATCGTGCTGTCCGAATTCGCCATCAGCGCCGCACCCAAGGCGCAAAGCAACCCACTGCGGCCCGTTGTCCTTCAGAATGCGCAGGCAGATTTCAGCCAGAGCGGCTATGACGTCAAGAGCTTGGTCGATGGCCACGCCGGAGATCAAACCACCGGATGGGCAATCAGCCCGGAGTTAGGGAAAGACCACACTGCCCTCTTCGAAACCAAGGAAAACATCGGCTCGGCTGGCGGTACGCGGCTCAAGATTGTCATGAACCAGCAATTTCAGGATGGCAACCACTCGCTGGGTAAATTCCGCCTCTCGATCACCACGGATCCCCGCCCCCACCACTCAGGACTCCCGGCTCCCATCGCCTCCGCCCTCGCCGTCCCCTCAGACCATCGCAACCCTGAACAGACGAAAATTCTCACCGACTACTTCCGCTCCATCGATCCCCAACTCCACCGCCTCCAGACCGACCTCGCCGAAGCCAAATCCCCTCTTGCCGAACCCGTCGATCTCAAGGCCGCACGCGAATCCCTCGACAAACTCTTGGCCCAGCCCCCCGTTTCAACGCGCCTCGCCAACCTTGAGCGTGATGTGACCCTCAGCAGCACCCAAGCCGCCAACCCACGCCTCACTGCCGCCCAAGACCTCACCTGGGCCTTGATCAACAGTCCCGCTTTCCTGTTCAATTACTAAACTCGCGGCCAGCCAACTTTCCGCACAACCCGATCCCATCCCACCATGTTTCGCATCGCCGGCCCTTCCTCCAAGGATCTTTGTGATCCACTCCTCAACCCCAGCCGCCGAGACTTCCTCCGCGTCGGTGGCTCAGGCATGTTAGGACTCACCCTCGGCTCAATGTTCCAGATGAAGGCTCTCTCTGCCGAGCCCTCCGCCAAGCCCTCCGCTGGCGCTCCAGGATGGGGCAAGGCGAAAAGCATCATCCTCGTCTATCTGCAAGGCGGGCCCAGCCACCTCGACCTCTGGGATCCCAAGGAAGACGTGCCCGACAACGTGCGCTCCGCCTTCAAGACCATTCCTACCAAGATCCCCGGTGTGCATTTCACCGAAATCCTGCCCCGGCTCGCCAAGATCAATGACAAGATGACCATGATCCGGTCGATGTCCTATAGCCCTAACGGACTTTTCAACCACACTGCCGCCATCTATCAAATGATGACCGGCTACACCACGGACAAGGTCAGCCCCTCCGGCCAGCTCGAACCACCCAGCCCAAAAGATTTTCCCAACTTCGGATCCAACATCGTGCGCCTCCGTCCCACCGACGAGCCAATGCTGCCCTTCGTCATGCTACCGCGCCCGCTCCAAGAGAGCAACGTCATCGGCAAGGGAGGTGCCAGTGGATTTCTCGGCAAGTCCTTCGATCCCTACACGCTCTATCCGGGAGGCGATGACATGGACATGGAGAAGATGTCCCGCATCAATATCGACGACCTCCAACTCCGCCCGGATGTTTTCTCCGCCCGCCTCCGCCGCCGCGCCCTGCTGCGCGATGCCATCGACGCCCGAATGCCAGACATCGACAAGGCCGTCGCAAGTTACAAACTCGACGAACATTACACCCGCGCTCTCGAACTCATCGTTTCAGGCCGCGCCCGTGATGCCTTCGCCCTCAACGACGAGCCCGACAAAATCCGCGACGACTACGGGCGCAATACCTTCGGTCAAAGCTGCCTGCTCGCACGCCGCCTCATCGAAGCCGGCACCAAAGTCGTTGAGATCATCTGGCCGAAAGTCGCCAACTCCGACAACCACTCGTGGGACCACCACGTGGATCTGACCAAGCGCATGAAAAGCCAATCAGGGCCGATGCTCGATGCCGGTCTCTCCGCCCTCATCGACGACCTGGATTCCCGCGGGCTGCTCGCAGAGACTCTGGTCGTGGCAGTCGGCGAATTCGGACGCAGCCCGCAGAAGGGCCTCAGCACCTCCGGCAATGGCAACAGTGCGGACGGCCGCGACCACTGGCCGTATTGCTATACCGCATGCATCGCCGGTGCGGGAATCAAGCGCGGCAACATCCACGGCGCCTCAGACAAAACCGGCTCCGCTCCGATCGAAGAGCCCGTCCACCCGGCCGAGTTGCTCGCCACCATCTATCATGCGTTCGGCATCGACCCCGCCACCATGGTCATGAACCACCTCAACCAGCCCCGCGAACTCGTCAAGGCGGAAGCCGTAACCCGCCTCTTCACCTGAGCCCATCGGATCGCGCCGTCATCCCATGCCCCGAGTTCTGAAATAAGCAAAAATCAAACCGAGACGACGTTTATAGCAGGGCCACCGCACGATAGAAGCGGGTCCTAAAAACGCTCGTGGTATCCCCATAAACCATGCCATTGCGGCTGTTGTTGAGCTTTTGTTCGGCCCTGGACGTTCAATGTCGGACGCTAGGTGTTCGCGTTCATCCAATCGACGTGAGGGCCGCCAAGTGGCCTTTGAAATCAGGCTGCGATCTAGCGGTTAGGGTATTATTGCAAGAATTGGTGCATTTTCGCGTTTAGGACCTTCTCCAAGCCCGCAAACGTCCGCATCTACCCTTCCGCATGGACCCCACACCCGCCCCTCCTCCCGTCGAATCCGTTGCCCGCCTGCGCTGGCTGTTGGCCGCCTCCCTTGGCCTCGGCATGGCCGTTGCTGCCCCCTTGATCGATAAAGTTGTCTGGCAACCTGAATTTGTGGATACGGCCCGCTGGCTGGGGCATTTTCACCCTTTCATCCTGCACTTTCCCATTGTGCTGCTGCTCGTTGCGATGGCGTTTGAGTTGGCCCGCTTGCCCTTGCTGGGGCGTTTGCTGCCCCGTCCTGACCACGCGACGGTGACGGTGGTATTGGCGTGGGGGGCGACGTGCTGCACGCTGGCGCTAGTCTGTGGGTGGCTGCTGGCACAGAGCGGCGGGTACGAACCGGAACTGCTAGGTCGGCATTTGTGGGCGGGAGCCGCCACCGCCCTCGGTGCCAACCTTGCCTTGGTCTTGCGCCTGTGCTCGGGCCGTCCTGGCACTGGCTTTCTGAGTGGCGTCGCCAATCTGGTCCTGATGGCCACCTGCGTGGTGCTGACCGTGGCAAGCCATTACGGTGCGAGCCTCACCCATGGCGAAACATACCTGACAGAGCAAGCGCCCGACTGCATTCGTGAATATCTGGGTCTCCAGCCCAAGCGCAAAACTGGCGTGCTCGTGGTCAAACCGCTCGATGAGCGCCAACTGTGGGCCGACGTGGTGCAGCCAATTTTGGAAGAGCGCTGCAATTCCTGCCACCACGAAGGCAAGTCGAAGGGTGGCTTGCGCCTCGACAATCTGGCAGCCTTACTCAAGGGCGGAGCGAGCGGAGCGGCTATTAACCCGGGCAATCCAAAGGATGGCCTCTTGATGAAATATCTCCAATTGGATCCAGACGACGAAAAACACATGCCGCCAAAGGGCAAACCCCAACCCAGCCCGGCCCAACTCGCAGCTCTTGCCTATTGGATCGAGGCGGGGGCTCCCCCAGAAAAAACCGCCGGCGATTTTGACCTGCCAGCTAGCCTGCGGGCCAGCCTCGAGTCGCTGCTGAGCCCAGCTCAACGCCAAGCAATCGAAGCCAAGACCCAGGCCGAAGCCAAGACGATTGAAGCCTCACTGGCGGCTCTCCGCAGCAACCTGCCCGGGCACCTTACCTGCGTGGTGCCGGGCCACCCCGAACTCGTGTATGCCCCCGGCAACCAATTTGCCGCAGTAGGCGATGAGCAGCTTAGCGCCCTCGCCCCGCTTGCCGGCAGCGTCGTTTCATTGGAGTTGCAGCAAACAAAAGTGAGCGACGCCGGTCTGGCCGCTTTAGCGCCCTTCTCCCACTTGCGCTCCCTGCAACTCCAAAACACCGCCATCACCGACGCCGGCCTGCCGCACCTGGCCAAATTGGCGTCCTTGGAGAACCTCAACCTCTACGCCACCACCATCACCGATGACGGCCTCCAACAACTCGCCTGCCTCAAAAACTTGAAAAAAATCCACCTTTGGCAATCGAAGGTGACCGCCGCAGGTGCCGACAAGCTTCGGGCCGCCATCCCCGGCCTCGACGTCAACCTCGGTCTGCCACAAACTCCTGAGACCAGCCCCGCCACCCCTTCCCCTAACAAACCCTGATTCCCTCCACCCATGCCAAATCGGAAATTTTCCAGCTCCCTCGCCCTATTCGGGTCATTGGTTCTTGCCGGCGGCGCGATCGTCGGCCTGCGCGGCGTGCCCGGTGTGTCGTGGAAGAATCTGCCTCTAGCAAATTTACAGAATCTCGCCGACAATGATTGGAGGCGACTCTTCGACGAAGAAAAATCGCCCCCGGCACCCGCGGCCCCCATCTCTGCAGAGACGGCACTGCCCGCAGTGGTGACGTTCAACGCCCACATCCAGCCCATATTTTCCGAAAATTGCTACCACTGTCATGGTCCGGATTCCGGCTCTCGCAAGGCGGACCTGCGCTTGGACCGTGCGGAATTTGCCTTCAAGCCGTTGAAGAGCGGGCAACTGGCGATCATCAAAGGCCAGGCGGTCAATTCGGAAGTGATTCGGCGGTTGCGGAACAAGGATCCCAAGGAGGTGATGCCACCGCCAGCCACCCATAAAGTCATCTCCGAACGGGACATCGCGCTGATCGAAAAATGGATCAACCAGTCCGCCAGCTACGAGGAACACTGGTCGCTTATCCCTCCCCAACGCCCACCCGTCCCCACCCTGATAGATAAATCCTGGACCAAAAATCCCGTTGACTCATTCATCCTCGCACGCCTCCAAAAAGCCGCCCTCTCCCCTGCCCCAGAGGCCGACAAACCCGCCCTCCTGCGCCGCGTCACCCTCGACCTCACCGGCCTGCCGCCCACCCCCGATGCCGTCACCGCCTTTCTCGCCGACACCCGCGCCGACGCCTACGAGCGGGCCGTCGATGGCCTGCTGGCCTCCACGGCCTACGGCGAGCATCAGGCGCGCTATTGGCTGGACGCCGCCCGCTACGCGGATACCCACGGCATTCACATCGATAATTACCGGAGTATCTGGCCGTACCGCGACTGGGTGATCAACGCGTTCAATTCGAACCAGCACTTCGACCAGTTTACCATCGAGCAACTCGCCGGCGACCTCCTACCCATTCCGACTCTGGAACAACGGGTGGCCACCGGCTTCCACCGCTGCCTGCCAACCACCGGCGAAGGCGGTGCCATCGCCGAAGAATACCTCGCCACCTACGCCAAAGACCGGGTGGACACCACCTCCGCCGTCTGGCTCGGCCTCACCACCGGATGCGCTGCCTGCCACGACCACAAGTTCGATCCGATCTCACAAAAGGATTTCTATCAACTCACCGCGTTTTTCCGCAACAACCCGATGTCAGCCCTCGATGGCAACTCGGCGGATCACCCACCCAACCTGAAGCTGCCGACCCCGGCGGATGCCGCCCGTGCCAAGGAACTCACCCAGCTCCTGCCCACCAAGCAACTGGCACTCAAGGAGGCCGAAAAACTCGCCGCCGAGCAGCTGAAAGCCAGCTTGGCCACTGCCATCACCACCTTGCCGGACGCGCCCGCCGACCCTCTGCTGGCCTTGGCTGCGGCCGAAGGCAGCGGTGGGTCTGCCGCTTTCACCGCGCAAGGGAAGCCGGCCACCACGACGTTCGGCGGGGCCTATCAATGGGTGAAACACGGGCCGCTGGCGGCGCTGGCACCCGGTGAGGCATTCACCGCCGAGCTCGGGGATATCGCCAACTTCCCCAACACCCAGGCATTTTCCTATGGTGCCTGGGTTCGGGGCGAAAAACTGGCTGGTGCCTTGCTCTCGAGAATGGATGAGGCCCATGCCTTCACCGGCTGGGATCTCTGGTTCGAAAATGGCACCTTCGGCATTCACCTGATCCATAATTGGCCCGACAACGCAATCAAAGTGCTCTCCACAGCAAAACTCCCGCCTAACGAATGGTGCCACGTCCTCGCCACCTACGACGGCTCATCCAAGGCCGCCGGCGTCAAACTTTACCTCAACGGACAGGCGGTCGAAGTCAAGATCGAGAGCGATTCCCTCACCGGCCCACTCACCAACACCGCTCCCGTCCAAGCCGCCCGCCGCACCCCAGGCCAACCCTTGCGCAATGCAGCCTTCCATGACATCCGCATCGACGCCCGTGCCCTCACCCCCGCCGAGGTGCCCGCCGTCGCCCTCGCCGCCTTCCGCCCCCATCTCGCAAAACTCGCTCCAGACGCACTCGACCCGGCGCTGCGAACCATCCTAGCCGCCAATATCACTTCCACCCCCACCCCCGCCGACGCCCTGCGCCGCGAGGTGGCCGCCCTGAAGGCCGAACTCGAGGCCATCGACAAGCGCGGCGTGACGACCCTGGTGATGGCGGAAAATGCCGAGCAACCCACCGCCTACATCCTCAACCGCGGCGATTACACCCAGAAAAAGGACAAGGTCGATGCCGATGTGCCCGCCGTCTTCGGCATTCGCATCGCCAAGGGAGATCCCAAAAATCGTCTCGGCCTCGCTCGCTGGCTCGTCAATCCCGACCACCCGCTCACCGCCCGCGTCACCGTCAACCGCTTCTGGCAACAACTCTTCGGCACCGGCCTCGTCGCCTCCTCAGGCGATTTCGGAGTCATGGGCGAGCGTCCGGCCCATCCAGAGTTGCTCGACTGGTTGGCCGTCGAATTCCGCGAAAACAGCTGGGACGTCAAGCGTTTGATGAAGTTGCTCGTCACCTCCGCCACCTACCGCCAATCCGGCGTGACTACCCCGGCCAAGCTCGAACTCGACCCCGCCAACCGCCTTCTTTCCCACGGCCCGCGCCAGCGCTTGGACGGAGAAATGATCCGCGATCAAGCGCTTTTCGTCAGCGGCCTGCTGGTCCAAAAAATCGGCGGTCCCAGCGTCAAACCCTATCAACCTGATGGCGTCTGGGAATCCGTGGCCATGAAGGAATCTAACACCAGCAGGTACTCCCGCGACGCCGGCGAGGCACTCTACCGCCGCAGCCTCTACACGTTTTGGAAACGCAGCGCCCCGCACCCATCGCTCGAAGCCTTTGGCTCTCCGTCCCGCGAATCCTGCACCGTCCGCCGCGAACGCACCAACACCCCGCTCCAAGCCCTCGTCACCTTGAATGATATCCAATACGTCGAAGCCGCCAGAGTGCTCGCCGAACGCGTCCTCAAACAGGCACCCGGTGATCCGGAACGCCTCGCCTGGCTCTACCTCCAGGTCCTCGCCCGCCAACCCAAACCCCCTGAAGTCTCAATCCTCACCGCCGCCCTAGCGGATTTTAAAACCACCTTCGAGCACGCCGCCGAAGACGCCAAAAAACTCGTCACTTATGGCGAACATGTCGCCGACCCAGCCCTCAACATACCTGAGTTGGCAGCCTGGACGCTGCTCGCCAGTGATACCCTCAACCTCGACGAAGCCCTCAATCGTTAACCCAACCCATCGATCCCATGGCCTGCGAATCCTACTACCGCTCACTCACCCGCCGAGATTTCTTCGGTCAATCCGCCCGCGGACTCGGCGTCGCCGCCCTCGCCAGCCTGCTCGGCGAAAGCCTCCGCGGCGACACCCACGCCGCCCTTGCCGTGGACAAGCTGCTGCCGCATTTTGCGCCCAAGGCAAAGCGCGTGATCTATCTATTCATGTTAGGCGCGCCATCGCAGCTCGACCTGCTGGATTACAAACCGGCATTGGACAAACTCTTTGACACCGACTTGCCCGATTCCGTCCGCAAGGGCCAGCGCCTCACCGGCATGACCTCCGGCCAGGCTCGCTTCCCCGTCGCCCCTTCCAAGTTTAAGTTCGCCCAGCACGGCCAAGGCGGTACTTGGTTCAGCGAATTGCTCCCCTGGACCGCCAAAATGGCCGACGACCTCTGCGTGATCAAAACCATGCACACCGAGGCGATCAACCACGAACCCGCCAACACTCTCATCAACACCGGCAATATGAACGCCGGCCGCCCATGCATCGGCTCCTGGCTCTCCTATGGCCTCGGCTCATTGAACGAAAACCTCCCGGCCTTCGTCGTCCTTCACGCCCAGCACTCAAACCCCAATTCCAACGTCCAGGCCATCTCCGCTCGCCTCTGGTCCAGCGGCCCTCTCCCATCACAACACAGCGGCGTCGCCATCCGCCCAAGCGGCGGCGGTATCCAATTCCTCGACGACCCACCAGGACTCGACCGCGCCACCCGCCGCCGCATGCTCGACAGCCTCGCCGAGCTCAACCACCAGCAAGCCGATACCTGTCTCGACCCGGAAACCCTCACCCGCATCGCCCAGTACGAAATGGCCTTCCGCATGCAGGCGTCCGTTCCCGAACTCACTGATCTATCCAAAGAATCCGAGCAAGTCCGCGCACTCTACGGCCCCGATGTCAAAAAACCCGGCAGCTTCGCCCACTGCGCCCTCCTCGCCCGCCGAATGGCCGAACGCGGCGTGCGCTTCATCCAGATCTATCACCGCGGCTGGGACCAGCACGGCACCCTCCCCGCCCACATCACCTCTCAGTGCCTGGACGTCGATCAAGCGAGTTATGCCCTCGTCCAGGACCTCAAAGCCCGAGGATTGTTAGATGATACGCTCGTCGTCTGGGGCGGCGAATTCGGCCGCACCGTTTATAGCCAAGGCACACTCACCCGCGACGACTACGGCCGCGACCACCACCCAAAAAACTTTTCCATTTGGATGGCCGGTGGCGGAGTCAAGGGCGGCATGACGTATGGTGAGACCGATGATTTTTCCTACAACATCGTCAAGGATCCGGTGCACATCCGCGACTTCCACGCGACCATGCTCAACTTGCTAGGCATCGACCACGAGCGCATGAGCATTCGCAGTCAGGGGTTGGATATGCGCCTCACCGGCGTTGAGCCCTCCAAGATCATCACCGACATCCTCGCCTGATCCCCTCTTCTAACACCCAACCAACTCCCTCATGTTGCGCCCCCTATCCATCACCCTCAGCTATCTCTTGGCTCTCGCCACAGCCACCCCCGCCGCCGAGGAACCCAAACCCATTCGCGTGCTCGTCTGGGACGAACAACAGCCCCAGCAAAAATCCGCTTATGGCGATAAATTCCTCGGTGAGACCATCGCCGCGCATCTGGCAAGCCGTCCCGGCCTCAGCGTGAAATCCACCAGCCTCAGCGCCGCCGGGCAAGGTCTCGACGACGCCACGCTCGATGCCACGGATGTCTTGGTGTTCTGGTGCCACCAACGATCCAAGGACCAAGACGACGCACGAGTCGAGGCCGTCGTCAAACGGGTCATGGCTGGCAAGCTCAGCCTCATCGCGCTGCACTCCGCTCACTGGGGCAAGCCCTTCGTCCGCTTGATGCAGGAGCGCGCCAAAGCCGATGCCATCCTGCAGGTACCTGAGGCCGACCGCGCCACGGCCAAATGGCAATTTGCCAATGACAAACCCTATGGCATCATACGCCCGGCAACCGATCGCATCACCCCATACATCGAACCGAACGGTTCTAACACTTGGACGCTAACCTTGCCACAGTGCGTGTTCCCAACCTATCGGCCCGATGGTGCCCCTGGTCACATCAAGGTTCTGATGCCGGAGCATCCGATAGCTAAAGGTCTCCCACTCGCATGGGACATTCCGCAGACGGAGATGTATGGAGAGCCCTTTCACGTCCCGCCGCCCGATGCCGTTGTCTTCGAGGAGCATTGGGACAAAGGTGAACATTTCCGCAGTGGTTGCCTCTGGCAAGTCGGCAAAGGCCGCGTCTTCTACTTCCGCCCCGGCCATGAAACTTTCCCGGTTTACAAGCAAGCCGAGCCGCTCCTCGTGCTAGAAAACGCAGTGCGCTGGCTCGCCCAATGATATATCGCTTGCCTCGTGCAAAAAACCATCTTAAAGCTACCCTTCCTTTTGTCCTAATCCTTGAAAAAATAGAATCCAAGCCATGCGTATCAATTTCACCTCACAGAAACTCCTGATCACCGTTGTTGCGGCCGTTGCCCTCCCACTCATCGTCCAAGCAGACGACAAAAAAGCCCGCGCCAAAGTGGATGCCAGCAAGCTCCCTCCCGCCTCGGACAAGGGGAACGTGACCTATGCGGGCGATATCAAGGCAATCCTGGATAAGTCTTGCACCAAATGCCACGGCGCCGAAAAACAAAAGGGCAAACTGCGGCTCGATAGCTTGGCAGACACCCTCAAGGGCGGCGCGGATGGCAAAGTCCTCGAACCCGGCAAGAGCGCCGAAAGCCCGCTGGTGGCCAACATTGCCTGCATAGGCGACGAGGACGACTGGATGCCGCCAAAGGACAACAAGGCCAATATTCCTCCGCTCACTCCCGCACAGATCGGCCTGATTCGAGCCTGGATTGATCAAGGCGCAAAATAATGGGCCTCATTGAAGTGAGGTGAACTGCCGGGTTCAGGGGATAGGTTGATTTTGCTATCAGCCCTAACCCAGTGCATAGTTCGGGTTGAAGTGATCGGAGTGCAGTCTGGACTCGGGGACGTCTGGAAGCCCCTGCAAAAAGACCGCGCCGGAATGGTGTCCGCAGTACCCCTCAAAGATCAACTCGCTCCAATAGCGCAGCCTCGGCCCGAATTTGAGAAACTGCCAGAGGCGCTGCTCCATCCCAAGTTCGCCGCTGCGAATGCCGTTGCGCTCAAACAGGGCCAACCACTCGAAGCGCCCCGGGGCTCGCAGCACATAGGGGGTGCCCATGCCGACCCAATAGTGGAAAGAAAGCGGCGGTGGCACGGCACGGACGAACCACAACTCACCCTTGCTGCCAGCGTATCCGGAACAACCGACAAAGGGAATCTCTTTGTCAGTCACCAACTCGCGCAAACAAGTGCGCCCTCTTTTCAACCCGAAGTGCTCAAAGATACCCATTCTTGAGTTAGCCAACGCCTTTGCCAGCGCCAGGTAATCGGCACCGAAACCAAAGACGTCCCCAATCTCGGCAAAGATGCCGGCCAGGGTTTCGCTGCCGTCGCCAACCCGCAAGTCACAGTGCGTCCACATGGCAAAGTGGGATTCTGTGACGGGGCTCATCGGAGGAATGCCTGGCACGTAATCGCTGTCGAGCGTCTCAAGCCGTTTGCTGAATGTCCTCAGATCCGGCAATTGCAGAAGCACCTTGGCAAACTGGGACACCGTCTCCAGCACGCTGGCATAGAGCGCAAACGCAGGATCCCCGCCGCCCCCCACCGATCCTTCGCGCGTCGAAAGCCCCGCCTCATAATCTTCCCCCTCTCTCTTGATTTTCGCTAACATCTCAAAGGATAGAATTTTCCGCTCCATAGCGGCAATCAGCTGCGCTTTAATCTTCGCAACAAGGGATACTTGAGGCTTGAACGGCTTGCGCATGCCGGTTTTGTTGTCGGTCATGTCCGGTTTTCACAAAATGCGAACCAAAATGTCAAGCGCTTCTGAGCAAGGAATGCAAAAAGCTTGGCCTCGCTGTTCGAACTCTCGAACACGCAGCAGCCGACGAACCAGCCTGTCACCTGATCACTCGCATGCCTGCAACGAGCGGTAGTGGATTGCCTCCCATGGTTGTGCTAGAAAAAATAGTCGGGACCGCCGATTTTGAAGCGACGGCCCCGAGGTTAGAGTTGGCTATTGCTACCGGTGCTGTTACGGTGCGACCACTTCCAGGCGGATGAACCGTTCCGGTGTGGTCTTCGGCAGGGTGTAGGTCACAAACCCGCCGACATCCACTGCACCAGCAGTCACATCGGTCCAATTCTGCAGGTCTTGGGACGTCATGACCTTCCAAGTGATGCCGGTGGCGTTTGCGTCGTGTGGCCAGGCAATCTGCCCATGCACGATGCCAGGAAGAGTGGCCTTGCCGGTTGCACCCATGAAGTAGGCAATGCCGTTCTGCACACCGTCACGGTTGTAATCCTTCTCAGCCGTCTGACCGCCGGCGTGCTGTGTCGCCCAACTGGCGTAACCCGCTGACACCCCGCCGCCAGTGACGGTCACGGTATAGTCCTGTGTGGAACCGTCAGTGGCTCTCACCACGTAATGCACCGGATTGGTGAAGTCCTGCTGCGATATATTCGCCAGGGTCGGCGAAACTACCGTTGCCATTCAAGTCCATGTAAACGACGCTACCGTCATCGCTGGATGTCCCGAACGTATAGTCGCCGTGTCCACCGGCAGCGAGCACGTCAAACCAGCCTTCCCAGAGAATCGAGAAGTTATTGGGACCAGGGCTCCCCGGAAGCGCGGTAAAGCCACTGCCGTGGTAGTCAATGGCATCAATTTGATGACCTGTCGCAGATGGAATGAGCGCCATCAAATTGGAGATGGGAGCCAGCAATGCCTGGCTATTAGACCGGCGGCGCTGAGGCTGAGGACGCCACTCGTTTGGTTGAACTTCCAGGTTTGGGCCCCAGCCACTTTCGTCCAGACGGGACCAGGACCGGTGAATTCAGCCACGCTGAAGGTGCCACCATAAACCGGGTTTGCAACGTCCACCACGGTCCAGGAACCCGTTGCAACACCAACGCCAAGGCCCGAGGTATCAATGGCAAAATGGCCATTCAAATTGGCTGTGCCCTGGCCTGTGAGCTTATTGCAGGTGGTACCATCGGTGGGTTTGAAGGTCATTGCAGCGGCGGAGTCGAGGACCAGTGAACTGCCGCTGGCGACGGTGGTGTTGCCGCTGTAGGTATTGAGGCCGGACTGCTATCCGAGGAATCGGCGATCGCCCCAGTGAAAATGATCGCCTCACGGTCGCCGTTCCCATTGTTACCTGTGAATATTGCCAGAGTTTTCGGACCCGTCCCGGTGGCGGTCACCTCGCCGAACGTCAGGCTGGCGTCGTTGTCATTATATAGAATCGACACCGTTCCGGCACCACTGCCTGCGAGGTTCAAAGGTCGGTTGGTCGATTGGTTCACACGTGGGTTACTGCCATCACTCCGCAGGGCGGCCCCGTTGTGAAGGTCGATGATGGCGGCAGGGCCGGTGGGAGCACCAAACACGCCAGGAAGCCCATCGTCCGAGAGATAGGCTGAACCCGAGAACTTCAACGTGCCGCTATTGACGATGGTCTTGGGGTGCCCGGAATTCCGTCATTCTAATGATAGCCAAAAGGCCAACAAAATCGTGTTTAAGACGAGACCAGCCGAGCAACAAGTTTTTTCACAAAAAATTTCTTCAGGCTATTTACTGAGGAGTCCTTGGTTTGGAATACAGATCTATCATTGGCTCCCTGCCATCAAGAAGCAAAAGATATGGACAGTCTGATCCGTATTGGGCGAGATGCGTGTTCTCCTCCTACTCATTGGGGGGGGCTACTTCTCGGGTAGCAGCACCGTTGGTATCACTGAGGATGAGAATGGCAAATTTGTCGATCTGCGGCAACTCAGCGGGCTTGAGCATCTGATAGTCCAGACCGTTGGCAGGCGCGAGTGCGGGGCCGGAGCGCGGTTGCGGCACGGGCACCGGTTGGCCCGGTCCGCTGCCGTTGAGGCTGGCGTAATCGAAGCGGCCGCGGAGGTCGGTGTAGCCGTCCTTGAAGAAGCGAACGGTGCCATTTTTGAGCCTCGCGTAAACCTTGACGTACGTCTTTCCTAAGGCCCGGTCGCTGGCGCTATCGCGGGTTTCCAAGCGGCTGTAGTTTTCGGCCACAACGAGCTTGAGGGTGTTGGCATGATAGGCCTGGGCCTTGCGCTGGCCGGCGGCGACGATTTCCACCAGTACATTGGACTTGGCAAACTCGGCAGGCAGCGCCACATCGAGCGTGTCCTTGCCCTTGGGCAAGGCCTGCACGGCGGACTTGTTCGGCTTGATGATGCTGAAGCGAGAGGCGTCCTCGCTCACGAATGGATTGCTGCTGAACGAGAACTCGGGATCCATCAGGTAGTAATTGACGGCGACCTCGCTGAGGTTCCGATAGGTCAGCGCAATCGTCTTGTTTTCCACCTTGAACTCGAAGCCCGGCTCGCTGGCGGCAAGCTCGCTCTGCTGCTTTTCGCGGTCGGGCTTGTCGCCCTTTTCGACCTTGGCGAGTTTGCCTTCGATCTCGTCGAGTTGGTTGGTCACGTCGGCAAACAGCAAGCGCCACCGCGCAATCGGATAGTCGCTGTAGCCTGCCGCAATGCCTCGGGCATCGGCAAGAGTGCCTTCATAAAAGCTGGCATAGCACTGGAAATAGTCGTGCTGAAGGTGGGTTGGCAAGCCCTTGGCAGCCACCTGGTGGAAGCGGCCGAGCGCCTCATCAACGCGGTCCTGAAGGAATAGATAGTAGGTGGCGCTCATGTTGTCGGCAGCATCTAACACTGGCTTGTGGGCCAAAATGTCCAACAATGAGCGATATTCGCCGAGCACAGCGGGGTTGGCGATGCGCGGCTCGTTGCCTAGCCGATGGGCCCGCTGGTTGACCAACGGACTGTATTCAAGGTGCTCGTAAGCACGGCGTTCGACCGGATCGAGCCGCACGAGGCTGCAATCGAGATAGGGACCGCACTGGGCGACGAATTCGTTCTTGTGCTGGAGCCATTCACGCAAAGCGGCCGTCTCGTTATGGAGCAATGCATAACTGTAAAGGGTCTCGTCCCAGATGTGGTGCTGGCCGAGGAAACCGGCCAGTTTCTTGAAAAACTTGGCGTCGTGGCAGCGCCAAGCGATGCGCGGCCATGCCAGTGAGGCCAGGTTATTTTGATCGAGGAAGGCAAACACGTCGGCCTCACTGCCATATTGCGAGATATAGTCCCAGGACGCCTTGTCCACCTGGGTGAGCTTGGCGACAACGTTGAAGTCGAACGGCTTGGCCGCGCCAGCGACGTTGCCATTGACGGCGACGTTGACCGGGAAGTGGGCGAATTTGTTAGCGCCGGCGGTTGCCGGGAAATAGAAATGATATTCGAACGTCTTTGTGGTGTAGGGTTCGAGGCGGACGGAGCGCGAATCTGTGGTTTTGCTGCCGAGAGCGGGCATCGCGCCTTGTGGGAGTTGCAGGAGCACTTCGGCCTTGGCTGGGGCGCTGGTTGGGTTGGTCACCACGACGTTGGCACCATACACGGTACCGGTGAGGAATTCGAAGGTGACGTATTTCTCAAATTTCTCGTTGCCTTCCATCCGGTAGCGGTCGCCAGCGCGGAAGAAACTCTGCGAGACTAACAACGGCACCGCCTGGGCATTGGCGGCTAACGGTGCAGGTGGCTTGATTTCCTTGTGAAACACAATGAGTGGCCCACCTGCTGTGAGTGTGAACTGGCCGGCGGCGGTTTTGCCGGCATGCTTGGGCGCTTCGAATGGCAGATCGAGCACGGCGAGGGCTAGCATCATCTCGGCGAAGTTGTGACTGGCCTCTGCGACGTTAGGCGAAACAAAGGCACCATGGGCACCGTCGGCGGCCCATTTGGCGTAGTCGCGCCAGAAGCCGCTCACTGGAATTAGAGCGCCGTCCTGTTGGGTGATGCGCAGATGATAGTAATTATTTTCGGCCCATTCCTTGGTGGGGCCGAGTTCGCGGTAGTAAGCGCGGATGATCTCACGGCTTGCCGCTGCGAGGTCGCGGCCGAAGTAGTCGGTGGATTCGTCTTGGCCTTGGCCGCCAACACCTCCACCTCCCCCACCCTGCCTGAGTTGGACCTGCCGCTTGCGTGCAAACTGTGATTCTTTCTTGAGATCTTCCATTTCAGCAGGTGCCGGCGCCTCGGCGAATGCATCCGCCGACATTTCGGCAAGCTGCTCCATCTCGCCCGCATCCCGCGCCAAGCCGTCTTTCATCTTGGCGGCCATGCGCAGGGCTGCCGGGGCTGCCTTGGCATTTCTCGTCATCGGCTGCGGTGCCGGCGGTGCGGCTGCGACTGCCGGGGCGGCCGGAGCTCCCGCCGGGCGATCGGCAGCTTTGGCTAGATTGCCCAAGGTCGTAATGCCTTTGGCGGTTTCCTTGTCTTTTTCGCGGTTGAGTGCTTCAGTTATGCCATTTTGGCCAGTGGCGGTTTCGAGGGCCCGGCCGCGGAGGGCGGTTTCGAACAGACGGTCCTGCAAATCGGGGTTGGGCGGCAGCAATTCCCACAGCTCCCGCAGGCTGCGTGCGACGTCACCCGCCCCGCCCTTGGTGCGTTGTCCTAACAACGCCCGTTCGACCACGTTCAATCTACCGTAGGCGGTGGGCAAGAGGTAGCTCTCGAGGTTGTTTTCCAGCAGGAAATCGTCCATGAAGGTCTTGTCCTTTTTGTTAGTCAATTCGGGTTTGATGATCTTGGTGAAGAAGGCGGCGTCCTTGCGGGCGAGGAAGAGGTTCAACTCATGGCAGGCGAACTCGGAATACTTGGCGAGTTTTTCCCCATCCTTGAGTTGTGGCCATTGCAGGACCCAGGCAAACTTGGCGAGCGTGGGATCTCCGCTGAGGGTCGTGAACAGGGCGTGGACACTGCCGAGCGTGTCATAAGTCTCCATCTCGCTCGTTAGAATATCTGCGAGTGTGAGGGTCTTGCCCTTTTCCAGCACAGTCACTTCCTTGCGTTGGGTGAAGGGTTTGGCCGGATCGAGGTTGCGGGCGAGCCGCTGGTCGGCAAATTGCGTGGCAGCCTCGGGCAGCGCAAACGAGTGCCACACCGCATTGGCTAGATCCTCGGCATACACTTGGACGTGCTGGCGGTCGCCCAGCGCCTTCCGGTCGATGCGGACGATTCCGTCCTTGTCAGGCAGCAAGTTATAGATTGCCGGTTCGCTGGAGGCGAGAAAGTCGAGATTCGTATCGGCTGCTGCGCCGCCAGGGCCGGCATTGGGAGGGGTGGCGGGAGGTTCTGCTGCGGCAGCTGCGCGGCGTTCGCCGCGGCCGCCGGCGGTGGCGGCAGCCTGTTGCATGCCCTTGAGGGAAAGTTCGTCGATGCCGGTATCGCGCACTTCCCAAGGATTGAGCAGGAGGCCCGGGCGGGTGAGCATATTGCCTGGATAGAGTTTGCCGTAGCGGCGTTCGAGGATATAACGGTATTCGTCTCCGATCTGGCGGCCGGCGGCAAACAAGTTTGGCTGTTTCGCCGGCGAGCCGGACGCCTCGCCGAAGCGTGCGAAGCCGCCAAACCCGGCAAAAAGTCCCCTGCCCGGCTCAAAGCGCGAGGCGGCGACGTGGACGCGGGTGAACAGGCCGGCGTTGGCCAGCTTGATGGTTAGGACATCCTTGTCGGTGTTGACGCCAGTGATTTGCAGAGGCGCGGTTTGCTTGAGTTCGAGGTTGCGGTGTTTTCCTAACAACCATCCAGCCACCTGTTTGCCTTCGCTCACTTGGATGGCGAAATCGCGTTCCTCGCCGAGTTGCCGCAATGAATAATCGCCGGGAGCCAGACCGGTGATTTCGACAAATCCATCCTTTGTTGTGAGTTTGGCTGCGTGGTCGGCGGTGAACGTTCCAGCTCGCACTTCCAGCAGGGAGAGCGCCGGCTGAACGCCAGCAGCCAGAACCTGTCCCAACTGCGGCACCCGCAACACGCTGCCTGCCGCCGCGTGCAATTCTGACGACCACGTGCGTTCATCCTCATCGAGTTGCCAATTTGACTCTCGGCCGTTGGGGCATTTTGACTGGACGTTGGTGATGCCGGGCAATTCGCCAAGGGCGATGCGGCCTTTTTCGTCGGACTTGAGGGCTACGCTTTGCGGGTTGGCAAACCCGCGTTGACGGAAAGTGAAGACCACTTGCTGGTCGGCGACGGCCTCACCATTTTTGCCTAGCAATTCAAACACATAGTTGCCGGCGAATTTTGCCAGATGGCCGTCGTTGGTGGCGTCGGTCTTGTCAATGCCATTGAGCGACCAGGTGTGGGAGGCGCTGAGGTCGCGTTTTTCGCCGCCAGCGCTGAGCAGGTCGATCTTTCCGGTTAGAGTAACCGTGAGTTGGGCGAGTCGCTCGGGGACATTGAGTGTGTGGGTGAGGACGCTGGCGGCGCTGAGTTTAAGGTCTTTGACTTCGCGGGTGGTGGCGATGCCGTCGAGCGTGGTCGAGGTGATGGTAAGTTTGGGTTCGGAAATGAGCGCGGGATCGAGGTGAGACTCACCGAGCATGAGCGTGGTGCGCAGGGCCAGGGTGGCTTCGCGCCTGGCTAGCAATTGTTCGCGCTCGATGTGGAACTGGGCGTCGAGGCGGTAGTCCTCGGCGTGGTGCTCGAATTGGGTTAGGGTGGCGAAGGTGCCCGCCGGATCAGTGAGGACCACTTGACGCATTCCCGGCTGTTTGGTGAATGGCACCACGATTCGACCTAGTTTTTCGTCGCGGCTGAGCTTGCGCCCGTCGAGCCAAACCACGGCATCCTTGACCGGTTGGCACTTCTCATCGAGCACTAACAACAAATCGCCACTCGGGCCGGTTTGCTGGATAATCTGCCACTGGCCGACGCGAAGCAAGGCGCGGCTGCTGCGGCCGGTGCCGATGAATTCAATGATCCAAGCGCCGCGCTGGCCCTTGAGTTCGGGAAATTTGAATGTTTGGCGAACGCGTTTGAAGGGGCCAGTGTCGAAGCTGTGAGTCTGTTCGCTGTTAGCCACGAGACCGTCGAGATTGAGGTCGGTGTTGAGCTGGCGCTTTTGAGTTAGAAAAAAGTTAAGTGCGTTGAGTTCATAGATTTTGACGATAAGTTTGGAGGTGTTTTTGACGACCACATCAAACTGTGCGACGTCACCTGGTTGGAAGAGTGGCGGGTTGGTGGCAGGAAACTCGATGTCCACACGTTCCTTGAGTTGTTGAAAGGCGCTCGGATTGAGCAGTGAGGCCCAGCGCTGGGCGTCTCCGTGGCCGCCGACGATGAGAGCCTCGGCCAGCAGCGGTTTGAGCCATGAATCCAACACATAACTCGTGTAGGGTTCCATCATGGCTTCGCCGAGGGCTGCTGGATTGGCCTTGGCGGCTTGATCGAAGAGAGCGAGGAAATACTCGCGCACCAAGGGTTCGTCGTTAGGCACTGGGCGGTGAACCACCAGTGCGGCGCTGAGGTCGGCGTTGAGGTCGCAGCGCGGGTCGTTGGCGGCCGCAGTTTTCTCCAACCACTGAGGGTTCACATAACCGAAGCCACGCGGCAGTTTTAGATATTCGAGGAAGCGTGATGGGTCGTACACCCCCTTCATGCGATCGTGGTCGAGCCGTTGATAGAGCACCTGAGCCTTAAGTGTGTTGAAGGCAGGAGGCAGTGTCTTGGCGTAGGCCCACAGATTTTCGAGCCAAGCCTCGCGTTCTGCGGGGTCGAATGCGACATCGACGTCCTGTGATGGGGAAAGTTTGCGCAAGCGGGAATAGACGAAGGCCGAGTTGGTGGCGAGGGTGGGAATGGCTTGAACGAGGGTATCGAGCTGTGCGGGCAGCAAGGCACGATGAATGGAGAACTCACCGAAGCCTTTGGATTCCGGGGTTTTGAGGTCGGCGATGACCAGTTCGGGCAGATTCGGCACATCCGGCCGTTGGAGTTTTGAAAGCAGCGCTCGGCGCTGTTGGGGGCTGAGCGCGGCCTTACTGCGCACCAAAATCTCGAGGGCGTTTAGCGTCAATCCGCCTAGCCCTTGGTCGTGGGCGAGGGCATCGCGCTCAAACACGTCGCGGGCTACCGACTTTGGGTCCAGCGCGCTGGGAAGGTTGGGCTTTTGGTCGCGCACCTCCTGCTGGTGATTGTGGGTGACGCCGAGTCGGCGCTTGAGGTAATCGATCGTCTGTTGGGGGGTGGCATCGTAATCGAGCAATGCCTGGCGGTTTTCAATGATGCGGCGACGGGCGATTTCGTCTGGAAAGCGCTTGCGCCATTGTTCCATGAATTCAGTGAATTTGGCTGGGTTGCGGCTGCTCTGGTAATGCAGGCAGTGGTAAAAATAGTAGTCTTCACTGCCAGGCACCAATTCGCCAAGGGCCTTTTCGCGGTCGGCGGCAAGAGCAAAGCGCTCGATGAAGCCAATTTCATTTTCGGCGCGCAGAGGAGGCGGGGCGAAGCTGCCAGCAGTCAGAACGATGGCGGCGAGCCATGAGAGAATCGACGGGCGGGATTTCATGATGGGCGGATTGGTTGATAATGCTGAGATCTGAGAGCCGCAGACGAGTATTGGCATGCGGGAGAAGGCGCAGACTGGTGCCGCACGCTATAACGACACACCAAGCGGGAAATTCCTAGAAAATTTCTGCGGCCGTGAATCCTGCTTCATGCTCCATTTTGGCGCTAAGCCCTCGTAAGACCCGGAGCACATGACTGCCCATGCTTGAAGAATGCCCCGGGCTGGGCGCATGCTGCAGTCACTTTTGCATGGGCACAGCGGCTGGAGGCACGGAGTCACGGCCTGCCGCGAGACACGGAAACGTCAGTGCTTCAAGGTGGCCGTCGGGCGGAAAAAGCGCGCCGGACGGTCGTAGGTGATGGATTTAGTGAACTCACCGCCGCCTGCGTCGCTGGCAGTGAATCCGGCGGGCGCAGACCAAGTGGAAAGGTTGTCGGACACCTCGAAATTGACGTTGATGAAATCCTTGTAAGCGGCGGGCCAGTTGGTGATGAGCCAAGGCGTGCCTAGGCCGTCGCGAACGAGGCGCAGGTTGGTGAAAATCAGCGGCGTGGGCGGGCCGGCGGGAGAACTGGCGGCATTGCGCGGATCAGTGCCGCTGAGGTATTCTTCACCTAACGAATAAGGCGAACCGTCGCCATGCGTGTCGGTGCCATAAGTGAGGGTACCGAAGTGGCGCAGTTCCCACGAGTCGGCAAGCAGGTCGCCGTCGCTGTCGGCATCCATGGGAGAAGGCAGCGAGTTGACCACGAGGCTGGTGACTTCAAGCGTTGCATAGCTGCCGAGTGCCGGAAGATCGTTGAAGGCGGTAACACTCAGTGCTGTGCCTGCGGGCAGGGCGATATCGGTGGGCAGTGCTACGGGCGAGTGGCGCGAATCAAACAGAGCATAGGTGGCGGTGCCGGCGGCGTTTTGCACGAGTGTCAGGCCGGTGGGGCTTGCCGTGCTGCGCACGTAAAGGATGATAGCGGTGCTGCTGCGGGTGGGCACATTGGCCAGGATGGTGCTGCGGGTGGTATTAGCGAGGTCGAGCTCGGTGGCGATGACACCGCTGCCGCTCTGGTATTCGGTCGGGAGCACGCCGATACTCACATAGGTTTCCAAGGCAGCCAGCGGGGCCGACAAGTTTGCGATATCGGCATCGGCGAGGGCTTGCGAACGGGCATAGACGTCGCGGGCAAGTTTGCGCAGGGCGGCGGGGCCGCTGCCAGTTGCGTTGATGGCCGAATCGAGGTAGCTGACCAGAGCGGACATGCGCATCACGGGTGCGGCTGGGTATCCGGGCGAGGGCAAGCGCAGATCGCGTGGGCTGACGATGCCGGTGAGCGTCAGGCCATCACCGCCGGGTGTGATGCCTCGGGCGATGAATGCGTCACTTAAGATTTTGCGGGCTAGCAGCGCGGAAAGGGTCGTCTCGGGGGAAAGGGCTGCGCTGACGTAAGGCTGACCGTTGCGATTGGCAGCGGCTACGAACGTGGGAATCCAAGCGGCGGCGGCGGCGCTGGCACCATCGATTGGGAATGTTAGATTTTGCTGGGATGGGCTCCAAGCATCATCGAAGCCGGCGGTGGTGGCGATGCCCTTCCAGTTGGTGGTGGTATCGCTCCAGTTGCAGCCACCGAAGCTCCAGCTGGTACCGGTGGCTACCCGAGTGCCCTGAGTGCTGCCAAAACTCCAACCGTCCTCACTAGGCACCGGAATCAGGGCCGCCATCTCACGGCCGTAGTGCGTGGTAAGAGCCCCATTGGTGGTGCTGTAATTCATCGGCGTGCGGGCAATCAGGTAGCCCCGATCCCCCGTGGCGTTGAGCGCCTGAACCCGGGCATAGTAGATGGCCGCGCCACCAGAGCCGGTCACCGCGCTGCCTAGCGGATTGCCCAGCGCATCGCACAGGCTCATCAAGGTGCCGTCGCGCGGCGCGCCGAGAGTGCCGCCGCCGAGGGATTCCATTTTCATCGAGGCATCCACCACGAGCGTGCTCATGGACGCCGCATTGCTAGCTGGAGTGCTGGAATTGTTGTTAGGATCGGATCCTGCGGCCAGTTCAGCGGCATCACTGAAACCATCCCCGTCGCTGTCCGGGCCGGCGGCTGGATTGAGACCCTTGGCCACTTCGATAAAGTCAGGCACGCCGTCCCCATCCTGGTCTTGCAACGCCGGTGGCTTGCTGAAGCTGTAGCTGGCGCTACGAGTGGGGGAGATGCCGACGCCCGGTTTGTTAGCATAATAGAAAACACTGCCGCCGGTAAATATCCACGGCGGGGAGGTGCTGTTCCATAGTTGGAAGGCACCGCTGCTGCCGAGCCGATAGAACACACTGGTGCCTGCACTCATGCCGCTAAAGGTCAACTGGATGCCGTGGCTGTACGTTCCCGCCACCGGCGAAATCGTCACATCTTCCACCACCGAACCGAGACTGGCATCAAAGGTGACCATCGAAAACTGCGCGTTGAGCTGGTTGATGGCGGTACCCGCAACAGCGCTGCCCGCATCGCCGACAACTTGCGCGGAAGATGCACCGATGCCTTGGGCGGAATCGACAAAGGTGGCAGCTTGCGCGGTGACGTTGAACGGACCGCCGCCCACCGTGATGCCGGTACTCCAGTCGGCAGCCTTGTAGCTTCGCAGCGTGGTGACCGAGTCGCTTCGGTAGATCGGTCCAGAAAGCAGCATCACATTGGCATAACTCGCATAAACATTGATCACCGGAAGATGAGTGATGCCCGTTTGCACCCAGCCAGCTCCTGTGTTGGCGAAAGTGACCGCCAGGTTCGATGGTTGTCCAGCGGCAGATGCAAACAACAAGTGAAATTGGGCGCTGCCGGCCATCGGCACCATCCCGCTAACCACACCCGCTGCCCCACTTGGCAATATACTGATAGGCGCGCTGAAGCCGCTGCCACTGGTGTAGCTGTAGATGGCGATGCTCCCGTCAGTGAAGCGCAACAGGCACTTTTGGCCCGTGGTGTCGGTGAGTGGCACAGCCTGTGCCAGAGGGCTGCCAAAGGTGGTGGCAGCATCGGCACTCAGGCCCCAACCGGCCCCGCCGGAGGTGATGCGGCGAACATGCACCAGAGGGGATCCTGGTACGTAAAACAGCAGGTCTATGTTGGGCGATTGAAACGCCACCGCCGTGTAACGCGTCCCTAGCGGCAGCGAATTACCCACGATTTTCTCGGTGAACCCAACACCCGTTAGGCCATAGGCATGAAAACTATCGTTAGGCCCGTCGCTGCGGATGAAGCCCATGAACGGAGGGCTGCCGACGGCGGGAACGAGCGGGTTGGCCTGGGAGACCGGGAGATCCGGGCAATCGCCGCCATCAAGGAAACTCCACGTCCCGGCATTGGAACGGATTTTGCGCAGCGCATACCCCAAAACAGGATCGTTGGCCACGAGGATGCCGAGGTCGTCCTCAGCCGTGGGCGAGGCCCCGCTGGGAATGTCCAACGCCGCCATCGTCACCGGACCTATGCCGGCATCGGCGATGGTCTTGGGCTCAATATATCCTCCGCTGTTAGGCGAAAGGACCTGTACGCGGTTCTGCGCCGGGGCGGTCACCGCAAAGCTGTCGCAGGCCACACCGCTAAGCTTGCCCACAGCCATGCCGGTGACTTCAGCGGCGCCAGTGGCACGGGCGGCAACAAATACCGGCGGACCGGTTGTGCCATCGCCGCTGCCAATCCGATAGAGACCGGTCAGCTTGTCCAGCACGAGTACGTCCTGCTTGCCATCGCCGTTGAAATCGGCGCTGGCACAAAACTCGCGCTCAGTCTCAAACACCGGAGAGGAGGCCAAGGCGCTGGTGGCCAGGCCAAGCAGCAGCCACAAGCCGTGGCGGATGGCGGTGGCCGGGAAAGATGGGTGAAGGTTCATGAGGGGTGAGGTGAGTGGTTTACTGGATAAAATGTTAGAGCGGAACATCCACAGGGTTGGTCACAATGACCCGCTCGATTTCCTTGCTCGGGTTGAAGCGAACGAGCAGGTACTTGTAGGTGGCGCCCTTGAGCACGGGTTGGCGGTCTAGAAGGAAAATATCGTGATCGAAGTTGCTGGCACTGGCTGCCAGCGGGCTGTCGGCACGGTGCAAAATGGTAATGAATGGGTCGGTCACCTTGGTGGTCGGGCCGCTTGCAAATTGGGCGATTTTTTCCATCATGGGAGACACTTGGACGATATCGCCGGAGACACTGGAAAAGTTGGCATTGGCGATCTGCACCCGGTACAAGGCGACGGGGAAAATGCAACCCGGGAGGGTTTCGTTAGGTTCAGCAAGACCCACGGCATCATTGATATAGAGGAATTGTTCGGGGGACCGCAACGTGCTGATGCTGAAAGCGACGCGCACTGCGGATGATGAGCCCTGGAGGTCTTTGGTGATGACGGTGGATGTCGCGTTGGTGGCAGGATCAGCGTATTCGCCGATGCGCACGGCATTACCCTTCCACGGCGAGAGCTTGCCAATATTCAGGTGGGTGGCGCTGATGCCACTGTGAAAACTTGCCTGACCCGGCAGCGGGCGCTGCGGCCATGGAACCTGAGCGGAGAAGCTAAGCAAAGGGAGGGTGTAGCTGTAGGTTTCCAGATTACTGAATGCGCCCATGGTGCGGCTGCCATAAGTACCGGGGCCAACGGCACGGATCATAACGCTGTAGGTGTCACTGGTGGACACCGGCAGATCCGCGCTGAACTGCGGCGTGCCGTCAACGCTCAGATGCCGAGCCACGGAGGATTGAAACACCGCAAAGTCAAGCCCATCAGCACCTTCTATGCCGGCGGCCGTGTTGGGGTGGGTGGCAGCTTGATCGACGGAGAGGCTGCTGCCGGTATTGGCCGCCGCCGCACCGGAGGCGCGGGCGACCCACACTTCAAAGCGCTCAACACCGGCAATGTTGCAGAACCAAGAAACGTGCATCTTACCGGCAATGTAAGGCGCGACGTTGGTGATCGGCTCTAACATCGGAGTGGCTAGGAAGCTTGAGTCGTAGTGTTCAAGGCACTCGCCTTGCTGGGTCATCGGGCTGGGATTGCCGTGCTCATCGTAGAGTTGGAGGTAATAACAGAGTGTGCAATAACTCGCAGGCGGTGATGTGTCCGTCCAGGTCACCGGCGCGATGCTTCCGGCGGGGATTTCGCCTTGTGCCATGAGTGTTTGCACACTGTTATTGACGCGGCGATAGATCTTCCACTCGCGTGAGCCGACACTCGGAATAAACACCCCACTGAGGTCCGTACTCAGGCCTGTGGTCGGATCCACGGCCTCATCGCGCCAACCACAATCCGCCCCGCTCATCAGACTGCTCGCGAGCGTGGCACTCCACTTCATCTGCAGCCGCCGGTCGGCCTGCGGCGTGAATTCACCTTGCCCGCTGGCAGGCACCCAGACTGACACCTTGCCGCCTGTCGTGCTCACGCGACAATAAATCACACCCTTGCCAGTGTAGTCCGGCAACGTCTTTCGCAGTTGAGCCTGCAAGGTGCGAGCGGCACTCAGGGTGAATGTCGCCCGGCCTAACATCACCTCGCGGGTGGCGTCAGGTTGGAACTTCCACTCGGCCCATGCGAGCCCCTTGGTAAGCGGGCTGACGCTGAGCAACTCGAGATGCCCCTGATCGGCGGGCAAGCCGCTGGCTGGGATCTGGGTGGTGCCGGCATACGTCAGATTGGGCCTGTAACAATTGATCAGGATGTCGCCGGTGGCACCGCGCGGACCTTGGCGGTCGCGCAGCACACCCCACACCGGCGCACTGTTGCCGGAGATGTTGGTGCTCACGCTAGAGTCGGCAGCTCGCACGGTGTAGAAGTAGGTTTTACCGTTGTCGGCGGGCCAGTTAGGCATCGCATAATCGTTTTCCGCCCAGGCCGGCGGGGCGCTGCTGCCGTCGTCAACAAAACTCAGTTGAGAGGCGGGAAGCACCGCAATGAGGTTGTGGTCCGGTTTTCCAGAGACCGGATCAAGATGTGTGCATTTGCCGGGAATCTCATTCGGTGTTCGCCAACGATAGACATAGTATGCGCTGATGGATTCACCCGCCTCAAGGACCGGCGGGTGCCACTCGATGATGAAGTGCTGGGCGTGGGTGGTGCCGCTGTAGGTGGCCTGATTGCGCACCTGCACCTTGCGCGGTGCCCCGGGCGGCAACCGGTCGCAGAGCGTCACCAGCGTGCCCTGCGATGGAGTGCCTCCGTGCCCCAACAAATCCCGTGCCACCACAAAGTAGTAGAACTGGTCGTTATCGGTGAAGGGCACGCCCGCGCTGCGGAAGCGGTTGTTGTCGTCATCCAGATAAACCGTTTTGTTAGTGAGATCAGCCGCCTCGGCGGCGCTAAGCGTGACGGGGGTGAGGATGGCCAACGTGTTGACCTTTTTGGCGGCGGGCTCGGCGGCCAGCAGCGCGGTGCTGGCGGGCGGCGCGCTCTGCCAGCCATGCGCCAAGGTGGCGGCCTTGGTCACGCGATAGACGTCAAAGCCGTAGTGTAGAGGAGCGAGGTCGCGAAGGTTGTTAGGCGTGGCCCAGCGAAGGGTGGCGTTGAGGTTGCCTTTGGCCGAGGCGTCGGGAAGTTCCACCGGTGCGCCCGGTGCCGGCAACACCAGTGGCGCGGCCGGGTCGAGGGTCAGGCGGCCGAGCACGCCCAGATCGGCAAGTTTTGTGCTATCAAAGTCGCGCAATTCATAGGTGAGCATGCCCAAGCCGGTAATTTTTTCGGCGTGAGCCAAGCCGGCGCACAAAGCGACGGAGGGTCGCTGGCGGGCGAGCAGCATCACGCGCCTCATTTTGTCGTCATGTCCGACGGCGTTGCAGATGAGGGATGACATGAGTTGTGGAGGGGCGATGGCAGCAGCCGGAGATGCGCCCTGCAACAACTCGCTGAGCACGGCCTGTAGCTCAGTTAGGTTTTCACCAAGACTGCCCGCCCGGGCCATCAGCGAAGCGATTGTGTGGACGTCTCCCTCTGGTTGGATTACCGCCACCCGTGAGTACGGGTTGGCCGAGGCAGCGTTGCCAGTTTTTCGATAGACTGCGATCTGTTTGCCGGAAAGCAGTGCCGGATCGGTCGGTTGCAGGGCGATCCAAGCGAACGTCTCCCCGCCAAACTTACTGGTGGTGCCGGCGACCGTCAGGGATTTCGAGATACCTGATTGGGCGGGGGCTGCCGGGGATGTTAGAAAAATCGCTGTGGCCAGCAGCACGGGCACTCGCCAAGAGCTGCAAATCACACGGGTGAGGAGGCGCGACATGAAGAGGGGCTTAGGCAGAGCGATTGGAGTAACCGGGATGGAGCTCATAACTTATTGCTGGGAAGGAAAGAAGGGTCGATGCGGATCAAATGTTGGAAAAAATTTGCCAGACTGGTGATTGGGCTTCGCTCAGTAGTCCACCGACCAGCCGCCGGCGTCGGTGTAGCTGAAGTTGATGGTGAAGGAGGCCTCAAGGCAGATCGGGCAGTAGCCGGCTTTGCCATACATGCTACCGGTGCCGGCGAAGGCATAACTATCGCCACTCTTGAGGCCGACGAGCGATACTTCGCCGCCGATTTCGATTGCGCAGAGGGCTTCGCCATAGATGCCCATGGTGAGTCTGCCGCCGTAGGTTGGGCCTTCGACGAAGTAGAAGACACCGGCGCCGGCCTTGCCGCTGATATTGAACAGGCAAGTGCCGGTGCCATAGATTGGGAAGGTGGCCTCGCCATAGACATAGATGCCGGTGAAGCTGGCCATGGTTAATACTTGTGCGACGAGCGGATCGATCATCTCCAACGGCTCTCTGGTACAGCAGTGGCCGAGAAAGACACCCCCTGACATGGCATACTCGCCAAACTCCATGCCAATGGTAGCCGCCAGATAATTCTCATCGCCGCCAAACATGCAAGCGGCACCCAGCGCGGTGATTTTGAATGTCTCGAAGCTGAGGGTACCGGACGTCATTTCAAACATGCCTCCCAGGCCCACGGGGGCACCGGTGCTGCTGTTGAGCGCAAACTTCACCCCGACGTCGGCATGCACACTGTCGCCGCTCATCCCCACCGTGCCGAGAGGAACATCAAGCGCCCCGATCGTTACCTCGGTGAGCGGGTCGCCAGAGCCATTGCAGCCCGACGGGCCATCCGAGTCGAGTTCCTTGATTTCCAGATAGGCGGCTATCTTCAACGCATCGGGTGCCTTCATCTCAAACTTGCCGTCGATGCGCAACTCATCGAGGCTGTCGCCATTGATATGTGCAAAGCCATCCAATGAGCCGCTGCCGCAGTAGTCGGCCACATCGCCGAGCATGTTATTGATGGAGTCGTCCAGGCCGGCGAGCGCCTCGGACAAGGCGTTGCGGATCATCTGGTTGAGGGAGGCGAAGGCGGTATCCACGGCGTTGTTGAAGGCACCCTGCAAGTCATAGATGCGCTCCTTGATCGCCTCTTGGATGTCGGCCACAAACTGGCTGCCGAAAATAGCATCGGTGAGTGCTTGCGCGATTTGGGCGCTGATGTCATCGACCAGATCGTCGATGTCGGCCATATCTTCAGTGGTTAGATCATTGATCACCCGTTCGGCGATTGCGGCAGCGGCAGTGCATGCGGTTTGCAATTGGGTGGAGGCGGCGGTGATGATGTCGCTGAGTTCTTTGGCCATGCCGGAGGCCCCTTCCAACTCGACGCGCACCTGGGTGACCAGCGTTTTAACCTGGGTGAGCGCCTGGGTGACGGCTTCCAGCGTCGGTTCCAGCTCCGCGAGCAAGTCATTGATTTTGGTGGCCACATCGGACGAACTCACTGCAGTGGCCAAGGTATCGATCAAGGCGTTGGCCAAGCCCTTGAAGATGGCGCGCTCAGCAGGCGAACTGCCAACACTGAATTTTTCCAGCAATCCATGAACCTCGGCTATGGCCGCGCCGGTGTCCGGATCCGTGTTGATGGTGCTGATAACCGAATCAATGGTCTGCTCGATTTGTTTCAGTTTGTCGTGGATTTCCTTGAGTGTGCTACCAGCCGTGTTGACGTTGCTCTTGAGCTGGTTGAGCGCGGTGATCATATTGTTGGAACCCATGAGGAAATAGCTATCTAGCAGGTTCGCAAGTTCCAGCGGGGTAAGCCCGTCGCTGGTGCTACCGGCGTTCTTGATCTCGTTGCGCACCTTGGTGGTAAACTCCTCTATGACAGGGGTGGTCAGGCTGCTAAGGATGGTGCCAATGGTGTCTTCCATCTTGTCACTGAGCATCTTTGTGAAGTCATCTATGCCATTTTCCAACGAACGGAACACCGCGTCGCCAGCGGCATCCACAAACGCGCTCGAGGCACCAGTGGCTTCATCCAACGCGTTGAATGCGAGGCTGCTTATGTTGATGGTGGGCACTCCCTCATACTGCACGCCAAAGGTGATTTCGGCGTTCTTGGCATCCATGTATTTGAGGGTGTGCTGGGTATTGAGCACTAACAGGTCTTGAGTGATCGGGGCGAATCCAGAGAAGCTGAAAGTTGTGTTAGCCCAGACCAAAGGATAGTCGAAGTTAACGACTCCGAGCCATAGTTTTTGAGCACGCGCCAGATAAGTTTCAGCGGTGCTTCCGCGATAATCGGCGAGGGTGGCGGCGGCGTCACGACCGGTGTTGTTTTCATCGAAGCAGGCGACGTCGAACGGGGACAGTGAGTGCTCAAACCACCCGTGTGCCGGCCAACCGCCCATCACATAAATACTGGATAGAGCCTCGGGATCCGGGGTGCCGGCCACCGAATTGCCACCGCGCGTCTGCAGATGCACCTGCATGTCATTGAAAAACGGCACGTCCAACTTGCCGAACAAACTCCAGAACCCCTCGCCATCCGCCGTCGGGTCGTGATTGAAGTAAGCTCCCTGGGTCGGGAAAAACGTGTAGGTCTCGCCGGTGGTGCCGGTCATGGTTAGATCGCCGGGCAGTTGCAGGCGGGTCGGCACGGCGTCGCTGGCATGATCGATTGGCCGGGAGAAATAGCCGCTGTTCTCGATACCGAGGGAACCGGTGAAAGCGGTGGTGAAATGCGATGCGTGGCCGCTGAAGCCCAGCACCATGGTGGTTCCAGCCCCCGGCA